>JAIUMH010000013.1 GCA_022565635.1 Flavobacteriaceae bacterium | reverse complement strand
GTTTTTGAAACAAGTAAATAAAAGAGGAAAATCAATCGATGAGGCTTTCAATTCTACTACAAGTGTTATACGTAAAACTATAGAGAATACACCTGTAGAAGATTTGTCTTTACCTAAGGATTTTGATGTACAACTTGGTATAAATCCATATTTTGAAAAAAATAACAAATATGTAATTTTACAAGTGGAAGCAATTTTACCTCCAAAACAACTTCAGTTAGATGAAGTAAGAGGACAAGTAATTTCAGATTATCAAAATAGGTTAGAAGAAAATTGGTTAAGCCAATTAAAGGAGAAATATACGTACAAAGTGAATCAAGATGCCTTAGAAATTTTAAAAGAAAAGTTTGAAAAATAATTTTCACATATTATTACTTGTTTTACTATTGTTGCAATCTTGTACCTTGTTTGAAAGCAACGAAAAATCAACACCACTTGCCAAGGTTGGAGACCAGTACTTGTATGAAAGTGACCTTCCTAAAGAGATTTTTAAAAATGATCAAGATAGCGTTTTAATAGCCAGAAATTATATAGACCAGTGGGCGTTAAAACATATATTGATGCAAAAAGCAAAGTTTAATTTGCCCACAGAAGATCAACAAAAATACAATGAACTTGTACAAAATTATAAATATGAATTATATACAAAAGCCTATAAAGATGCTTTAGTGAGTGAAGAGGTCAAAAATTATCAACCTACTGATGAAGAAATAAAAAATTATTTTGAAAAGCATCAAGAGAGTTTTAAATTAAATGAAAATTTACTGCAAGTAAGATACCTGCAACTTTCTAAAAATCTATACAATATAGATGAAATAAAAAAGGCTTTTTGGAGTTTTAAAACCGATGATCAGCTTTTTTTAGAACAACGAAGTCTAGAATTTAAAAACTACTCTTTAAATGATTCCGTTTGGGTAAGAGAACTTGACATCCTAAAACAATTTAATAATAAGCTTAAAAGATTAACGCCAAATGAATTAGCTTTGCAAAACAAAATTGAAATATCTGATAGTTTAGGTTTGGCATTAATTCATGTATCCAAAAGAAAAAAAATAAAAGATGAGGCTCCGCTAAGCTATGTTCAACCAACTATTGAACAAATACTATTAAATAAGAAAAAAATAGAATTAGAAAAGAAAATTGATAAAGAAGTTATTGAATATGCAATTAGAAATAAAGAGTATCAAACATTTAATTAGTCTTATTGCCCTAGCATTGTTAACCAGTTTTAGTATTCACGCTCAGGTTGTAATTGATGATGAAGACAATTTGATAAAAGATGTAGAAGATGCAGATAGAAAAGTATTTGATATTGGGAAAGATGGTAAAGTAAGACAGAAAATTGACGGCGTTGCAGCGGTTGTTGGCGATTACTTAATCACAGAAAGTGATCTGTTAAAATTTGGATTAGATGCCAAAGAGCAAGGGCTTCCTGCTTCAGATAGAACACCTTGTAAAATTTTAGAACGCATGATGGAAAATAAACTATTTGCACATCATGCAATTCAGGATAGTTTAGAGGTTTCAGAAGAAAGAATAATGGCAGAAACAGAGCAACAAATGGACCAAATGGCTGCACAAGTTGGTAGCATGGAAAAAATTGTTGAGTTTTATGGCCAACAGAATGAAGATGATTTAAAAGCTAAACTTTATGACATTAATCTAGAACGTAGCTTGGCTGAACTTATGAAGTCTGATGTGGTAGATGATATAGAAGTTACTCCAGAAGAAACTAGAAAGTTTTTTGAATCTATTCCTGCTGAAGATGTTCCTATATTTGGAGATGAGCTTGAAGTAGCTCAAATTGTTATTCGCCCTAAAGTGCCACAAGAACAAGTAGATAAAGTTGTAGATCGACTTAATGAAATGCGCCAAGATGTTTTGGAAAACGGAGCAAGTTTTGTTACCAAAGCTACTTTTTATTCAGAAGATAAAGCTTCTAGGTCTACGGGAGGTTTATATACCTTAACCAGAAGAGATTCTTTTGTAAAAGAGTTTAAAGACGCCGCTTTTAGTTTAAATGAAGGAGAAATAAGCAAACCTTTTGAGTCTGAATTTGGATGGCATATATTGATGGTTGAAAAAATTAGAGGTCAACAAGTAGATGTTAGACATATTTTGCTTTACCCAGAAGTTACTCAAAAAGCCATTGATGAAGCTAAAGAAAAAGCTGAAAAAATAAAACGCATGCTTGAAGCTGGCGAATTAGAATTTAAAGCTGCTGCAAAAGAATTTTCTGATGAAGCAGAAACCAAAGAAAGTGGTGGACAGTTAATCAATTCTGCAGATGGAAGCAAGCGTTTTGAATTAGCTAAGATGGATACAGAGCTTTATACAAGAGTATATAAACTAAGAGAAGGAGAACTTTCTCGTGTAATTCGAGACGAAGATAGAACAGGAAAAACCTCTTTTAAGATTTATAAAGTCACTAAAAAAATTCCTGAGCACAAAGCTAATTTTCAAGATGATTACCCAAGAATTAAAGAACTTGCATTAAGACAAAAGCAAATTAAAGAGATTCAAAAGTGGGTGACAGAAAAGGCAAAAGATACTTACATTAAATTTAATTCTGATTACAAAGTATGTGATTTTGCAGACGATTGGGTGAAAGAAAAAATTTAAATAAAAATATGTCAGACGTAGATAAAATAAAAGACTTAGTTCAAAAAAACCAAACACTTAAAAAAGAAATTGCCAAAGTGATTGTAGGTCAAGATTTGGTAGTAAATCAGATATTGATTTCAATTTTTGCTGGTGGCCATGCCTTATTAATTGGAGTGCCAGGATTGGCAAAAACACTAATGGTAAATACAATTTCTAAGGCTTTAGGGCTTCAGTTTAAGCGTATTCAATTTACACCTGACTTAATGCCAAGTGATATTGTAGGTTCTGAAATTTTGGATGACGCAAAGCGATTTCAATTTTTAAAAGGACCTGTTTTTTCAAATATTGTATTAGCCGATGAAATTAACCGAACTCCCCCCAAAACACAAGCAGCACTGCTTGAAGCAATGCAAGAAAAATCCGTTACTATTGGAGGGAAAACCTATGAGTTAGAGCAACCTTATTTTGTTCTTGCAACTCAAAACCCCATAGAGCAGGAGGGGACCTATCCTTTGCCAGAAGCGCAGTTAGACCGTTTTATGTTTGCCATAGAACTAAAATATCCAAGTTTTAAAGAAGAAGTAGAAGTAGTTAAATCTACTACACAAACTACGAAACATGAAATCAATGCCTTGTTTAATGCACAAGAAATAATTGATTTTCAGCAGTTAATAAGAAGAATTCCAGTTACAGATCACGTGATAGAATACGCGGTTAAAGTGGTTGGAAAAACAAGACCAAATGAGCCTACAGCATCTAAATTGGTAAAAGAATACGTAGGTTGGGGAGCTGGACCAAGAGCCTCGCAAAACTTAATTTTAGCGGCTAAAACCAATGCGGGCTTAAATGGGAAATATGCACCTGATATAGAGGATGTAAAAGCAGTTGCTCAGGGTATTTTGAAACACAGAGTAATCAAAAATTACAAAGCAGAAGCAGAAGGACTTACTACCGATGAAATAATTAATAGTTTACTCTAATTTCTTTAGTTTTCTTAACTCTAGTAAATTAAGTGAATTAACAGGTAAATGTTTAATTTTCTTTGATGTAAACCGAACCACTTCATCATAAAATAGAGGAATAATGGGTAGTTCCTCTGCTATTATAGAATCCATTTTTTGGTAATTTAAAATTCGTTCATCAATAGAGTTGTTGGTAGATGCCTGTTTAAATAATACATCATATTCAGCTTGATTGAAATGTGTATAATTAGGGCCATTTGGAGAAAAATTTTCTGAATAAAAAAGCCCAAGATAGTTTTCAGCATCCGGATAATCGGCTACCCAACTTCCCCTAAAAGCCTCTAATTGACCTGATGAGCGTTGCTGAAGTAATGTGGATGCAGGCATTACATCAACCTTTACCTGAATGCCAATTTTCTGTAATTCTTGCTGTACAAATTCAATTAAATCTACATAACTAGCATTGGTTGCAATACTCACGCTGGGGTTTTGATCACCGCTTTCTGTTTTGTGTTTTTCTAAGTAAGCTTTTGCTTTTTCAGGTTGATAAAAAGTCATTTCTTGATGAATACTTCCAGGCATTGAGGCGGGAATTATTCCACCAGTGGCAGGAATACCAATGCTGTTTCTAAGATACTTCATCATACTCACTCGGTCAAAACCGTGATGTATCGCTTTTCTAAAATTTTTGTTTTGAATTGCACTGTTTTTTTGAGGTAAGTAAAAACCAATATATTCAGTATTTAAAAAAGGAGCTTTAGATAAATTAAACTTCTTTTTAAGCGGTGTTTTTAATTCTCCTTCTAAAGTTAAAAGTTCATCTTTGTAAGAAGGGTGCAGACCGTTTAACAAATCAATTTCACCTTGCATAAATTGCATAAATTCACTTTGTTTATCGGGGAGAAAAGTAATTGCAATAGATTCAATATAAGGTAACTGTTTGCCTTGGTCATCTTTCTCCCAATAAGATTTGTTTTTTCTAAAAACCAATTTTTCATTTTCTATCCAACGTTTCAAATAAAAAGGGCCACTTCCTACAGGGGTTTCTCTAAAGGAAAATGATTTAGTTTGGGTTTCAATAGGTATGATTGAAGCATATTTCATGCTTAAAATTCCTAAAAAAGCAGGAAAGTTTCTAAGAAGATGAAACCTTATATGAAAATTATCAATGACCTCAATACGGTCTATATTTTTTACAATCCAGCTTCCTGGTGAAGCTACCTGAGGATCTTTTAAGCGTTCTATGCTATACGCAACATCGTTGGCATTTAAAATGCGTGTACTGTCTTTGCCAAAAATTGCATTTGAATGAAAGTAAACATCATTCCTCAAATAAAAATCATAAGCTAAACCATCATCGCTAATTTTCCAATCCTTAGCAATACTCGATACAATATTTAGGTTTTCATCTAATTCTACCAGAGTGTTATACAATTGATGACAAGCCCATATATTTCTTTGGTCTTTTGCAAAGGCTGGGTCTAAGGAACTAATGTTAGCATGTTCATTATACCTAAAAACATCCTTTTCAGAATAGTTTGATTCTTTTTTGCTACAAGCCCAAAAACTTATAATTAGCAGTGTTTGTAAAAAATAATTTAGTTGAAATGACTTCAAAACTTCAATTTATATAACAAATTATATTTGGTATCTTTGCAGGCTAATATAATTAAAGTTGAAAGATTGGAGTTGGAAATGAGTAAAAAAGTTGCTTTTTATACCTTAGGTTGTAAGTTGAATTTTTCTGAAACATCAACCATAGCTAGAAGCTTTGAAGAGGAAGGTTTTGAGCGTGTTGAGTTTGACCAAACTGCAGATATTTATGTAATTAATACCTGTAGCGTTACTGAAAATGCAGATAAACGTTTTAAAACTATTGTAAAACAAGCTCAAAAATCGAATAACGAAGCTTTTATAATTGGTATTGGCTGTTATGCCCAGCTTCAGCCAGAAGAATTAGCTTCTGTAGAGGGTGTTGATTTAGTTTTAGGGGCTACTGAAAAGTTTAAAGTTACAGATTATATTAACGATCTAAGCAAAAATGATTTTGGAGAAGTTCATTCGTGTGAGATTAATGAAGCCGATTTCTATGTTGGTTCCTATTCAATTGGTGATAGAACAAGGGCTTTTTTAAAAGTTCAAGACGGTTGTGACTATAAATGTACTTACTGTACAATTCCATTAGCAAGAGGTATTTCCAGAAGTGATGAATTAGATAATGTGCTGAAAAATGCAAGTGATATTGCTTCGCAAGGAATTAAAGAAATTGTGCTTACTGGGGTTAATATTGGTGATTATGGCAAAGGTGAATTTGGAAACAAACGTCATGAGCATACTTTCTTAGAAATGGTTCAAGCGTTAGATCAGGTGAAGGGAATTGAACGTTTGCGCATATCCTCCATAGAACCAAATTTGCTGAAAGATGAAACCATTGATTTTGTTGCTGAAAGTAAGACTTTTGTGCCTCATTTTCATATTCCATTGCAAAGTGGTAGCAACCAATTATTAAAACGGATGAGAAGAAGATACATGCGTGAACTTTATGTGGATCGTGTAAATCGAATAAAAAACCAAATGCCAGATGCTTGTATAGGAGTTGATGTAATTGTTGGTTTTCCAGGCGAAACAGATGAACTTTTTCTTGAAACCTATAATTTTTTGAATGAATTGCCTATTTCATATTTACATGTCTTTACTTTTTCTGAAAGAGCCAATACGCCAGCCGATTCAATGGATGGAGTAGTGCCCATTCAAGTACGGAAAAAAAGAAGTAAAATGCTTCGAGGGCTTTCAGCTAAAAAACGAAGATCATTTTATGAATCTCAACTCGGTAAAACAAAAACAGTTCTGTTTGAGAGTGAAAATAAAGAAGGTTATATTCATGGTTTTACTGAAAACTATGTAAAAATAAAATACCCCTGGAACCCCCATTTATGTAATACAATGCATCAAGTTGAGTTGAATGATATAGCTGATGACGGAATGGTGAAAGTGAATATGCATCAGCTTGAAAATGTTGAATAGGTGAGAGGTAAATAGTGATTATCTAATTGAATGGGATATAGATTTCAATTTTTCCTTTGATGTGGATATCATCTAAATGTCCTGTTTCAGAACGTTCATTGTCTATATAGTGAACGTGAATATATTGGCCTTTATGTGTAAATACACCTTCATGATGTTCACTATAAAACCCGATTAAATCTCCCTTTTGGTTAGATCGATCAAATAGTACTTTAGATGCTTTATGTATTTCGTGAGAATGCTTGGTTTGGTTTAAATCTTTCATAATGATATGAAAGTTAAGTTGATTAAAATTACCGTGTATTCTAAATGGCCATGCCTTATCAAGTGAATAGTTGTTTTGTTGAAGCACATCATGAATTAAATTTTGAAGCGCTACCATAGAATTTAAATCTACCTCTAATTCAATTTTTTTCCATTCAGCAACATTTGAATATACAAAAAAAGGGGCTTGAATTGACTTTGTTACTGAAGTAAAAATCTCCTTGTTTTTAGTTAGGGTTGACTTGTATATAACTCCATTAAAAGCAGTAATTTCACCTTGTAACTGATGTACTGGTCCAACTCCTATAAGATGTTCTTGATCAATATCTTTTAAGTCTATCTTTGAAGATAAGTCCGTACCATGCATTACGCTTTTTGCCTTTCCTTTGGTATGCACCTCTTGCGCAAAAGTATGGTTTACACAACAAATGAAAGCAATCAAAAGTATTCTGTAATAAATCATTTTATGGATATGTACGGGTTGAATCTAAATAACAAAAATAATTGTTTATAAATGAACAAGGTCAATTACAAGTTAAATTATTTTTCCTTGAACTTGCCAGTATCTGAGGGTATAAAGTTAGGTATTAAAAATAAACAATCTAATAACACTGAATCAAAGTATTTTACAAAAGCTAAATTTTAGCAAACTACTAAGTTTGCCACAATGGTTTTTCTTTAATTTGTTCAATATATTAATTTATTAAATAAACAATTCTTAATATGGGACTAGTAAAAGCTACTTTAGCTAATGGTTGCTTCTGGTGTACTGAAGCTGTTTTTCAACGATTAAAAGGAGTAGTGAATGTTGCTTCAGGCTTTACGGGTGGAAGCATTAAAAACCCTCCTTACAGGGAAGTGGTAATGGGCAGAACAGGCCATGCAGAAGCTATTGAAATTGAATTTGATGATGAACAAATAAGTTATCAACAAATTTTAGAGGTGTTTTTTAGTACGCATGATCCTACAACGCTTAATCGACAAGGTTATGATGTAGGAACCCAATATAGAAGTGCCATTTTTTATCATTCTGAAAAACAAAAAAAAACTGCAGAAGCGCTTATAGCTAATCTCAATGAAAATATTTTTACGGACCAGCCTATTGTAACTGAAGTTACTCCGGCTTCAACTTTTTACATAGCTGAACAAGATCATCAAAATTTTTACAATAATAACTCAGAATTTAGGTATTGTGAAATCATCATTGATCCTAAACTTGAGTACCTTAAAAAGCAATATAAGCACTTGCTAAAGTGAAATATCTGATCTAATTTATACAATTATCTGCTCAAGTCTGCAATAGTTGAATTAAATACTAATTTTTGTTGAATAGATTTTTCTTATTGATTAGGTCTATTTTGATTGGTATTAGCTATAATTAATATCTATAGTAATATAAAAAATCATAAGTAAAATTTAGCATTTATAAACTTAATCTGTCTTAATTTTGCTGTAGAATTTAAAAACGAAAATTATGTCAATAGTAGGAAAAAAATTCCCAAATTTAAACGTAGACGCCATGAATGATATGGGGGATACTTTTAAGATTAATGTTTTAGAAAAAGCAAAGAAAGAGAACAAGAAAGTTCTTTTATTCTGGTACCCAAAAGACTTCACTTATGTATGTCCAACAGAATTACATGCATTTCAAGAGGCTTTAGCAGAATTTGAAAAAAGAAACGTGATGGTAATTGGTGCTTCATGTGATACACCAGAAGTACATTTTGCGTGGTTAAATACACCTAAAGATGAGGGTGGTATTGAAGGTGTTACTTACCCAATTTTAGCTGATTCCAACAGAAATTTAAGTCGTCAATTAGGGATTTTAGACATTACGGACGAGCGTTACGATGAGGAAACTGGAGATTACATTGTTGAAGGTGATAATGTAACTTACCGTGCAACCTACTTAATTGATGAAGAAGGAACTGTTTTTCATGAAGGTGTAAATCACATGCCTTTAGGAAGAAATGTTGCTGAATTTATTCGTATGGTAGATGCTTATACGCATGTTCAGAAAAACGGAGAAGTTTGTCCAGCTAACTGGGAAGAAGGAAAAGACGCTATGAAAGCTGACCGCAAAAGCACAGCTTCTTATTTAGCTTCTAAATAATACAATAAATTAGAAAAGCCCACTTTAGGGTGGGCTTTTTTTTTAAAAAAAATAAACTATGTTACAGGAATTAGAGAACGATCAATTAAAAGAGATTGTAGAGAATAACGAAAAAGTTATAGTTCAATTTAGCGCCACTTGGTGTGGGAACTGTAGATTAATGAAGCCTAAGTTCAAGAAATTAGCTGGAGAAAATGAAAATATACCATTTGTTCTAGTGGATGCAGAAAAATTTCCTGAATCTAGAAAATTAGCTAAAGTTGATAATTTACCAACCTTTGCTACTTTTGTAAGAGGCGAATTTAAAAATCAAGTACAAACCAATAAATTTGAATTATTAAAAGAATTAGTCAATGAAGTTACCAATAATTAAGCATTTACAAAAAAACAATGAAGCTGAAAAGCTTGAACACACCATGGAGGTTTTAGAATCTTTCAGCGAACATAGATCGGTAAAAGAAGAGGAAATGGATGTGGTTGGCGAATTAATTACCAATATAGCTGGCGCTATTGAGATGCATAAACTCATTAAAGAAGAAGGCATGAGCGAAAAAGATGCGGCCAATACATTTGCCCAGCGTGTTCTAGGTTCTATTGACCGTAATTAATCAAAAAATATTCTTCAAAAACTGCAGTTTTACTGCGGTTTTTTATGGTTAAAATCAAAATGAATTTAAATTTTTTCAATAGCCAATTGTACTTCCAGTAAAATAATTTTCATCATTTTAATTTGCGCTTCCGCTTGATCAAGCATTTCGGCTCTTCTTTGAAGTAAATTAGAGGTATAATCACCACCACTTCCAAAAAGCATATTTTCTTCGTCTTCACTAAAATCAGTAAAAGTTTTCCATCCACTTACGGTTTGTTCTCTCTTTGAAGAGGCTTTATCGGAGAGGTTGGATGAGTTTAAAAAATACCAAACTGAAGGTGGTGCATACATGGAAGTAGTTGGTCCTTCCCAAAAATCTTTAAGTATATTGTCTTCGTGAGTAAATTTAATTTTCTTCTCGTTGGTTAAAATCATGGTTCCAAAAATGGCTTCTGTAACACCCGTGGCCAGTCCAATAATTTCAGGAGTTGTGCCCGCCGTAGCAAAGCCTCCGGCAAGAATAGCACCCGTTGCTCCTACAATGATAGCGGCCACAGTTAGGGTAGATTCTCTTTTCCTGAGTTTGTTAGATAAAAAAGAAGCAACTTGTTCAGCTCGTTCTTCTTCACAATCAATTCTTGAACTCAAGGCTGAAATTTCTAAAGAAGTTCGATTCAGTTTTTGGAAAATTTCTTGCTTTAAGATGAGTTTTTCCATCTTTTCTTCCATGCTTTCAGCCGAAGCATTAATCTTTAAAAGTTGTTCAATTTGAGGTATAAGTTGAAGCGAGTGCAAAAGGTAGATTTCGTCATTTTTAAAATTAGAAGTCAAGTTTTCTGAGAGTTTTGAAAAGTCGAGTTCTTGCGGTAAGTCCTCTTCAGAATAATCATAATAAAATCCAGTAGTACATTTAGTAGTGTCGGTACTTTGATAAGTTAAAACTTTGTTTGAACCACAGGAAGTTAGGGAGGATGTTACAACCCAGCCTAAAAATAATAAAATTAGAAATTTACAGTTATTCATCGTTACTTTGTTGAATGGTTTTACCTTTAAAATATTGATATGCTCTGTGTTTTGGACTACCTATAATCTGTGAAGTATAAACACTTGTATGGCCAGAAAAGAAGTAGGCTGTAACACAAGCTACAGCTATAAAAACACCGGCTTCAATACCAAAAAGTTCAATGCCCATTAGCATACAAGCAAGCGGAGTGTTAGTAGCTCCTGCAAAAACTGCCACAAAGCCCATGCCTACTAATAAGCCAATAGGTATTGGCACAAATAAAAACAAGGCATTGCCCAAAGTAGCACCAATAAAAAACAGAGGGGTTACTTCACCACCTTTAAAGCCAGCTCCTAAAGTAAAGGCAGTTAAAATTACTTTGATTAAAAAATCATAAGAAGTTAATGGAGTATGAAAGGCTTCTTCAATGATTGGTACACCTAGGCCAATGTATTTGGTAGATGCAGTTAAAAATACAAACCCAGCAATAAAAATACCTCCCACAAAAGGTCGTAAAGGAGCGTGATTTATTCTGGCAAACTGTTTTTTCCAAAATACTTTTAAACGGGAAAATAACATGGCCGTTAAGCCAAAGCAAATACCTGCAAATATTGCCCAGCCTAAATTTTGGATGTTCATTTGAGCAACTTCAGTAATTACGTAAGTAGTGTGAGGTACGTCCCAAACCACTGCACAAAAGTAATCCGCTACAATGGCTACAAAAAGACTCGGAAAAATAGCTTCGTATCTTATTCTACCTAAGATAAGCACTTCTAAAGCAAATACAGTTCCTGCTAAAGGCGTTCCAAATACCGAAGCAAAACCAGCACTTACCCCCATAATTATAAGGATTTTTCTGTCTTTTACGGTCATTTTAAACAGCCTGTAAAATTGATCTGCTATAGCACCACCCATTTGTACAGCTGTACCTTCACGCCCCGCAGAGCCACCAAACAGGTGAGTAGCAACCGTACCAAAAAGCACCAAAGGAGCCATTTTAAAAGGAATTGTTTTTTTAGGCTTATAGTATTCTTCTAAAATGAGATTGTTCCCTTTTTCTACTCCTTTTCCAAGCCAATAATAGGTGTAGCCAATAATTAATCCACCAACAGGTAATAATGCTATAATCCAATAATTAGTTTCTCTATAGTTGGTGGCCATTTTTAAAGAAAGCAGAAAAATTGCTGAAGCTGAACCAACTAAGGCACCAACAATTAAACCCATAATAGACCATTTCGTAAAATAGACGAACAGGTTAACTTGTTCAAGTTGATTTAAAGTTTTTTTTAGGGTACTAAGTTTCATCTACACAAAAATTTATGTTCGTAGACGTCATTAGTCAGTAAGACGGTTCAAGGCAGACATCATTGCCATATGTTAGACAAAATTAGGTCAAAGATTAATAACTACCAAATTTCTTTGTTTTTTTGATTTGTAATTGAATTTAAAAATCACCAAATCTCAGATAAAATCTATAAATTGTTAGACTTATTGGTATTTTAGCTTTAGGTTTATTTGTAGCTATCTGTTACTTCATTTGGGCAATTTGATGATTACTCGTGTACCACTTTGCTTTTCAGAAAATATTTTTAATTCCCCCTTTTGAAGTTGAACTATTTGATTGGAAATAGCTAAACCAATACCTGTACCTTCAGAAAAATAGGCGTTTTTGCCCCTATAAAATGCTTTGGTGATAAATCTTAAATCTTCATTATTTATACCAATACCATTGTCTATAATTTCCGCTTGTACAGCTTCGTTTTGGTCTTCTAATAAAATACTTACTTTTTTTTCTTTTGAATATTTAAGCGAATTATGAATAATATTGTAAAAAGCAATTTCCATCCACATTGCGTTACCAAAAACTTCAAAAGCATGATTGGTAAAATCTTGTTCTTTGTATTGAATATCTATAGAAGCATCAGGGTAAATTTCAAAAATTGAATTTAATGCTTCTTGAAGGCTTTCATCAAAACGATAATGACAAAAGCTTTCACGCAATTCATTTTCATTTAATGAAGCCAACTCTAATAAACTTTTAATGAGATTCCTTAATTTTTCTGCTTGAAGTTGAATTTTTAGAAGTGTGTTTTTTTGTTCAGCTTTTAAATTTTTGTCTTGCAAAGCTAAATCAGTTTCTCCTAAAATAATGGTAAGAGGAGTTCTTAGTTCATGAGATGCATTATGTATAAATTGCTTTTGACTTTCAAAAGAATCTTCAATTTTACTCAACATTGTATTAAACGCCTTAGATAATTCGTAGAGCTTATCATGGTTTTTTTTAAGTTTTAAACGTTCATCTAGTTTATTAGCATTAATAGCTTTTAATTGATAAATGATTTTGCTTACAGGCAATAAAATCAATCTACTAAAATAATTTGCTAAAACACCAATAAGAAGAGTTGTGATTAAAAACATACTAATTAAAACCTTTTTGATGTAAGCAACATCCTCCTTTCCGTCTTGATCTTTTGCAGTAATAATAACTAAAAAGTTGCCTTCATTATCTTTATAGAGTAGATTACCAACTAGGTTTCCTCTTTCTTTAAAAAATTTTATATCTAAGTGGTTCTGAAGTAGTTCATAGATTTCTTTGTTTTGAAATTGATTAGGAATTTGTTGGTAGGGAACGCTATCTCCATCAAGTCTAATAATGTAATGCTCTTCCTCAGGAAGTTTTCGCATTTGTTTTTCAACAATTTCGTTATAACTGGAGGAGTTAAGTTCGTCCTTTTCTAATAATACTTGACCTGCTAAAATGGCTCTTTCTTCCAGTCTATTTTCAAATTGGTTGTAGGTGTGTTGTTCTACAAGATAGTAAATCAGGATTGAAAATATACCAATTATTAAGCTACAAGCTAAGGTAAAAATTAATGCTATCCAATGTCTATATTTCATTCTTCTTCTCTCATTGCGTACCCCATACCAACCACCGTTTCAATAATTTTTTCTTGGTGATCATTTCTTAGTTTTTTTCTCAAATAATTAATATAAACATCAACTACATTTGTACCAATATTAAAATTGATTCCCCAAACATTTTCTAAGATTTTTTCTCTTGAAAGCACTTTGTTTTTGTTTTGTAGAAAGTATTTAAGAAGGTTAAACTCCTTAGAGGTTAGCTTTATTTCTTGTCCATTTCGTTGTACTTTTTTTGTGCTATCATTCAAGATAATATCGTTTATTTGATAGATTTGATCTTTCTGTTTTGGTTTTTCAAAATTTTGACCTCTTCTTAAAATAGCATTAATTCTTGCTTGTAATTCTTCAATTTTAAAGGGTTTTACAATGTAATCATCAGCACCAGAATTTAGTCCCTCTACAACCGATTTAGATGTTCCAATAGCTGTGAGCAGGATAACAGGTGTTTCAACTTTGTTTTTTCTAATTCGTTTTAGGACATCAACACCGTTTAACCCCGGAAGCATTATATCTAATAAAATCAAGTCAAATTCTTCTTTATTGATTATATCTAAAGCATCTAAGCCATCATCAACTTGTTTAACTTGATAGTTTTTGGTTAGCAGTATTTTGGTAAGCAAATCTGCAATAGCCACATCATCCTCTACAATTAAAATTTTCATAGTCAAAATTTAATAAGCTAAGATACAATTTTTGCCCATTGAAACAGAAATTATTAGCTAACAAGAGATTAAAAATGGATTAAAATCGTATAGATCAATAGGCTTTTAGGTTTTGAGTAATTTTTAGAGTTTAACTAAAATTTAAAAAGCAAAATCATAACTCGGTTTATATTTGTTTAAAATATATTTGAATGCAAGAAGACCTACCTTATTGTAAAACAGGATTTTTTTCTGAATTGATTTTAGACTACTTAGATCAAAATCCAAAACTTGAGTCATTTTACTCTCATTTTCCAACCATAGAAAATTTTGGAAAACAAATCAAGAATAAAAAGTCACAATTCACAAAATCAAAAAGGGAAATTTTGCATACGTATTTTAAAAAGCAATACCAATTGGTAAGTACAGATGCTGTGGTTGAAGGTCAAATTTCATCCTTGCTTGACGCTGATACATTTACCGTTACAACCGGGCATCAATTAAATATTTTTACTGGACCGCTTTATTTTCTTTACAAAATTGTTTCTACCATAAATCTGTGTAAAGAGTTAAAGCAAGCTTATCCAACGTTTAATTTTGTGCCTGTGTATTGGATGGCTACTGAAGATCATGATTTTGACGAAATTTCTTTTTTTCATCATAAAAAGCAGAAAATGATTTGGGAGCAAAAGGAAGAAGGAGCTGTTGGAAGAATGAAAACCAAATCAATGCACCAACTAGTTGATGATTTTTGTGAAAAACTAGGAAATAGCGAGCCAGCTATGAAGCTGAAGAGCATTTTTATCAAGTCTTATAAATACCATGAAACTTTAGCAGAAGCTACTTTTTATTTAGTAAATGAGCTTTTTGCTAGTGAAGGTTTATTGATTATTGATGCCGATCAACCAGAATTAAAAAGACAAGCTATCTCTTATTTTGAAAAGGACTTATTTGCTAATTTAGCTGAAAATAAAGTCCATCAAACTTCTACTCAACTACATAAACAAGGTTACCCTACGCAGGTTAATCCTAGAAATATCAACTTGTTTTATTTAAAAGACGGATTAAGAGAGCGTATTATTTTTGAAGAAAACAAGTTTTTAGTGGTAGGTACTTCAATTCGATTTTCGAAAGAGGAAATGAAAACTGAATTGCAAAATTATCCAGAACGATTCTCACCAAATGTTATTTTAAGACCTTTATACCAAGAAGTTATTTTGCCTAACCTTTGCTATATTGGAGGCGGTGGAGAATTGGCCTATTGGTTTCAATTAAAAGATTATTTTCAATCTTCTAAAGTAGAGTTTCCCATACTATTACTCAGAAACTCCGCTTTGCTTTACAGTAAAATACAGGCTAAGAAAATTAAAAAGCTTAATTTAAATTTAGAGGATTTGTTTTTAGATGAAGTAAGTTTTAAAGAAAAAATTACTCATCAAATCTCATCTATTGACATTGATTTTTCTGATCAAAAGAAATTTTTGGCAAAACAATTTGAAGAACTTTATCAAGTGGCCACTCAAACCGATGCCTCTTTTAAAGGAGCCGTAGCCGCTCAAGAGCAAAAACAAAAAAATGGATTAGAGCATTTAGAAAAGCGCTTACTCAAAGCACAAAAAAGAAAACACGAGGATTTTTTAAAGAGAGCTACAAAACTACAACTAAGCTTGTTTCCTAATTACTTATTGCAAGAGAGACACGATAATTTCAGTTTTTATTTTGTTGAAAGTAAGGGAGAGTTGATTAACTTACTTTTGTCTAAATTAAGACCTTTGGAGTTAAAATTTGATTTAATTCAATATGATTAAAGCGCTTATTGAGTTGATTTTTCATTTTTAAAAAAGTACATAAATAAAATACCAAAAAACATTGAGCCATGGTTGGTGTACAAAACATTTTCAAACATGAGGAAGCTAATCAGGATGCCAATCATACACTTAGAAGCCATTGAGAATTTAGAGTTAGTTATAGGATAAAATAACAACAGTATAAATAAAAATAAAGCTAACCAGCCTCCTAAAAAAGTAAAGTTTAAAAAGGCATTGTGTGTGTGAAATTGTGCAGTTAGGTAATAGTCTCTCTTTTTTTTCTTCTCTATAGATGCTTCATAACATTGATTTAATTTTGTCTGAAGTTCTGTGTTTCCTGAAAATCCAAAAAAGGGGATGCCTTCATTTAAAAAACGTAATGCGCAGGAGTAAATTACATAACGTGGCTCATGATCTAAAACCCTTTCAACATCTACTTTAAAGCCTTCTTCAACTTTAAATCTTTTTTGCATAATAGGATTAAACACAAGTGCAGAAAGCAGAAAAGCGAATCCAATAAATAACCAAATTAATTTCTTTTTTTGATTTTTTAATTGATAAACAAAATGTGCAACCAGTATAATAATACTTAATGCAACGGCCAATCTTGCCGATATAAAAATCAAGAATGCAAGCTGAAAGACAACTAAATAATAATGGTTTTTAGACCAAACCGAGTTACTTATATTTTTTAATTGAATAAATAAGCTAGTTGCAATAAATATTCCTAAATAGGGTCTATTCACAATTAATAAATCGTTTACCAAAGACCCTAAACTAAGCGGTACTTCATTATACAAAAACCAATGTTTTGTAATTCTAAATATAGAAATGATTATTCCTGTGGTAACGCCGTAAATAAAAGCTTTTTCTCCAATCAAATTCTTATCCTTCCATTTGTAGGTAGTGGTGAATAAAAACAGAAAAAAGATGATGAATAGTTTGCTGTTTAACCTAAAGTCTTCCAACAGCGTTTGGTTGATTATACCTTGTATGTATAAAAACAAAACAAACGCTATATAAATAAGAAGAGGGGTGTTGTGCTTAAAGTCCACTTCTTTGTATCTCTTTTCAATAAGAAAAAAAATAAAACTTAAGACCAAAAAAGGGTACATGAAAGCATTAGCAAAAGGAAATGTGAAAATTAGAAGTGTAAAAAAGGACTCAAAAGAGATGAGTTCACGAAAATTATTTTCTTTTAAGCGGGATATTAAATTCATAAAAAAAGTCTCAAAATACAAGCGCCAAAATTATAACATAATCCTGACTTGCTTGCTAATTTGAGACTTTTCTATTCAAAAATATTTTAATCACCTATTAAACGGCAACATCATAGGTGCGTAAGGCGTCGTTTAAGGATGTTTTTTTGTTGGTACTTTCTTTACGCTTTCCAATAATTAAGGCGCACGGTACGTTGTACTCACCAGCAGGAAATTTTTTGGTATAGCTACCAGGAATAACTACTGAACGAGCTGGAACAACACCTTTCATTTCTTTAGGTTCTGGCCTGGTAACATCTATAATTTTTGTAGAAGCAGTTAAAACAACGTTGGCTCCCAACACAGCTTCCTTCTCTACGCGAACTCCTTCAACAACAATACTTCTAGATCCTAAAAAGGCATTGTCTTCAATAATAACAGGAGAAGCTTGCAGGGGTTCTAAAACACCACCAATACCTACACCTCCAGAAAGATGAACATTTTTACCAATTTGAGCACAACTACCAACGGTAGCCCAAGTATCAACCATGCTACCTTCATCTACGTAAGCACCAATATTTACGTAACTAGGCATCATAATCACACCGGAAGAAATATAGGCTCCATGGCGTGCAACCGCATTAGGAACAACCCGTATTCCGCGTTCTTTGTAGCCTCTTTTTAAAGGCATTTTATCATGGTATTCAAAAATACCGGCTTCCATGGTTTCCATTTTTTGAATAGGAAAGTACAATACCACTGCTTTTTTAACCCATTCATTAACTTGCCAACCGTTTTGTGTAGGTTCTGCACACCTCAATTTTCCTTGGTCAAGGAGTTCAATGGCTTTTCTAATTGAATTTATTGTATTGGTCTGACTTAATAGTTCTCGGTTATCCCAAGCTTCTAATATACGTTGTTTAAGTTCTTGCATTTTTTGTTTTTTGGGCAAATATAAAAGAATCAAAATTTTATGTTCTTAAATATTTATTGGAATTTATTTAATTAAGTTGTTTAAAAGCCACTTTCAGAATAAATTTCTTCTTTCTTTTCAAATAGGTTTTTGTTTTTTATAGAAGTAATACTTATGCTTGGCATATAATTTCCTTTAAAACGTTCTGTATTTATTTTGACAACAACTTCTTGTTGAGGGCCTTCAAATAAAATAGCATAGGGATATTTTTCGTCTACAAATCGCTGTGGACTATACCAAAGTTCATGTTCATTGAGTACTTTATATGATCTTTGTATTAAATATTCCTTGCTGGTTTTTAGATGATTTACAGTTTTTATGTAATTGATTCCATTTTTATTACCAGCTGGTTTCATAACAACAACTTTTAATTTCTCATCTTCAAACACGCAAAATTCGCTATCAATTTCCCAGACAACATCTTTACCAAAATTAATCTGATTGTATTTTAAAGCATTTTCTTTAATTTCTTTTTCAAATTCAGATTTTTTCATTCCTTCGTTTAAAGACTGAAATAGTTTGGTTTGAGCAGTAACCTTTTGAAGGTTGAAAATAAAAAAAAGGATACCTATAATAAGTATGAATTTATTTTTCATAAGTTGAAATATTTTGATTTAAAAGTAAAAAATCCAATTGAATAAACAAGAATAGATTTGATTTCTTTGTGATGTTTTTTGCTAATTGTATTCAAAAAATGAAAATTATGACTCTATTTAATTAATCTTTGATTTCAATAGATCCTCACTTTGTCAAAAGTGTTTTAAATAGATGCACATGAATTATTAATTTTGTAAATTGGTGCTTTTATAATCTTAAACTTATGGCAGAAATTATTAAAATTTACGAAGAAAATCCTTCTGAGAAGGAAATTAAAAAAATAGTAAAAGTATTGAGGAATGGAGGTTTGATTATCTATCCCACAGATACGGTGTATGGTTTAGGTTGTGATATAAAAAACTCAACTGCATTAGAAAAAGTAGCTAGAATTAAAGGTATTAAATTAGAAAAGGCAAATTTTTCTTTTATCTGTGAAGATTTAAGTAATTTATCTGAATACGTTGCACAGATTAATGCTAGCACGTTCAAAATACTTAAAAGAAACTTACCAGGACCTTACACTTTTATTCTTCCTGGAAATAACAATTTGCCTTCGGTTTTTAAGAAAAAGAAAACAGTAGGAATTCGTGTTCCAGACAACTCTATTGCGCAGGCTATTGTTGCTGAACTAGGAAACCCAATTATTTCCACCTCAATTAAAGACGAAGATGAAGTAATTGAATACACTACAGACCCAGAACTTATTAAGGAAAAATGGGATAAGCTTGTTGACGTGGTTGTTGATGGAGGTTTTGGAGGTAACATAGCTTCAACAATTATAGATTTAACAGGTGATGAGCCTGTTTTGATTAGGGAAGGGAAAGGAAGTACAGAAATTTAATTGAAAAACTTGAAGAATTTAATTGATTATAAAATAAAAACCCTCAACTTATAAAGTTGGGGGTTTTTGATATAATTAATTTTATTTTTAAATGGTATAAGCCTTATCTTCCTAACATAACAGGCATTACAAGCATGGTCACTTTTTCACCTTCATCAAGTCCATCAATAGGGGTTAAAATTCCGGCTCTGTTAGGTAAACTCATGGCCAATTGAATTTCATCAGAATTTAAGTTGTTTAACATTTCCAATAAAAACTTTGAATTAAAACCAATTTCCATATCATCACCACGATAATCACAAACTAACCTTTCTTCTGCTTTGTTGGAGTAATCTATATCTTCTGCAGAAATTTTAAGTTCAGTGCCGGCAATTTTCATTCTAATTTGGTGCGTAGTTTTATTGGAGAAAATTGAAACTCTTCTTACCGAATTTAAAAACTGCATGCGGTCTATTACCAAGACATTTGGATTTTCTTTTGGAATTACGGCCTCATAGTTAGGATATTTACCATCAATTAATCTACAAACTAAATCAAAGTTTTCAAAACTAAATCTAGCGTTGGTATCATTGTATTCAATAAGAACTTCATCTTCTTCTCCTGCTAAAATGTTCTTTAACAAGTTAAGCGGTTTTTTGGGCATTATAAATTGAGCGTCTTCTGAAGCAGAGAGATCTGTTCTGCCATACTTTACCAATTTATGCGCATCGGTACCTACAAATTTAATTTCATCGGTAGCAAATTCAAAAAAGATACCGTTCATTACAGGCCTCATATCATCATTACCTGTAGCAAATATGGTTTTATTAATAGCAGTTGCAAGAATATCGGCTTGAATTACAGTACTGCTTGGTTCCTCAACTTCAACTACTTTAGGAAAATCTTCCGCACTAGAATAAGCCAATGCGTATTTACCAAAGTCAGAACTAATTTCAATAGTTTGGTTGTCCATCACCAAAAAGGTGAGTGGTTGTTCAGGAAATTCTTTTAAAATGTTTAGCAGAAGTTTTGCTTGAACTGCAATTTCACCTTTGTCATTAGATTCAACAGGAATTTTAGCAGACATGTTGGTTTCTAAGTCTGAAGCTGTAACTTGTAACTCATTTTCATTCAAATCTAACAAGAAATGATCTAAAATTGGCATGGCGTTATTATTGTTGATTACACCTCCTAATATCTGGAGTTTTTTCAACATTTCTGTACTTGATACTATAAATTTCATAGGTAAAACTATTAATTTTTGTCAAAATAATATCTTGCGAAAGTAAGTATTTATTGTGTTTTTTTTGCTCTTTTATTGAAAAAAAATCAAATCTACCTATAAATCTTAATTTTCCTTAAACGCTGTATTACTGTACCTTCATTTTTATTCATTTAATTTTAAGTCAAGCTCAATAGCTACTATAAAGTTTGAATTTGTGAACTATTGAAAGACTCATTTGATCAATAAGATTTTTTGGATTAATGTTTTTAAAAGATTTACCATGAAAAACAAATTTCAAATACATTGTAGTCTGCTCTGATTGGTTTTCAAAAGATGAATAGTCGTTAAAATATCCATCAATGGAGTAAATCAACTCTAACTTAATAAAAAATACTTGTCAATTGTAAATGCAACTTTTTTTTATTTTTGTCTGCACTTTTTTCCTGAGGTATTTCAAAAACAGAAATAGGGGTTTTAAGAAACGTTTTATTAAAATACGATTGAAAGTGATGCGATAATCATAATCACATCCTGTTTTATTCCACTCATCAACTTTCTAATCTAAAAATAGCTTCATCTGTTTAAAATAGTTTAACCTTATGTTTGATATTTTAAAGTTAGTTGTAAAGTTCAACAATTCAATCCCAATTCTCTTTTTACAATGCTTCAAAATCCTTAATTTAGCGCCAGATTCAAAAAGAGTTGTATAAAATTCATAAGATTTTGTTTTAATACATTAATTAATGCTTAACCCTATTGATTTTATACCTATAAATAAAATATATTACACATGAAAGAAGTAGTTATAGTTAGTGCAGCAAGAACACCAATAGGTAGTTTTTTAGGAAGTTTATCAACCGTACCTGCAACCCAATTGGGAAGTATAGCAATTAAGGGTGCCTTAGATAAAATAAATTTAGACCCCAAATTAGTGAATGAGGTATTGATGGGAAATGTTGTACAGGCCAATAATGGTCAAGCTCCAGCTAGACAAGCAGCACTTGGAGCAGGTATAGATCAAAATGTACCTTGTACAACGGTTAATAAAGTTTGTGCCAGTGGCATGAAGGCGGTTATGCAAGCAGCTCAAGCAATTGCTTTAGGGGATGCCGAAATCGTTGTAGCCGGTGGTATGGAAAATATGAGTATGATTCCTCATTATCTTCCGTTAAGAAAAGGACAAAAATTTGGTCCTGCACAAATGGTTGATGGTATGCAAAAAGATGGTTTAGTAGATGCTTATTCTCATGAAGCTATGGGAACCTGTGCAGATTTATGTGCAACAGAGCATGAAATATCTAGAGAAGAACAAGATGCATTTGCCATTGAATCTTATAAGCGTTCAGCAAAAGCTTGGGAATCTGGAAAGTTTGCTAATGAAGTAGTTCCGGTGGAGGTTCCTCAAAGAAGAGGCGAGCCTTTGGTAGTAAGTGAAGATGAAGAGTATAAAAACATTAAACTAGATAAAATACCACAACTAAGACCAGCGTTTTCAAAAGAAGGAAGTGCAACCGCTGCAAATTCTTCAACCATTAATGATGGGGCTGGAGCAATGGTTTTGATGAGCAAAGAGAAAGCCAATGAATTGGGCCTTGAGGTTTTAGCCACAATTACAGGTTATGCAGATGCTGCTCAAGAGCCAAAATGGTTTACAACAGCCCCTGCAAAAGCTTTACCATTAGCTTTGAAGAAAGCTGGTGTTACTCAAGATGAAGTAGATTATTTTGAATTTAACGAGGCTTTTTCTGTGGTAGGCTTAGCTAATATGAAGCTTTTAGGTTTAAATTCAGACCAAGTAAATGTGAATGGGGGAGCAGTTTCTTTAGGACACCCATTAGGATGCTCTGGAGTGAGAATATTAATAACTTTGCTAAATGTGCTTCATCAAAATGATGCTAAAATAGGAGCAGCCGCTATTTGTAATGGTGGTGGTGGTGCTTCTGCATTAGTAATGAAGAGATAATTTATTTAATGTTTATCATAATATAATGCAATACGGAATTTGTAAACTAGGAGTTATCCCTGTAAGAATAACTCCCAATGACGAATCTGAAATGGTTACTCAACTTCTTTATGGTGATCATTTTGAAATTATTAATCAACAAAATAATTGGTTGCAAATTCGTATTGCATTTGATCAATATGAAGGGTGGATAGATCAAAAGCAAATTGAATTCATTGATGAAAGTCAGTTTGAATCTTGTATGAATCAAGTCTTTGATTGCTCAGCTGATTTGATAGAGTATGTAGAATTAGGTGATCAAAGCTTAATGTCTATACCATTAGGTAGTTGTTTGTCTGCTCAGACGGTTTTTAATCATCAATTTGAAGGTCAAAACAACCGCCATCTCATTGATCAAAAGGCAATGATTCCAGAAACAGCTTTTATGTATCTCAACGCTCCTTATCTGTGGGGCGGAAAAACGCCTTTTGGAATTGATTGTAGTGGTCTTACTCAAATGGTTTATCGCTTACATGGTTACGTGTTGCCTAGAGATGCTTCTCAACAAGCAAAAGAAGGAGAGGCATTGAGCTTTATAGAAGAAAGTGAACCGGGAGATTTAGCTTTTTTTGACAACGATGAAGGGCATATTACGCATGTGGGTATTATGCTAAAAGACAATTATATTATTCATGCTCATGGGCATGTAAGAATTGACAGAATTGATCACTCAGGAATTTTTAATGTAGATACCAAAAATTATTCTCATCAACTAAGGGTAATTAAAAAAATTATTTAATCTTTCTTTTTAAAGATGGAGAAAATACCTTTCTTTTTTTTCTTTTCTTCATCTTTAAATTTTCTTTCCTCTTCATCTTTAGAGAATACTCTTTTCAGCCAACCCTCTCTCTTTTTGGTAGAGCAATCAAAATTATCTTGAATGTCTTTTGAAATAGGATGAAATCTTTGGTTTAAAACTGCTGTATAAGCAGAATTCTTGCTCATTTGCTGAAGCGTTTTAGCGTAGATAGGTAGAGCAGAGTTAGCACCTTGCCCTACATGGGTTGAAGTAAAACCAAATTCAAACGGATGCCCCACCCAACTCACAAAAACCAATTCTGGTAATAGACCAACAAACCAGCCATCTCGGTTGTTTTGTGTGGTTCCTGTTTTAGCCGCAATATCGTAGTTTAAACCGTAAGTAGATTTTAACCTATTAGCAGTTCCATCTTTTACTACTAGTTTCATCATTTCAAGTAACTGAGAGCGATTTTCAGCACTTAAATTACTTTTGGTTAAATTTCGTTTTGGTTTTTTGTATATAATTTCTCCCTGTTGATTTTCAATTTTTAAGATTAAGCTTAAGTCTCCAAACGTATTATTATTAACTAAGCCAGCATACACTTTTGCAAGTTCAAAAGACGTTAACTCTAAAGTACCTAAGGCAAGTGATGGAGTAGTCTCAATAGAAGATGTGATTCCCATAGATTTTGCCATCTCTATAGTTTCTTGAATTCCTACCTCTTCTATAAGTCGAACAGAAATAGTATTCAAAGACTTAGCTAATGCTTCTTTTAATGCAATATTTGTATAAGGATCATTTTCTTTAGCTCCCGCATTTTTAGGTTGCCAGCCTTCAAGGTTGGTATAGGTAATTGGTTTGTTGCTAAAATAATCACAAGGAGTAAAGCCTTGTTGCAAGGCAGTTGCGTATAATATGGGTTTAAAGGTTGAGCCCACTTGCCTTTTTGCTTTTTGAAGATTATTTCTAGGAAAGAATTGATGATGAATACCACCTACATAAGCCTTCACATCTCCTGTTTGAGGGTGAACAGCAACCTGAGAAGTTGATAAAAACTTTAATTGATGCGCCAAACTATCTAATACAGAAATATATGCTGTTTCTGATCCATTCCAGCCAAAAATGGTACGATTAGATTTAACCAATAAAGAGTCCTTTATTTGAGCATCATTCATTCCTTTTTTCTTCAATTTTTTCACAAAGCTTGTTTTGTTGGCTTGCTTTGTTAAAAAAACCTCATTCTCCCATGGAGGATTTGATTGGTGACCTTTTTCAAAAGCCATTTGCAAGTCTTTTAAATGCGCTTGAATGGCATTTTCTAAGTATTCTTGTAGCTGACTATCTAAGCTTGTATAGATTTTTAGACCATCTGTTTTTAAATTATAATCTTCATCTAAATTTTTTATAATATCTTTTGCTCTACTTTCTACTTCATTAACAAAATAACCAGCAAAACTTTTTTGGTTGTATTGTTTTAAATTGAGACCTAAGGGCTTTTGAAGGCTAACTTCCAACTGCTCTTCTGAGATGTAATTGTATTTTCTAAGCTGTGTTAAAACTACATCTCTTCTTAGTTTACTTCGTTCTGGAAAGAGTTTAGGGTTGTAAGAGTGATTGGCTTTTAACGTACCAATTAGTAATGCGGCTTCGTGCAATTGAAGTTGTTGGGTAGTTTTATTAAAAAACTTTTGGCTGGCGCTTTCAATGCCATAAGTGTTACCACTAAAGGGCACAGTATTGAAATACAATTCTAAGATTTCTTCTTTTGAGAATTGTTTTTCTATTCGCTTTGCTAAAATAATTTCCTTAGTTTTAACAACCGGAATGCTTAATGTACCGTGATTTTCTCTACCAAAAGTATTTTTGACTAACTGTTGTGTAATGGTACTACCACCACCAGAAGAGGAGTTTCCTAAAATAATTGTTTTAAAAAGTACCCGAAGCAAACTTTCTTTGTCCACACCATTATGTTCAAAAAAGCGTGCATCTTCCGTAGCAATTAAGGCATCTATTAAATGTTTAGGTAGTTTGGTGTATTTTATTTTTTGTCTATCAAATTTGTAAAGTTTACCTATTAGTTTAGACTCGTGGTCTAATATTTGAGTAGCTTCAGCTTGATTGATTTGCTCAAAATCACCTGCAGATGGCAATTTTCCAAAGACTCCATAAAGTACAGATAAGTAGAAACAGAAAACCAAAAAACCGATGCCAATTAATCCAAAGAAGAAGTACTTTATAGCTTTTTTCAATTGTTTTGTTTTTGACAAAGATAAAACTAATTTGAAGTTTTTAAGTTATCGTTATTTAACTATTCAACCTTGATTATAGAGCAATATTGGTTTTTCTATGAAAACGCTGTTACTCACATACACCTTAAAAGCCTATCGGGTCAAAAATTAGGAATATGCTTACAACAAAAAATCATTATACTAGAAATAATCACTTGATGCTTAAATTAGGATTTGCTTTAGGAGTAATCCTTCAAATCAAAGACAAAAATCTCAATTCACTAACAAGCTATTGATTTATAAATTTACCTTACGGGGTTTACCTCAAAGCCCTCGTTTTTTAGTAAATTTAGCAGTCCCTGCTCACCTACTAAATGCAACGCTCCTACACCTATAACTACAGAATGTTCTGTCATATATTTTTGAATCAGAGGAATCCAATTTTTGTTTCTATTAATTAAGATCTCCTCTTCAAATTCAATAAACCCACTTGTGTCTTCTTTAGCTAGTTGTTGTAAAGCGTTTAAATTTTGAGATTGGTAAGCGTCCATCATAGATTGGAGTTGGAGTTGATCTTTTTTCCCTTCATCTTTAGCTGATTCTAAAAGCATTTGCGCCTGTTTTTTTTCAGGTATTTTGTTAAAAACATCCATCTGTTGTTCAATAGTTTCTAGCCCCATAACCTCAATGCTCATTTCTTGGGCAAGTCTTGCAAGTTGCATATCAAAAGAGCCAGGATTATCACAATCCATTAAACTTTGCATGAGCATTGTACTTAATAAAATAGGCTTTACATTTTTCATCACCTCAAGATTAATTCCTTGTGGCGCTAACCTTGGGTTGATGTAGTTAGATAGTAGTTGATATTCATCTTCAGAAATTAAATCAAGCAATGTTTTACCGTCCCTCATAAACATGTGTTTTCTCATTTCAACAGCCATTTCTGGGTTGGTTAAGTCAATTTCTAAAAGTAGGATATCCGCCTGTTCAAAGGCCACTCTTATTTCATCATTTAATTCTACATTACACCCCACGTGCATTGTGCCAAAAAGAAAAGAAGTTTGTTTGTTTTCTTTATTTGTGATTTCCCACAACAATGCGTTCTCTACCTCTTGGCCAAAGATAAAAGCTGTAAATAATAATGCTATACTTGAAATTTTAAGTTTTAAATTCATAATTCTAATTTTTTAAGTTGTTGGTAATTTTTATGTAAACGTTTGATTAATGTGCCGTAAATAATTCTATAAAACAACAAAAGCAATCCAACAAATATAAGCATGACAATAAAAACACCAGCAATAAATCCCCAAATAAACCCCTCTTGATCTATGGAAAGGTGCTTGATTGTAAAATAATTAGTAATGATAAAACTAATAATGAAAAAAATAACATTAAACCAAACATAGGCTTTTACCGTATTTCTTGTTTTAATGATAGATTTCATTAATTCTTTAGCGTTATCGGTTACATTGATGTTCTTGTATCTTTTGAAAAATAAAATTATAAAGCCAATAATAACTAAATGATTAATAACTAAAGTTACTCTATAAAAATAAGTTAGGTTAATTTCATCAATTATAGCATTAAAGTCATTAAAATAGGAAACCACCTCTAATCCAATCCAGAACAAAAACTCCAAAATACTAATAATAAAAATCCATTTCACAATAGAAGTCGATTTCTTTTGCAGCATTTGATATAGTTCATCTTTGCTGTATTTAGGAAGATTCTTGTTTTGTTTCTTCCACTGCTCTTTTAATAAGTCCAATCCCTCTGCCATAAAAAAATATTATCCGCTAATTAATTCTTTTAGCTTCTTTTTTATTCGATTCATTTTTACTCTTGCATTCACCTCTGTAATACCTAGTGTATCAGAAATCTCTTTGTAATTTTTATCTTCCAAATAAAGAAAGACCAATGCTTTGTCAATATCATTAAGTTCTTTAATTGCTTGGTACATAAGCTTTAAATGTTCTTCTACCTCATTGTTATATTCGTCCTCAGAAAGCTTAAATTCAAAGTTGGTGATACTTGATGTAGCAATGCTTCTTTTTTTCTTTCGGTACAAACTTATAGCAGTGTTTAAAGCTACTCTGTACATCCAAGTACTAAACTTAGCTTCACCCCTAAATTTGGGATAGGCTTTCCATAATTGAATGCTAATTTCTTGAAACAAGTCTTTATGTGAAGCATCATCATAAGCATAAATTCTACATATTTTATGCACAATATTTTGATGTTTATCTAGTAATTCTACAAACTGCTTCTCTAGTTTCTTGCTCACTTTTTAAATCTTCTAATAGGTTAGTAGTAAATTTTTCTTAATGTTACAAACCTAACAAAAGTAATTTTTAAATTTACTAAAAACAAAAAACAATGAATTTACCATATTCTAAACACCCTAGATTGGTAATTGTAGGGGGTGGCTTTGCTGGTATAAGTTTAGCGCGCAATTTAATTAACCAACCTTTACAGGTAGTGATGGTAGATAGAAGGAATTATCATACTTTTCAACCTCTATTGTATCAAGTTTCTACCTCTGGATTAGAACCCGATTCTATTGCTTACCCCATTCGAAAAATTTTTAATAAAAGTGAAAATGTATTCTTTAGGCTTGCTGAAGTTCAAGAAATAGATGATAAAAACAATACCATTGTTACCAATATAGGAAAAATTGATTTCGACTACTTAGTAATTGCAACAGGGTCACGGACTAATTTTTTTGGTAATAAAAATGTAGAGGAAAATGCCATGAGCATGAAATCCGTGCCTCAGGCCTTAAATTTACGAAGTTTAATTCTTGAAAACCTAGAGGAAGCTAGCATCACCAATGATCAACAAAAAAGAAAACGCTTACTTAATTTTGTTGTTGCTGGAGCTGGACCAACGGGAGTTGAATTAAGCGGAGCTCTTGCTGAGTTAAAAAATCATGTAATAGGTCAAGATTTTCCAGATATTGATGTAGATGAAATTAACGTACACCTTATTGAAGGCGAAGACCGAGTTTTACCTCCTATGAGTAAGAAAGCTTCTAAAAATGCAGCAAAGTTTTTAAAGCAACTTGGCGTTCAAATCCATACCAATACATTTGTTGAAGATTACAAAGATTATGTTGTAGAAACAAATTCTGGTAAAACTTTTGAAACCGAAACCTTTGTCTGGTCTGCTGGAGTAAGTGGCGCTCCTATTCAAGGTTTACAAGCAGATAGTTTGCTTGAAAAAATGAAGCGTTATAAAGTGAATCAATTTAATCAAGTAGAGGGATATCAACATATATTTGCATTAGGAGATATTGCACTAATGCAAACAGAAGACTGGCCAGACGGACATCCTATGGTGGCTCAACCTGCAATTCAGCAAGGAAGACATTTAGCAAAAAACATAAAGAGAAAACTGAATAATCAAGAAATGCTCCCTTTTGAATATTTTGATAAGGGCACCATGGCAACGGTAGGAAGAAATAAAGCGGTGGTTGATTTACACCAACTTAAATTTGGTGGTGCTTTTGCTTGGTTTACTTGGATGTTTGTTCACCTCTGGTTTTTAGTTGGTTTTAGAAATAGATTAGTGACTTTCATGAATTGGGTATATAATTACATCAATTATGACAGAGCTGCTAGAATTATAGTTAGGCCGTTTAAAACCAAAAAATTAGAAATGCATGATGCGGATTAATTTTTAAAGATTTTATCATAATTTTTTCCATTTGTTGTAAATCTATCTTTTGCATGAAAATTTTCTGAAAAAATACTTTTCTCAGATTCAAATTCATCAAACTTAATTTTAGCAAGCTGTGCAAGACTGTGTATTAAATTCTGGGTAGAGTAGGGTCTTTGTTCATCAATAACTCCTTTAAAGTTTTTTTGATAAAGTTGATTTTTCCAAAGTATAAATGGAATTTCATGCATACTTGCAGTTGTATTATCTTCGTTATGCCCAGCAAAATCTTTTTCATGAAAGACTTCATCTCCATGATCTGAAAAATAAAGCATAAGGCTTTCCTTTTTTTCTTTTTCTAAAAGGCTTATAACTTGATTGATTATAAAGTCATTGTATAAAATTGCATTATCGTATTCATTTCTCTTTTTAATGGCTTCATTTTCTGAAAATTTGAAGTTTGGTGGTGTGTCTTTAAAAATATTAAAGTTATCGGGATAGCGATCACTGTATTTTAAATGGGTCCCTAAAAGATGTAAGACAATAAATTTGTTGTTTGCTTTTCTTTTAAGAGCCGTTTTTAAATGAGGAAGCAAGACTTCGTCTAAAGGTGTTTTTTGGCCAGCAGTTTCAGAATTTGTATAAGTTTGAAAATTACTAGCTTTAGAAATTTTTGTTACTATACTTTCATAAGGGCCAATAGGTCTTTGGTTAGAAATCCAATGCGTTTCAAAACCAGCTTGATTAAAGAGTTGAATAATAGAAGATTCATTTTTGTGTTCAAAATTGTTTAATGTAAGAGCTGTTTTTAAGGCACCAATGGTATATGCACTTGAACTAATCACATCATTAAAAAGGTAGAGTTCTTCTTTTCTTTTGCTTAGTTTAGGGTTGTTTTTTCTTGGGTAATTATACAGTTCAAAATTATTTCTAGTGGAAGATTCACCAATAACTAAAACAATTGTTTTTGGGTTTTCTTCTTCTAAGCTTACATTGGTAAAGTGCCCCTCATTTAAGTGAATGTGAATTTGTTTTAATTTTTCTCTTTCAGAAAAATACTCTATACTTCCTCTAAGCACTAAGTAGGGGTAATTTTGATCTATTAACTTGGTTATTCTTAGAAAAAAAAGGCATAATATAAGTCCAATTATTAATTGAGTTCTATTTACAGAATGCGCTGTTATTACTTTCTTTTTTTGGTGTTTAATCTTGTAAATAACAAGGTATAAAACCATAATTACAGCATAAGAAACACTAAATGAATTGATGTAAAATTTAATAAATTCGCTGGCCTCAGCAGTATTTGTTTCAAAAAGAATAAAAATAGAGGAGGCAGAGAAATTGGTTCCAAACCATTTAAAATAAAGTGTTTCAACAAAAGTAAATAGATTGAAAAAAAGAAAGTTTAAATGCAAAATAAATCTTCTCCATTTTTTAGGAAAACATAATGCTACACCAATAAGAAAGAAGGCAAAGAAAAAATTTTCAGTTAAATTTAAAAATCTTGATGCCTGAAAATTAGTAGAAAATAACTCGAAACAAAAGGCTAATAAGATTGGAAAAATCCACCATAAGAGATAACTCCAATTAATTATTTTTAAAGTATAATTTTTAAATATGGCTTTGTAATTACTCAAAACTTTAAAGTATCTTTATATTTGCGCATAAAAATACATTAATTTGATGAATAAGACTCTTCCTAAAGTTGGTATTGTTGGTATTTCATTAGCTAGAGGAGGAGCAGAACGTTCTATAGCTATACTATCTCAACTTTTGCACAACTTTGGTTATGATGTACATCTTATTATTTTAACCAATAAAATAGAATATGAGTTTTCTGGCCAACTCTATAACTTGGGTGTAGAAAAGGACAAATCAAACAAAGCAATTAGTCGCTTTAAGCGTTTTAAATCTTTAAGGAGTTACCTTAAAAAAGAAGCCTTTGATGTAGTTATAGATCAGCGACCAAAAAACAACTATTTAAGAGAATTGTTTTATGCAAAATACCTATACAAAGGAATAGCTAGAATATATGTAGTTCAAAATAGTAAGGCAGAAAAGTATTTTGCATCTCCGGTACCCAAAATGCTTTCCATCTACAAGTCAAATTTTGCAAACGTGGGAGTGTCTCAATATATTTATGAACACCTTCTTTTAGGTCAGGGAATAAAAAACGCTACCTATATTCCTAATACTTATTTAGAAAATTATAAATCAAACACCTCTGCACTTCCTGCTGAAATTTCTAGATTAGATGACTTTATTTTGTTTTACGGAAGAATAGATAATGAACACAAAGACCTTATTTTTTTATTGAATGCCTATGAAAATTCAGATTTACATAAGCATAAAATACCTTTGGTAATAATGGGAGATGGTCAAGATAAAGAAAAAATCATTACCTATGCTAAACAACTTAGCTGTTATTCTTCGCTTATTTTTTTAGGTTTTAATAAGCATCCATTTACGGTTGTTAAAAAAGCGAGAGCAGTTGCTATAACTAGTAAGTTTGAAGGTTTTCCATTAGTTATGATTGAAACGCTTTCAGTAGGGACACCTGTTGTGTCTTTAGATTTTATTTCTGGTCCTTCAGAAGTTATTCAGAATAAAAAAAATGGATTGCTTATCAAGAATAGATCAGTTAAAGATTTTGCTTTAGCGCTTAATGAGATTTGTTTTAATGAAGACCTTTATCAATGTTGCAAAAAAAATGCATCAAGTTCTGTGGAAGAGTATTCAGAAAATGCTGTAGCTAAAAAATGGCATTCTTTACTTCAGGATTTTCTGAACTAAAGGCACAATAAATGTTTTTCTAAAATAAATAAGAATTACCATAAAATAGACTAGATAAGCAATAAAATGCCCGAATGCAACACCTTGAAAACCAATAGTTTTTAAGAAGATTATAGAGAAGAAGAAAAGACATAAAGCCAAGAGCAAATCTGTTGTAATAAACGCTAAAGTCATTCTTTTGGCGTGGAATTGGTAGGAAATTACCAAAGCTAAAAGGCGTAAAAAATCACCCAAAATTTGATATAAAAACAAATCACTTGTTGGCAGAAAATCATCTGTATACACCAAAAGAATTAAGGGTTCTCTAAAAAGGTATATACAAATCATTCCAACCAAATAAAAGGGAATTACCTCTTTATAAAACTTCCAAACAATTGCCCTAAATTGAGCACTGCTGTTAGCTTTTATTAATTTAGGTAAGATGTATAAGCTGATCACATTTTGACCAAACATAAGATAGTAAACAGAAAACCTGTTCATTGCTTCCCAATGTCCTGCAGCTTCTTTAGATAGTTCAGAAATTATTCCATTTCTTACCCCTAAATACATCAAAGGAAAACTTATGCTTGAAACTAGTGTCATCAATGCGTAATGACCAAAATTCTTTGTAAGCTTAGAGTCTAATTTATGAAATGAGAAAAGTTTAAAAATAGACCAATAAGCTTTGAAATAGTATAACGAAGCAAAAACTAAAATAGAGGGCAAAATAATCAATGTATACAAAGCTCCTTCAAGACTATAAAAATATACTAAAAAACTGAATAATGTTAAGTTAAGCAGGTGCCCAATAATATGGATTTTTATCACTACAGTAAACTCTTCATACGCTTTAAGAATAGCAACTAAGTAAACATTAAGCGTGTGTAGCGGAAGAATAAAAGCAAGTACTTGAATAATATGGGTGAAATTATTTTTATAAAAAAGTTGATTATTAATTACTTCTGCAAAGCTAAAAATAAGAAGACCTATAATTAAACATACTACAAAACCAATACCCAGTAAAGTAGAAATAAAAGTACGCTGTTTTTCCTGATTTGCTATGCTTTCAGCAGCATACTTTACTGTTGCTTTTTCTAGTCCAGCAACCGAAAAGTTATGTGAAATGTTAAGGAAATTTCTTAAATTTCCAATTAATGCCATTCCTTCAGGGCCTAAAAATTTTGCCGTGAGTTTATTAACAATAAATCCAGTAATCATTTTTATGAAAACGGAAACAGAATTCAAAGAAGTGACTTTGAGTAAAGGAGAATGGTTGATTATTTTTTTTAGTCGTTTCCGCATCTAACTTTAAAAGAGGGCTAAGTTAAACTATTCAGATGGCAAGACCAAAAGAAATTGAAAGCTAGTGCAGGTTTAAAATGACAACAAACTGCTATAAAGAAGGAAGATTAACTTTATAGCAGTTTACTAAGATTTATATAGCCAATGTAGCAGGCTGAATATTTAAAGTAGCTAAACAGTTTTTCATTTCTTTAAAGGTGTCTTCTATTGCATAATCTAAGCCAATAGAAAATCTAACTAAGCCTTCAGATAATCCCATTTCAGCTTGTTCTTCTTCTGGAATTTCTGATGAAGTTGAGCTTCCTGGCGCACTAAATAAAGTTTTGTAAAAGCCTAAACTCACTGCTAAATAGCCCAAATTTTTGTGCTGCAACATTTCCATAAATAGATTTGCTTTTTCTAAACTTCCTAAATCCAAACAAAAAAGTCCACCAAAGCCAATATTCTCATCCATTTGATTTCTCATCACTTCATGCGATTTAGCTTTTTTTAATCCTGGATAAATAACGCGGAAACCTAACTCTTGAAAAGCTTTTGCTAAGTATAAAGCATTGGCTGAATGTTGTTTCATTCGGATAGGTAAGGTGCGCAAATTTTTTAAAACGGAAGAAGCACGTAAACTATCTAAAGTTTGACCTAATAACATGGCGGCGCCGTCATTTACGTCTTTTAGAGCATTGATAAACTCTTCTGAAGCACATACAGCACCTCCAACAGTGTCTGAACTTCCGTTAATAAACTTTGTTAAACTATGAATCACCACATCAGCTCCTAATTCTTTTGGTCTTAAAATTAATGGGGTAAAGGTATTATCTACCACTAAGGTGAGGTTGTATTTTTTAGCAATTTTTGATAAGGCTTGAATATTTGCTACTTCCATAAGTGGATTACTCACTGTTTCACAATACAATACTTTGGTGTTTTTTTGAATGGCATTCTCTACAGCTTGTAAATTAACAATATCTACAAAACTAGTTTCAATATTCAATTTTGGGGTGAAATTTTTCATGAATGCATACGTGCCTCCATAAACTGTTCTGCTTGAAACAACATGGTCTCCAGCTTTACACAATTGAAGAATGACAGAAGTTATTGCTCCCATTCCTGAGGCAAAAACATGAGCCGATTCTGTGGCTTCCATTTTGGCAAGTGCTTCACTCAAGTATAAACCGCTAGGAGAAGTGTGGCGCGAATATAAATAACAACCTTCTCCTTTACCCTCAAAGGTATCGGCCATTGATTGAGCCGATAAAAAGGTATAGGTAGAGGAATCTGAAATAGAAGGATTTACACCCCCAAATTCGCCAAAAAATTGTAGGTCTTGTATGCTTTTCGCAGCGCTATTTTTTTTCATGATATTCGTATTTAATTTCTATAAAAGTAAACCTATTTTGAATGTGATTCAATAGAATTACGTTTATTTAGGTAAAATATCTAATTATTTTTTTTATTTAGATGAATATTCTATATTTTTACCTTTGAATTATTTTTTATTGAAAATTTTTCATCAGCAAACGCATCTTAAGTTGATGTATGACAATTAGTAGAGCTATTAATTAAAGAATCATGAAACTAGACGCCACCGATTATAAACTATTAAAGTATTTGGAAAAAGATGCAAAACTGACTACTAAATATCTGGCTTTACAAGTGAATTTATCGCCTACGGCGGTTTTTGAACGCATCAAGAAGTTAGAAAGAAATCAAGTGATTTCAGGTTACCAAGCTAAAATTAATCCTACAAAAGTTGAACTTTCTTTTTTAGCTTTTTGCATGGTTCAGTTAGAAAAGCACACCCAAGAATATTTAAATGTTTTTGAAAAGGAAGTAAATCAATTAGAGGCGGTTGTAGAGTGTAACCACGTAAGTGGAAACTACGATTATTTACTAAAAGTACGCGTAAAAGACATGAATGCTTATAGGGAGTTTATTGTCAAAAAATTGACTAAAATTCCCTATATATCAAACACACAAAGTGCTTTTAGTATGCAAGTTGTAAAGTAGTTATATGCTAAAATCGATAATTTAAATAGACAGAAAATCGGTATTCAGCATTTACATCACCACCAACCAGCTCTTGTTGAATGGGTAAAGAAAAATTACTTCCAAGCGTAAATATTTCATTTAAACTTACTTCTGTTCCAAGCATAGCATTGGCTACATAGCCATCTGTATTTGGAATAACTTGTCCAAATTCTTCAATTTCATTAAAGTGATCAAAAGTTATTCCTACAAATGGCATCCAAATTGTTTTTTTGAATTCAAAAAAAGTAAATGCACGGGTAGAAAGACTAATCTGATTACCAAATCTATAATTCTCACTATTTTCAGTTTTAAAAAAGTAGGTAAGATTGGTACTTAATCCCCATTTTTCTCTAGTATAGCTATGAAATGCACTCACTATATAATCTAAACTTCCCGTTCCTACTTGAAAGCCTGGGTTTACTTGATTTTCTGCTAACTCTTGTTTAAAATCGCCAGTGGGTAATTTAAGTCCAAGACCAAGTTGTAAGTTATGATTGGAAGGCATGGGTTCTTCAAATACAGTTTGGTTATTGGTTTTCTTTTTTTTAAAATTAAAATGATACCAACCTATTAAGCTAATATCCCCCAAACCACTCACCCCTTGAGATTGGTCATTTTCAAAGCTTCGATTTAAATCTAAAAAAGGAATAACACCAGAAACACTGAAAAAGTCTGTAATTTGCTTTTTCCCCCAAATTTGATAGGTAAAGAACTCTTCTTTTATTTTAGGCGAATTGTTGAATATTCCATCTCTAGATTCAAAAGATTGGTAAATACCACGAATTCCGATAAAATCAGTATTATTCAAATTTGTAAATCCAACACCACCACTTGATGTAGCACAACCACATAAGTCGCAATCCTCCCACAATAAATCATCATATGCATTTGCGTATAGTTGATTAGTTGAATGGTTTAGCCCAAAGAACAAACCAAATGCAATTACTAATCTAAGTTCTAAAATACAATTCATCATTGGTAATAAATTTATAATCTGTAAGTGTTTTTAAAAATTCAATTATGGCTTCCATTTCTTCATCCGTCATTTCAATACCAAGTCCATCTTCAGTTCTTAAGATGGGATCTAAGTTTGGATAATCTTGTACGTTATTTCTATAATGAAGTAGTACCGATTCTAAGCTTCCAAATCGTCCATCATGCATATATGGCCAAGTAAGTTCAATATTCCTTAAGCTTGGCACTTTAAATTTGTAGTTGTCATTTGGGTTGCCAGAAACTTCAGCTCTACCTTTATCATTCAAGTTAGGATTAACGGGTAAGCCGTTATTTCTAAACTGATGATCTGTAAATAAATCACTAGCATGACAACTCCTACATTTATCATTGAAAAGTTCTAGTCCGTAAGTTTCTTTTGGAGTGAGTTCACCACCTGGTTCGTCTCTTACGTATTTGTCGTATTTTGAATCTGAAGAAGTCATGATTACCATAAATTGAGAAAGTGCTAGCATCATGTTGGTAGAATTAACTTCACCATTTTCAAAAGCTTGGCTAAATAATTTTTGATAAGCTGAATCTTCACTTAATTTTTCAATGATATTTGGAATGGTTTCATCCATTTCATTTTCATCATGAATAGGAAGAATAGAAACGGTGTCTAAATTTGAAGTAGCCCCATCAAAGAAAAACCACGGTTGAAAAGCCAAGTTTTGTGTTGCAGCGGTATTTCTTCTTCCCACACGGTCATGTACGCCATGACTTAAATTGTGATTGTGATGTGTAAAGGCATGAGGTTGTTCATGACAAAATGCACAAGACACAATATTGGTTGAAGACAATCTGCCGTCATAGAATAATTTTCTGCCTAATTCAACTCCTTTAGTTGTAAGCGGATTGTGTTCTAGGTTGTACTTCATTTCTGGAAAGTTGCTTGGGATTTCAAACAGATAAGGCTCGTTGACATCCTCATAAACACTTTTAAAATCATCATCATTTTTACATGACATTAGAGCCAGTAAAATGAGTAAGAGAAAAATCTTTTGCATTGCTTAAAAGAGTAATAATCCGCCTTAACAAAGTTATTGTCAAGGCGGAAATTGGATTTAATGAGATGTATTGGAGTGAATATGATCTACATAGAACATTTCCATAAAATTGTCGGCTACCAAAGGAGCTCTTTCTGCATCTACCATAATCTGACTTGCTCCAGCGTCATTTAATAAAGGAGTTAGTTCAAATTTGTTAGTTCCATCTAAAATTTTGTTGGCATCAGCTACTAAGTGAACATCTGGAGTTCTGTCTGTTCTTACTTGAGCAGTTCTTGGAAAGCTCAATTCAATTTCTCTATAATTGTCTAATGCTTCTCCATGACTACCAATGTGAATTTTAAAATCGTGCATATTAGCTAATTCATTTGAAGTAAATTCACCTTCAAAATTTACAAATTTATAGCCCACAATCCATGCCCAAGTCATATTTCTTGTTGCTGCTGGCTATTTCGGTCTGACCATGCCACCCCTTTCGGTTCAAATGGTGCCACTTAA
>JAIUMH010000012.1 GCA_022565635.1 Flavobacteriaceae bacterium | reverse complement strand
GCACATACCATAAATAGAAACTTAAAATACACTTTTTTCCAGTTTAAAATTCAATTCCTACATATACACAAAACTCTCGTCCTATCTGACTGCGTTTAGCAGGCAGGTGTAGCACAAATCTCTCTACCTGCTCGCCAGCAAAGGCAGGTTTTTGATATGTGCTGTTGGTAGCAGTGCTCTATTCCGATATTCGTTTTTCGTCATTCATTTTAGATGGGTTTTGTCTTGTGTCAAAAACATCATTAATTATGACTTGATTATCTAAGACTCTGTAAATTAGTTTATAATGTCCACTTACTAAATATCTATGATTTTTCTTTAATCTTGTTAGGTTTAGTTCAACTTGACCAGAATATGGATTATTTTTTAATTGTTTAGACGTGTTAAGAATTTGTCTTCTAATTTTATGGGCTACTTTTATATTAGCTTTAGAACAATAAAAGTCAAATATTTCTTTTAAATTTCTAATTGCAAAATCAGTCCAAACTATTTTCATTCCTACCAATTTTCCGATATTTTCTCTAAATCTTCTTGACTTTTAAAATTTCCATTTTCAAAATCTAGTTCGGACTTTTCAATTCGTTTAATTAACTCAGCAACAGTAAATGGAGTTAAGTCAGGGTTACGCTCAACTTCTCTTTTTAGAATATAATTTTCTAGCTTATCGAAAAATATTTCGTCCTTAATTTGAGCTAAATAAGTTATCAAGTTGAGTTTTCTTGTTTGTAAATCCATTTTCTATTTATTTCTTCCAAAAATACAATTTTTTACTTAATTTTTAATTTCAAAACGGGATTTCTCGAATTACTGCCAACTCATTAACAAATCCAACCGCCATCTAAATATCTTATTACTTCACTAAAAACGAAAACTTATATGCAAGTATTGTATTTGTCTATTGGTTAAAAACTCTACAATAATAAGTATTCCTTGTCAAATTCAAAAAAATCATGAAGTAGCTTCAACACCAATTTACTAAAGTTGAAAAATATGATTTAAAACCGAATCATAAAAAAAAGCTGTTATAAAATTTCATAACAGCTTTTTTTAAAATTTTACTTTTTAGGCGGATAGCGATTTAAAATTTTGGTGACAATCTCATTGATAAAAGCTTCTTTTTTATCCATGCGTTGAGATAAAATTCCTTCGCCCATACCTTGCCAAACCAGCTGATTTCTTTTTTTGTCTATTAAATCAATGTATAGTGTTCCTTCGGTAGTTCGGTGTACACTGTGCATGGGCATACCCATACCCCAGCCCCAACCCCAGCCCATTCCCCAGCCAAAGTCGTTCCAAACATTCACATAATCATGCTCTTCCGTAAAAATGTTGATTAACAAATCAGGATCAGGTGATTTCAGCATGCCTTTATTTGTTAGCTCGCGGTCTATAGCTCGGAGAATTCGGCGCTTATCTAAATCAGAGATCTCCACTTCGTCAATACCTGGTTTATAAAAGGCAAAAGTTTTGTATTGTGAAAAATCAATTTCACGATCATAATCTGAAGCTACACTTATACTTGAACATGAGGTTAGGGTACTCAAGCTCAGCATCAATCCTAAAAACACTACTACCGCTCTCATTTTTATACGTTTTCTAAAAGCGCATCATCTACTTGATTGGGGATACTTACTTTTAGTTTTGGCTCCGCTTCCATGGCGCGTTGAATGGCAAAAATAGCTTCGTCATTTCTAGCCCATGAACGGCGAGCAATACCGTTATTTACATCCCAATGTAGCATTGAATGCAACTTTTCGTTTGCATTAATACTACCATCAAGAAGCATACCAAATCCGCCGTTAATTACTTCTCCCCAACCAACACCACCGCCGTTGTGAATACTCACCCAAGTTGCACCTCTAAAGCTATCTCCAATCACATTTTGAATAGCCATGTCTGCAGTAAATTTACTTCCATCATAAATATTGGAAGTTTCACGGTAAGGCGAATCGGTTCCAGATACATCGTGGTGATCTCTCCCCAAAATAACAGGGCCTATAATTCCAGCTTCAATAGCCTTGTTAAAAGCTTCTGCTATTTTCATTCTCCCTAAAGCATCAGCATAAAGAATTCGGGCTTTCGACCCCACCACTAATTTATTTTCTTGCGCACCTTTTATCCATTTAATATTATCCGCCATTTGTTGCTGAATTTCCTCTGGCGCATCTTGCTTAAGATGTTCTAAGACTTCCGTAGCAATTTCATCGGTTTTGGCTAAATCCTGTGGATTTCCAGAAGCACAAACCCATCTAAAAGGACCAAATCCATAATCAAAACACATCGGTCCCATAATGTCTTGCACATAACTAGGATAAGCAAAAGGAGCACCTGGATTTCCTAATTCTTGCTGATTTACTAACTTCCCTTTTTCATCTTTATAAATTTTAGCTCCTGCTCTTGATGCTTCCAAAAGAAAAGCATTTCCGTAATCAAAAAAGTAAGTTCCTTTAGCTGTATGTGCGTTGACCGCATCTGCGTGTCTTATTAAACTTTCTCTAACCACTTGTTTAAACTGCTCAGGATCTTCTGCCATCATTTGATTGGCTTCTTCGTAGGAATATCCTGCTGGATAATAGCCCCCTGCCCATGGATTATGTAAGGAAGTCTGATCACTTCCTAAATCAATTTGAATATCTTCTTCTAAAAACTTCTCCCAAACATCAACTACATTACCACCATAAGCAATAGAAACGACTTCTTTGTTGGCCATAGCTTCTTTAACGCGATGAGCAAGCTGATCTAAATCGCTTATCACTTCGTCTACCCATCCTTGACTATGCCTTGTTTGAGTCGCTTTTGGATTCACTTCTGCACAAACTGTAATACAACCAGCAATGTTTCCTGCTTTGGGTTGCGCACCACTCATTCCTCCAAGTCCGGCGGTAACAAACAAACCACCTTCTGGTGATTTATTCATTTTTCTAAAGCCGTTAAGCACAGTGATGGTAGTTCCATGCACAATTCCTTGCGGACCAATATACATATAACTTCCAGCCGTCATTTGTCCAAATTGAGAAACACCTAAAGCATTAAATTTCTCCCAATCATCGGGTTTTGAATAATTAGGAATCACCATTCCGTTAGTAACCACTACTCTTGGTGCATTTTTATGCGATGGAAAAAGCCCCATAGGATGACCAGAATACATCACTAAAGTTTGCTCATCAGTCATTTCAGACAAGTACTGCATCGTTAATAAATACTGCGCCCAATTTTGAAAAACACCTCCGTTACCTCCGTAAGTAATCAATTCGTGTGGATGTTGTGCCACGGCGTGATCAAGGTTATTCTGAATCATCAACATAATGGCCTTAGCTTCTAAACTATTTCCAGGATATTCATGAATTGGACGCGCATAAATTTTATAATCTGGTCTAAACCTATGCATGTAAATTCTACCATAAGTATCCAATTCAGCTTTAAACTCCGGAATTAATGTGGCGTGATGCTTGGGTTCAAAATACCTCAAGGCATTTCTTAAGGCTAATTTTTTCTCTTCCTTATTTAAAATCTGCTTTCTAATGGGTGCGTGATTCACACGCTCATCGTAAGCTTTTGGTGCTGGTAATTCAGCGGGAATTCCTTGTTTAATTTCTTGGGCAAATGTAAGCGTTGTTTCCATTTATTCTTGTTTTTTATTATACCCGTAAGGACAATGCCGGCAACCGCTTTTACAACAATAACCGCGTTTAAGATGGTATTGTTCGGTAAAGCATTTGTAGCCTTCGGGAGTTAAATAGTAATCACCTTTTTCTATAGGGATTCTCTTTTTCACTGTAAAAAATTTTACACAAATTTACGCAAAGTTGAAATAAGTAAAAAGCTATTTAATGAATGTTGAGTATAAATTATGAAGGTAGTAGGCTTTTCTCTTTTTTGCCTACAAACCTAATTTAAAACTCGCCTTCATTTCAAAGCTAAAGAAGCATAGCAGTAAAACACTTACCTTTGCACTTTAAAATTATTTTTTATGCAGAAAGCTTTTCACGGAACTTTACTTTATTTCAAAGCAGACCCCAACCAAACTGATGATGCGCTGGTTCATTTACCTAACCACGTTTTATTCACCAATAACGGAATTATTGAAAAAGTGAAAGCCTATACAGAAGTAAGCGCTACCGAAAAATCCAACTATCAATGGTACAATTTTAAAGACCAATGGATTGTACCTGGGTTTATTGATACGCATATTCACTATCCACAAACTGAAATGATTGGCGCCTATGGCGAAGCTTTGTTAGAATGGTTAGAAAAATACACCTTCCCTACTGAAAGAAAATTTGAAGATTACGCTTACGCGAAAGAGATTTCGAGTTTTTTTTTGAATGAATTACTGAAAAATGGAACTACCACCGCCTTGGTTTTTGGAAGCGTACATAAAAACTCTGTTGAAGCCTTTTTTGAAGAAGCTGAACAACGTAATTTAAGAATGATTTGTGGTAAGGTAATGATGGACAGAAATGCGCCAGAATATTTAGTTGATACGCCCGAATCTAGCTACAAAGAAAGCAAAGAACTTATTGAAAAATGGCACAATAAAGGGCGATTGAGCTATGCCGTAACCCCTCGATTTGCCATTACTTCTACACAGAAGCAATTAGAAAAAGCAGGCCAATTACTCCTAGAGTATCCTGATGTTTATCTACATACACATCTTTCTGAAAACCAAAATGAAATAGCATTCACTAAGGAGCTTTTTCCTGAAGCTAAAAATTACTTAGGCGTTTACAAACAAGCTAATTTACTTACAAAAAAATCAGTTTTTGCTCATTGCATTCATTTGGAAAACGAAGAATGGAAAGACTTAGCAAATCACAATTGCAGTATTGCTTTTTGTCCAACTTCCAATTTATTTTTAGGCAGTGGACTATTCAACTTAGAAAAAGCAGAAGAGTTGAACATTCATGTAGGGATGGGAACTGATGTAGGCGCAGGCACAAGCTTCAACATGCTTAACACTTTAAATGAAGCCTATAAAGTGACTCAGTTAAGAAAAGGTTTATTTCCTGAAGATAATCAAAAGTCACTCTCCCCATTAAAAGCATTTTATTTAGCCACTTTAGGGGGAGCAAAAGCTTTAAGTTTAGAAGATCAAATAGGAAAATTAGAACCCGGAATGGAAGCTGATTTTAATATTATTGATCCTGCCGTAAGTCCACTACAAAAACTAAGGATGAAATCGGTGAAGACCCTTGAAGAAGCTTTATTTGGATTACAAATTTTAGGGAATTCAGAAAATATTATTGCTACTTTTGTGATGGGGAAATCAAACTGATGAATAGCTGTAAAGGAGTTTTGAAATTGAATTTTAATCGCTAATAAAACGCGCAACCTTAATATTTAATTGCAGAAACTGAGATCTATAAACATTCAAAAAAGCATACCTTTTAATGTGTAAAAAATTATCATCTCTTTACCCATGTTTTATCATATCATCTAAATAAACGATATTTGCATATATATCGTAATTATTAACGATGTCTAAATTACAACTGAGTTCAGTTTAAAAACACTTCTTATAGCTTAACTTTTTGATCAAAACAAGAATGCCTTCAAAATTCGATTTATTATTTCAGCAAAAAGTCACCACAGAAAACCAATTGATCAACTACTATGCGGAAGAAGAAGTTGAACTTTACATGAAGCGTGAAGATTTATTACATCCCATTGTTTCTGGAAATAAATTCAGAAAACTCAAGTACAATTTAAAATTTGCAATTGGTAGTGGTTGTAATGAAATAATCACTTTTGGAGGCGCCTACTCCAACCACATTTCAGCTACGGCTGAGGCTTGCCGAATACTTAACTTACCAGTCACTGGCATTATTCGTGGTGAAGAATTAGAGAAATTAGCGGTAGAAGATTTCTCATCAAATCCCACACTAAGTTTTGCGCACCAATGCGGAATGAAATTTAAATTTGTAAGTCGAGAGTTATACAGAGATAAAGAAAAGCTTCAGTTGAAGTGGAAAACCAAACATCCAAAAGCTTTTTTTATTCCTGAAGGAGGGACAAATCAATGGGCTGTAAAAGGATGTGAAGAAATACTTTCGGAAGAAGATAAAGAGTTTGATTTCGTTACTTCGCCTTGCGGAACGGGAGGTACTTTAGCGGGACTTATTGAAGCTTCAGAAAACCATCAACAACTGCTGGGTTTCCCGGCTTTAAAAGGTGATTTCCTTCAGCAAGAAATAAAAAATTATACATCTAAAAACAATTGGAAATTGGTTACAGATTATCATTTTGGTGGATATGCAAAAGTAAATGACCACTTAGTGAAATGGATGAATGATTTTTACCAAAAAACAAAAATTCAACTGGACCCCATTTATACAGCAAAAATGATGTTTGGCATAGAAGACCTGATTAAAAACTCTTTTTTTCCAAAAAATACTCGTATTTTAGCGGTTCATACGGGCGGACTTCAAGGCATTGAAGGCGTCAATAAAATTCGATTAAAAAAAGGTTTAGCATTAATTGATTGAAATGAAAATATACAAACAAATAAGTCTTGTCTGCATGCTGTTTTTTATGTTTTCCTGCGGTAGCAAGAAACGTGTTTTTGAAGCTTCACCAAGCCCAACTACAAAAGAGCAAGAGGTAAAAACTCAGGTAGGTGAGTCGCCAAAAGTAGGGGAACAAAAAAAATCAGTTCCTGATGCTTCTAACAACCAAACTCAACAGATAGAAACAACAGAAGAAAAGCCTAATTTCAACAATCCTGTTGAGGCATACATTTGGAAATACGCTGGTGTTGCACAGGAAGAAATGAAGTTATATGGTATTCCTGCAAGCATCAAAATGGCGCAAGGAATTTTAGAATCGGGTTCGGCTAATGGCGACTTAGCGCAGCGTTCTAACAATCACTTTGGCATTAAATGTTCCAATTGGGAAGGGGAACGTGTTTATCATGACGATGACGAATTGCAAGAATGTTTTAGGAAATATGTAGATCCTAAATATTCGTTTAGAGATCACTCGCTTTTTTTGTATGAACGTCCACGATATGCCTTTTTATTTGATTATGAAATCACCGATTACAAAGCTTGGGCAAAGGGATTAAGAAGGGCGGGTTATGCTACCGATAAAAAATATCCTGAAAAACTCATCAGTTTGATTGAGCGTTACAATTTACATGAATTAGATCGCGAAGTAAAAGATGGCACACCCCCACCCAACTTTCCTAAACCAAAAACTCGAGTAGATTACCAACAAAACGTTCATGTGGTTCAAAAAGGCGAAACATTATACAAAATAGCTTCTAAATACAACCTTACTGTTGAAGAATTAAAGCGCATGAATGCGTTGCGCTCTGATAATTTGAGCATAGGTCAAGAACTGATTTTAAAAACTAAGAAATAATTTTTTATGATTTATAAAAGAAGTAGTGCGCTTTTTAAAGAAGCACAAAAATATATACCCGGAGGAGTAAATTCACCCGTTAGAGCTTTTAGCGCAGTGGGCGGAGAACCCATTTATGTGAAAGAAGCAAAAGGCGCTTATTTATATGACGAAGATGGCAACCGACTTATTGATTATATTGCGTCTTGGGGTCCTATGATTTTAGGCCACGCTTATCCACCCGTAGTTGATGCTGTTATTGAAAAAACCAAAAAAGGGACTTCTTACGGTATTCCCACAGAAATAGAAACACAAATAGCTAAGTTAGCAGTTGAAATGGTTCCCGGCATAGACAAAATCAGATTTGTAAATAGCGGAACTGAAGCTTGTATGAGTGCGGTAAGATTAGCTAGAGGTTACACAGGAAAGGATAAAATCATCAAATTTGCTGGTTGTTATCACGGTCATTCAGATTCGTTTTTGATTCAAGCAGGAAGTGGAGCAGTTACTTTTGGCGCACCTAATAGCCCGGGGGTAACCAAAGGAACAGCAAAAGATACTTTACTTGCTAACTACAACGACTTGCAAGGAGTTGAAAAATTAGTTGAAGCTAACCAAGGTGAAATTGCCTGCATCATCATTGAACCAGTCCCTGGGAACATGGGCTGTATTATTCCTGAAAAAGGTTTCCTTGAAGGCTTAAGAAGTCTTTGTGACCAACATGGAATTTTATTGATTTTTGACGAAGTAATGACAGGCTTTAGACTGGCTAAAGGTGGGGTTCAAGAATTATTAGGCGTACAAGCAGACATTGTAACTTTTGGAAAAGTTGTTGGTGGTGGCTTGCCTGTAGGAGCTTTTGCCGCTAGAAAAGAAATCATGAGTCATTTAGCCCCAGAAGGTCCAGTGTATCAAGCGGGAACATTAAGTGGTAATCCGTTAGCTATGGCAGCAGGTTTAGCCATGCTTCAATCTTTAAATGATAGAGATAAAATTTTTACCAGCTTGGCCGATAAAACCAAATATTTGCACGAAGGCATAGCCAAAGTGCTGACGGAACATGAAATTCCACATACCATCAATCGTTTAGGTTCAATGATGTCTGTGCATTTTAACCATGAGCCTGTTGTAGATTTTGAATCGGCGGCAAAAGCCAATAACGAAACCTTTAAAAAATATTTTCATGGTATGTTAGAGCGAGGAGTTTATCTTCCGCCAAGTGCTTTTGAAAGTTATTTCTTAAACGATGCATTGAGCTATGAAGATTTAGATATTACTATCCAAGCATTAAACGATTTAGCTCCAGCGTTGAAAGCTTAAGAACTATTGTTGCTATAAAAAACAAAATTTATGTGCCATGCGGAGTTGGAATCACCACCCGTGAACAATTAGCTTCGCATGATGCAATTCTAGAAAATTATTGAAACGAAAGAAAACCTGTGAACTCCTCTTGTAAGTTTTGCAAGCTTAATTTTGTAGGTAGAAAGTTTTGTTATTAAAAAGATTCATTCGAAAATTGAATTCTAAAAAATACTGAAATATTTTCCTTGTGATTAGCTTTGTGAAAATTAAGTAGGTTTAAAACTATTTCTGCCTGACAGCAAAGGCAGGTTGACAAAGTGAGAATAATGGAACTCAGGTAAATATAAATTATACTTCTTAACCTTGATTAAGCTCTGGCTTACCCTCATGGTTTTTCAAGGCTGATTTTAAAATAAAAAAGCCAATAGTTCCTGCAACAAAAGAAGCAGCAATTACGCCTAATTTAGCTTGTTTGGCATATTCAGGGTTTTCAAAAGCAAGTGAAGTTATAAATAAACTCATAGTAAACCCAATAGCCGCTAAAAAAGAAACACCTACAATCATCTTGAAATTCAAACTTTTTGGTATATCAAATAGCTTCAATTTACTAAACAAATACACAAATCCTACAATACCAACAACTTTTCCTATGATAAGTCCAAAGGCTACTCCCATAGCCACACTTCCCGACAGAACTTCTAAAAAATTTTCTTCAATTCTAACTCCAGCATTAGCCAAAGCAAAAATAGGCATAACCACAAAAGCCACTAAAGGATGCATTTTATGTTCTAAACGCTGAAGAGGTGAAATAGCTTCTTCTGTGGTCAAATTAATTTGATTATAAACCTGTTCTTCGTTGGGGGTAAGAATAGCTTCATGAGCAGAGGATTTGGTCTTTTTAAGTTGATTGGTGAAAGAACCGATTTTCTTTAAATAACTTTCTTTGTGAATTTCAACACTAGCGGGTATAGTAAAAGCAGCTAAAACAGCGGCGATTGTTGCATGTACACCACTCATTAAAAAAGCCAGCCAAACGCCTCCAATACCAATAATACCGTAAAACAACGGACTTCTTATGCCCAATCTATTAGATAAAAGCATGATACTAAGAAAAAAGCCACCCAACATCAAGCTCACAAAAGAAAGGCTTTCAGTATAGAAAAAAGCAATCACAGAAACTGCACCTACATCATCAATAATAGCTAAAGCGGTGAGAAACACTTTTAAGGTAGTTGGCACTTTGTCCCCCAAAAGGAAAATCACTCCTAAGGCAAAAGCAATATCGGTAGCCATAGGAATTCCCCAACCGTTTAGCGCATCTATGGATGCGTCTTTATTAAAAAGATAAAAAATTAAGGCAGGCAAAAGCATTCCACCAATAGCGGCTACAATTGACATCAAGGCATCTTTAGGTCGAGCTAATTCGCCAGCTACTAGCTCCCGCTTTAACTCCAAACCAACTACAAAGAAGAACAAGGACATCAAACCATCATCTACCCAATGAAGCAAAGAGTTATCTACGCTGAAACTACCAAAATTAAACGAAACACGTGTTTGCCAAAATGAGTCAAATGCTTCGTGTAAAGGACTGTTAGCAATAATTAGCGAAAGAAAAGCCATGAAAAAAAGGAGGATTCCACTAGAGGTGGATTTTCTCATAAATCGGTTTAATGGATTAATGACCCAAGTATCAATTGCGCGATGTGGCATATCAAAAATTTTTTAAAATTAATGAAAAAGTTTAAAATTCAGCTCATTAACCAAAAAAAATAAAAAATATTGAAGTCAGAAATGAATTTACTCCTTAGCATTCATAACCTCTAAATCATGTATTTTGATGAAAACAAAAAGCTGTTTCTGTAAAATGAAACAGCTTTTTTTTTACCCAGCTAACTCTAAATGCTCTTGCAAAGATTCTATGGCATGCTCAGCAATTAACCTGTGAAAATGCGAATTTTCATGATTGACTTGAACAGCTTCTAAAGCTTTAAAATAAGCTAGTTTTTGGCTAGGATCTCCTTTTAAATTAACCAAAGTGTAACCATGTTGTAACAAAATCAAGTTCATAACCAAACGCGATGTTCTTCCATTTCCATCTATAAAAGGATGTATAGAAACTAAGCGTTCATGCATTTCTGCGGCAAGTATAACAGGATGTAAAACATTTTTTTGCATTTCATAAAACAAAAAATATTCTTCCATTAATTGATCTATGAGATAAGGCGCTGGAGGCAAATGTGCACTTCCTGAAATACGCACAGGAACAGAACGATACACGCCTGCATTTTTCTGGTCTATCCCTTTTAAGACTAATTGATGAATTTGTTTTAAATAAAATGCATTAAAATGAACCTTGTCTTGAACCAAATCAAAAATTAAATCAATAGCATCTTTATGATTAATCAACTCTAAATGTTCGCGCATACTTTTACCGCCAATGGTTATACCCTCATTAATTACTAAGTGAGTTTCACTTAAGGTAAGTGTATTTCCCTCAATCCGATTGCTCTCATAGGTATAAGCGGTATGAAAGTATTCTTTCATTTTGTTAACCTGCAAACTATTTAGTGGTTTTTGATTACTCCATTGCACTTGTAATTGCTCAGCTTGTTTGAGCAGATCTAACACTTGTTGATTCAGCTGTATAACTGTAAATTTCTCTTCTCCTTTAAGATAAGCTATACGCTCTTCTGCAACTTGAATTACCTCTTCTGCAATGGCTGGATATGGAGCTAATAATTCCATTACTTGAAGACTTAAAAATTCTTTAAGTAATTGGTTGTAATCTAAATCTAAAACTTCACTTAGCTTCTTCAATTGGGGCATAGTTGGGCGACGCTTTCCTGAAATAATCCTACTCATTAAACTTGAATCTACACCCACTAACTGCGCCAATTCATTAACCTTTAAGCCTAAGTTTTTTTGTTTGGTGCTAATTAATTTCATAATGAAATATTTTGTCATGACAAAAATAGTCAATTTATTTGAGAAATTAATCATCTATATCTGGTTTTAATTTTTTAAAAAGACTTTAATACAAAGAATAAAAGGAGATTTTAAGGCTTTGCTAACTAAAAATTCCCCAAAACGGTCAACGCTATTTAGGGAAGCTCGTTATTCGTTATTCGTGATTTGTGAACCGTGAACCGTGACTTGTGTTTATTTCAAATTTCATATTTGCTATTTCAAATTTCTCAGCCCTAAGCATTACTACTTAATTCTTTGTACTTAATTCTTTGTACTTAATTCTTTGTACTTAATTCTTTGTACTCAATTCTAACTTCGGTATTCGCTATTCGCTATTCAGTATTCGTTATTTGATATTCAACATTCAATTTTATAACTGTTCTTTTCATGCGTTAGGGATTGAAGTGGAAATCCTGGAAAAAGGGAAGTAGATATTTTCTTGTTTTGGTAAAGCGACCGGCAGGAAGCTCTTGCTAAAACATTAGAAAATACACTTGAGTTTTGAGGAATTGAAACGGAAAGCCTGCCTGATAAACACTTGGGCAGGCAGGCCCCGGAATACGCCAAAAAAAACCGCTTTCAATGTGACTTGAAAACGGTTGAATTAATTGCGATAAAACAACTTACTAGTATCTGTAGTATTCTGGTTTAAATGGTCCTTCTACTTCAACGCCAATATAATCGGCTTGATCTTTTTTCAGTTTTGTCAATTCAGCACCTACTCTACTTAAATGTAACTCAGCTACTTTTTCGTCCAAATGTTTAGGAAGCATATACACTTCATTTTTATATTGATCTGTATTGTTCCAAAGTTCCATTTGCGCTAAGGTTTGATTGGTAAATGAATTACTCATCACAAAACTTGGGTGGCCAGTTGCACAACCTAAATTCACTAACCTTCCTTCAGCAAGTAAAATAATATCTTTACCATTAATGGTGTATTTATCTACTTGAGCTTTGATTTCTACACGGGTGCTTCCATGATTGTTTTTTAACCAAGCTACATCAATTTCGTTGTCAAAATGACCAATATTACAAACAATAGTTTTGTCTTTCATGGCTTCAAAATGTTCACCACGCACAATATCTTTATTTCCTGTGGTTGTAATCACAATATCCGCTTTATGAAGTACGGTTTCTAGGCGCTTCACCTCAAAACCATCCATTGCAGCTTGCAAAGCACAAATTGGGTCAATTTCTGTAACGGTTACAATAGACCCTGCTCCTCTAAATGAAGCGGCTGTTCCTTTTCCAACATCACCATAACCACAAACCACTACTTGTTTTCCTGCCAACATGGTATCTGTAGCTCTTCTTATGGCATCTACAGCACTTTCTCTACAGCCGTATTTATTATCAAATTTTGATTTTGTCACCGAATCATTTACGTTGATTGCCGGCATCACTAAAGTTCCATTTTTCATTCGTTCATACAAGCGGTGAACACCCGTAGTAGTTTCTTCAGAAAGCCCTTTAATACCTGAAGCCAATTCTGGATACTCATCAAAAACCATGTTGGTTAAATCGCCTCCATCATCTAAAATCATGTTTAATGGTTTTCTATCTTCGCCAAAAAACAAGGTTTGTTCAATACACCAATTAAACTCTTCTTCGGTCATTCCTTTCCATGCATAAACAGGAACTCCTGTTGCTGCAATAGCAGCGGCTGCATGGTCTTGAGTAGAAAATATATTACATGAACTCCAAGTTACCTCAGCTCCTAATTCAACTAAAGTTTCAATAAGGACAGCCGTTTGAATAGTCATATGCAAACAACCTGCAATTCTAGCTCCTTTTAAGGGTTTTTGTTTTCCGTACTCTTCTCTTAAAGCCATTAATCCTGGCATTTCGTGCTCGGCTAACTCTATTTCTCTTCGCCCCCACTCCGCTAAAGTGATATCTTTTACTTTATATGGAACGTAAGGTACTGTCTCTTTACTCATAGATTTGTATATTTGTTTAAAAATGCAAAAGTAATCATATTAGCAAAAATGGAATGCCTGTTTATAAAAAGATAACAATTGACCAACATACTAAAGTGCTGATTTGGAAAATAGAAGAATCAGTGGCCACGCTTTCTGAAGGAGTTGAATTAAACCAAAATTCTGCAGAACGCTTAGCAAAAATGAAATCTGAAGTACACCAGAAAGGTTTCCTAAGCATCCGTCACCTACTGAAGCACTTGGGCTATAAAGATCATGACCTCTACTACAACGAACACGGAAAACCCCATTTAAAAGATGGCACAGAAATTTCTATCACCCATTCGTTTGAATTTACAGCTGTAATTGTAAGCAATGTTAAAGTGGGTATTGATATTGAAAAACAGCGTGATAAAATTATGAAGATTGCTCCTAAATTTACACCTATTGAAGAATATACCGCATTAGAAGGCAATGATTTAATCAAAAAATTGACTATTGTTTGGGGAGCCAAAGAATCACTTTATAAACTTTATGGAAAACAGGGGCTTTTGTTTTTGCATGATATATTTGTTACCGATTTTAATCTTTCTGAAAACACTACAACTGCAAGTGTTACTAGCCAAGGAAGCAAAAGTTTTTACGACTTAAGTTTTTTGGAGTTTGAAAATTACATCTGCGTTTATGCCACTGAAAATGAAAAAAGAAACCACCAATAAAACAAAATTCACAAGCTTGCTTACCAGCAATAGTAGCCCACTAACATCTGTTTTAATAGACCCAGACTGTTTTGATTTAAGAGAAACTGAAAGTTTTCTAGCAAAACTTCCATTTCATGCTTCAAGCATTTTTGTTGGTGGAAGCCAGGTAAAAAAAGGAGCTACTCAAAAATTAGTGAGGCAACTTAAATTATATACCCAATTACCCATTGTATTATTTCCAGGCGATTATTCACAAATCTGTTCAGAAGCTGATGCATTATTGTTTTTACAACTAATTTCAGGGGATAATCCAGAATACTTAATTAAGCAACAAATAAAAGCAGTGCCGTATTTAAAAAATACAACTTTAGAAATTATTCCTGTAGGCTATATTTTGATTGATGGCGGCAAAACAACTTCTGTTGAAAAAACAAGTCAAACCAAGGCATTAAATCCCAATGATTTGGAGTTAATTCTACATACTGCATTGGCTAGTCAATACCTGGGCCATCAGTGTGTTTATTTAGAAGCTGGAAGCGGTGCAAAACTACCTGTTTCTGAAAAAATCATCACTACTTTAGCCAATCACTTAGATATTCCAATTATAGTAGGTGGTGGCATAAAAAATTCAAAAGCCATGCAACAAGCCTTTCATGCCGGTGCAAAAATGCTTGTTATAGGAAATGCTTTAGAGAAAAAGGAATTTTTTATAAGACCTTAGCAAGCCATCACAATATTAGAGTCGGCTTTTTTATCCTTATTCAAATCTTGATTTTTACTCTAAACCCACTTATAATACCTTGCCCCATAGCTTTCAGGTTTTTCCTTTTCAACACGTTGAAGTTGAATTTCATTTTTGGGTGATACTACTGAATTTAATTGCTTCTTCAAATACAGTTTTTCATAGGTTTCAAAAGAAATAGGCTGAGCTTGATCTAAAGTTTCAAAAAGTTTTGATTTTAGAATTTGCTCTTTCCATTCAGCTTGAACTTCAGCCTCAAAAACTTTAGCTTTTGCGCCACTTCCATAAGCCATAAATCCTAAAGTCTTAGCTGTTAAATCGCTATTTTCTTTTGCTGAATAATACAATGCAGAAAGCAATCCTAAAAAGATAGACCCCGTATAAATATTACCTACTTTTCCAGAAGCCACTTCAGAAGGATATATTTTTTGTTGAACTATTTTTTTATAAGCATCAGACTTGCTAAAGGCTTTCCATTTTTCAGCATCCGAAGCTCCTTCAAAGGAAGATTTTAAATCTGGTTCTTCTGAAGCAATGATCTGCCAAAACATGCGCCTAGCCTGGAAGCAATAAGGCAAATGCATCAAGATAAGCTCCCATTTAGCATAACATGGGGAGTCCGTTTCCTTTTGCTTTTTGAAATCGAAATAAGCTTCTTGAACACGTTCTAGGTAAGACTGATTGGAGTATTGACCATCAAAAACAGGTTGTTCTCGAGCAATTAAAAGTTCTTCTTCATAGTGACTGAAATGGTCTGCTTCTACATTTGAATTTAGAATTTGACGCTTTTGAAAACTTCGCTTAGGTTTAAAAAAATCAAATACCCCTCGACTTGAAATTCCAGTTTCAAGAGAAAAACTTAAAAGTTTTGGCTGTGCTTCAATAAGCATAGCTATGGCTCCAGCCCCTTGGGTATATTCGCCAGGAGAAGATAAATCATACTTCGCAAAATCAGAACAAACTACAATGCATTTTTTTTCTGGACGTAAACGCACATAATCTAAACAATTTTGAAAAGCATCTACCCCTCCTATACAAGCAAAAGTAAAATCTACCACATCACAATTGGGATTTTGATTATTAAAATGCTGTGCTAAAATAGGCAACAGGTAACTTGCCATAGGTTTTGAACTATCTAAAGCGCTTTCTGTACCAAAATAAATTCGATCAATCATTGAAGGTTCTAGTCCTTCGGTTTCTAACAATTGAATTACAGCATTAGCGGCAAAGCAAATTATATCTTGATGAACATCTGGAAAAGTCATTCGTTCTAAACCAAGACCTTTATTAAGCTTGGCTGATTCAATATTTCTATGTTGAGCCAACTCTTCAATGGGGAGATAAATTTTTGGGACATCAAAATGAATACTAGATATTCCTACTTTCATAAGCTTTTTTAAGCAAATTTGAAAAATATTCAGCTATCTACCCAATAATATAATTATAATATTAACATAAATAATAATTTTTATTTTATTCGCAATAAAAACGACTGAATTTAACAATAAACAAAAAACAAATACCATGTACTGATAATCTGATAGATGTCATTTTATTATCCTTCTTGTATGTTCATCTTTGTTGTATAATTTAAAACATAAATATCATGAAGCAACGAGTAGCAGTTTCCAAAATAATGACCGACAACTTAGTGAAGTTGAATTTGAATGACAGTTTAACTAAAGCTGAATCACTTTTTAAGAAACACAAAATTAGACATTTACCAGTAGTTTCTGGGGATAAAATTGTGGGAATGTTAAGTTATACGGATTTGCTTCGAATTTCATTTGCAGATGCTACGGATGAAAGTGGCGATAGTGTTGAAACTACGGTTTATGATATGTTTACACTTGAGCAAGTGATGACAAGTAATGTAAAGACTGTAGATGCTGAAGACAATATTAAAGATGTGGCTGAAATTTTTACCTCAGCAGAATTTCACGCTTTACCCGTTGTTGAAGACAATAAATTAGTGGGGATTGTAACCACTACAGATATCATTAAGTATTTGGTTAGCCAATATTAATCAGTAAAGAAATTTACTTAATCCAAATACAATAGCCGTTTCATACTTCTGAAACGGCTATTTTTATATTTTCAAAATTGTTTAAAACTAAAATTCTGAAGTAAAATGAAACTTAATACTTGGATACTTTTGTTGTGTCATTTGCAATGAAAAAGGTGAATCAGCAAGAAAAACCATTTGATTTTGTTTATCTCTGGCTAAATATTTAGCTTTTACACGTTTAAATTCTTTAAATTCTTCATTTTTCTCATCTTCAGCTTCAATCCAGCAAGCTTTATGTACATTGATGTTTTCGTATGAACATTTGGCACCATATTCATGTTCTAATCGATATTGAATTACTTCGTACTGTAAAGCTCCAACCGTTCCTATAATCTTTCTCCCGTTAAGGTCCAGGGTAAAAAGCTGAGCAACCCCTTCATCCATTAATTGAGAAATTCCTTTGTTGAGCTGTTTAGATTTCATTGGGTCTGCGTTGTTGATATACCTAAAATGTTCTGGAGAAAAATTAGGTATACCTCGGTAATTTAACTCTTCGCCTTGCGTTAAAGTATCACCAATTTTAAAGTTTCCTGTGTCGTGTAAACCAACAATATCTCCAGGAAACATTTCATCTACAATTTGTTTTTTCTCTGCAAAAAATGCATTTGGACTAGAAAACTTGAGATTTTTTCCATGCCTAACATGCAGGTAAGGTTTATTTCTTTCAAATTTACCAGAAACAATTTTTACAAAAGCCAATCGGTCTCTATGTTTTGGATCCATATTGGCGTGAATTTTAAACACAAAACCTGTAAACTCATCTTCGGTTGGTTTAACCTCACGCGTATCACTCATTTTTGGAAGTGGCGAAGGTGCTATTTCCACAAAACAGTCTAGTAATTCTCTTACCCCAAAATTATTTAAAGCAGAACCAAAAAAGACAGGTTGTAAATCCCCATTAACGTAATGCTCTCGGTTAAAATCTGGATATACACCTTGAGCTAATTCTAACTCTTCACGTAATGTATCAGCAGCATTGCTTCCAATTAATTCGTCTAATTCTTCACTTTCTAAGTTACTTATTTCTATGGTTTCTTCAATATCTTTTCTAGGGTCTCCTGTAAATAGATTAACGTTTTTCTCCCATATATTATAAATCCCTTTAAAATCGTACCCCATGCCAATTGGAAAGCTTAAAGGAGTAACATGAAGATTGAGTTTTTGTTCAATTTCATCAAGCAACTCAAATGCATCTTTTCCTTCACGGTCAAGTTTATTGATAAAAACAATCATAGGTATTTTTCGCATTCTACAAACCTCCACCAGTTTTTCTGTTTGCTCCTCTACCCCTTTTGCCACATCAATAACTACAATCACGCTATCAACGGCAGTTAGGGTTCTAAAGGTGTCTTCTGCAAAATCCTTATGCCCAGGTGTATCTAAAATATTAATTTTAATTTCTTTGTACTCAAAACCAAGCACTGAGGTAGCAACAGAAATACCCCGCTGGCGCTCTATTTCCATAAAGTCACTAGTAGCGCCTTTTTTTATTTTGTTGTTTTTTACAGCACCAGCCTCTTGAATAGCTCCACCAAACAAAAGGAGTTTTTCTGTAAGTGTTGTTTTACCGGCATCTGGGTGAGATATAATGCCAAAGGTTCTTCTACGGTTGATTTCTTGATTCAATTTCATGTTTGCAAATGTAGTATTTAATGATAATTTAACCTCAAAACAAACAAAATAAATCGGTTTCTAAAACGCTAGCCTTGCTTACCTGAAACAACCACAACAAAACTATATTTCCATCCTACGGTCGAGTCAAGTTTCCTTTTTATTTCATTGCAAAAAGAAAATATAATTCAAATTGAGCGGTGAGCACATAGCATATGTAGCGACTTAAAATGTACTCCAGATAGCTATTGAGGAAGAAATTTTGTGCTAGAAAACATAAAAAAAATGGATGGGCAAAATAGCGTCATTTGGTAGTTAAATTGGTATAAAAATTAAAAAAGCTCAAAACTTTTCATGTTTTGAGCTTTTTAAACATCATTCAACAAACTAGTAATTACTTAATAGTTGTTCTGAGGCCTCTAAACTATTTTTGATTTGCTGTTTCATTTCTAAAGCAGATTGATGATGTTTTTCAACCAAATCTACCTTAGACTTTAAAACTGTTAGGTCGTTTTCTTGAATACCTTGGTTAATCTCTTCTCTAGAAAAGTCATTTCCAAAACCTTTCATCCAGCTCATCATCATATCATGACCTTTTTTCAAGTCTTCTACCACTACTTCTATTTTTTCCTCATCAACTTCATTTTGAAGTTCTTCTAACTTGGCTATATGCTCATTAATAGTTCCCATTTTTGGCATCACCTCATCGTGCGCCTTAACACTCTCTTTCATTAAAGTATTAAACTCCTTTTGCAAAGCTTCTACTTCATTAGAAGAAGACTCTTTGCTTACTTTTTCCTTATCATCCTTTTTAGCTTCTTCTTGACAAGATTGAAAACTAAAACCTAAAGTCATTACTATTACCAAAGCAATTATTTTTTTCATGGTATGTGTGTTTTTAAAATTAAAGAGCAAATATACTTGGTTTTTGTAAATTTAAGTTTGAATGGAGGATATTTTTTTCGAAATAAAATAACTGAAATTCTTTTAAAGAAAACATTAATTAGAGAAGGCTGACATACGTTATAATCATTTCCTACAAACAACTTTTAATAGCAATTGAAAAATCTATGCGCGAATAGATTCTAATGTGTATTTTTGCATCAGAAATATAAGCAAATGCAAGAAGAGAAAAAATCACTCAATTTTATTGAGCAAATTATAGAAGAAGATTTAAAGAACAATTATACAAAGGAGCAGCTAAAATTTAGATTTCCGCCAGAGCCTAATGGATATTTACACATTGGTCACGCCTCCTCCATCTGTTTAAATTTTGGATTAGGCCTCAAATACAACGCACCTGTTAATTTAAGGTTTGATGACACCAATCCTATAAAAGAAGAAAGCAGGTATGTAGAGGCCATTAAAGAAGATGTAAAATGGTTAGGTTTTGAATGGGCTGAAGAATGTTATGCATCAGATTATTTTCAACAACTCTATGAATGGGCAGTAGAAATGATAAAAAACGGAGATGCTTATGTAGATAGCCAAGACTCTGAAACCATAGCACTACAAAAAGGAACTCCAAATGAAGCTGGAAAAGAAAGCCCGTACAGAAACCGTAGTGTAGAAGAAAATCTATCGCTTTTTGAAGCTATGAAAAATGGTGAAACAAAAGAAAAAGAGCATGTTTTAAGAGCTAAAATTGACATGGCTTCTCCCAATATGTTAATGCGTGACCCTGTTATGTATAGGTGCTTACATAAAGCACATCACCGCACCAATAATGACTGGAATATATATCCTATGTACGATTGGGCGCATGGTGAATCAGATTTTATTGAGCAGGTATCTCATTCCTTTTGTACTTTAGAATTTTTACCACATCGTGAACTTTACAATTGGTTTATCTCTAAAGTTTGTAAAAAAGGAGAATTTCCTCCAAAACAACGAGAATTTGCAAGAAGAAACCTAAGCCACACGGTGGTAAGCAAAAGAAAATTACTTAAATTGGTAGAAGAAGGCGTTGTAGAATCTTGGGATGACCCCAGAATGCCAACTATTTCTGGTTTACGAAGAAGAGGTTATACACCCACTTCCATTCGAAATTTTGCTGATTCAATAGGCATTGGAAAACGTGAAAATAGAATTGATGTAGCTCATTTAGAATTTTGCGCTAGAGAAGATTTAAACAAAACAGCTCCACGTGTTATGGGTGTTTTGGATCCTTTAAAAGTGGTGATTACCAATTACCCAGAAGGAAAAGAAGAATGGCTTACTGCAGAAAACAATCCAGAAGATGAAAATGGAGGAAATCGTGAAGTCCCTTTTTCAAGAGAAATATACATTGAAAAAGAAGATTTTAGAGAAGAAGCTAACAGAAAGTTTTTCCGTTTAAAACTAGGCAAGGAAGTACGCTTAAAAAATGCCTATATCATCAAAGCTGAAAAGGCTATAAAAGATGATGAAGGAAATATTATAGAAGTACATTGCACGTATGATGAAGAAAGCAAAAGCGGAAGCGGTACCGAAGCTTCTAAACGAAAAGTAAAAGGAACTTTGCATTGGGTTTCTGTACCTCATGCTAAAAAAGTTGAAGTACGTTTGTATGATCGTTTATTTAGGGTTGAAGACCCAGACGCAGACAAAGAAAAAGACTTTATGAACTTTATCAACCCAGATTCACTTGAAGTAATTGAAGCCTATGTTGAACCTAGCCTAGCAACAGCAAAGCCAGGAGATCAGTTTCAGTTTCAAAGAAAGGGCTATTTTTGTGTAGATCAAGACACTACATCAAATCTTCAAGTATTTAATAGAACTGTAACTTTAAGAGATACTTGGAAAGGATAACTCAAGCTTCTTTTGTTGAATTTTGGAGAAGCTAGTAATATTTTGATATATTTACGTTTTAATAGAATAAAAATCATCAGTGATTTACTAGTTTTAGTAATTCACTTCATTATATATAGAAGTCAGTATGGCGTGTGCAAGTTGTTCGAATGGAAAAGACGGACTACCTAAAGGGTGTAAAAATAACGGTACTTGTGGTACCGATAGTTGTAATAAATTAACGGTTTTTGATTGGCTTTCCAACATGGAACTTCCATCAGGAGCAAAAGGATTTGACGTAGTTGAAGTCCGTTTTAAAAATAGCCGCAAAGAGTTTTTTAAAAACACTGAAGAATTAAGCTTAAGTATAGGAGATGTAGTTGCTACCGAAGCTTCACCCGGGCATGATGTGGGTATGGTTACCTTAACGGGCGAACTGGTTAAAGTGCAAATGAAAAAGAAAAACGAAGATCCTTACGGAGACCATCTTCCAAAAATTTACCGAAAAGCCTCCCAAAAAGACATTGATGTTTGGCAAGGAGTTAGAGATCGTGAAGAAGCTGTAAAAAAGCGCTCTAGAGAAATAGCTATTCGTTTAGGTTTAAAAATGAAGATTAGTGATGTAGAATTTCAAGGTGATGCATCTAAAGTGATTTTCTACTATACGGCTGATGAACGCGTAGATTTTAGGCAATTGATTAAAGAGTATGCCTATGAATTTAAAACGCGAATAGAAATGAAACAAATTGGCTACCGTCAAGAAGCTGCACGATTAGGTGGAATTGGTTCTTGTGGCAGAGAGTTATGCTGTTCTACTTGGCTAACCGATTTCCGTTCTGTGAAGACTTCAGCCGCAAGATACCAGCAACTCTCTCTTAATCCACAAAAGTTAGCAGGACAATGCGGTAAACTAAAATGCTGTTTAAATTACGAGTTAGACTCCTATTTAGATGCGGTAAAACAATTTCCTAAATTTGAAGACAAAATACAAACTCAAAAAGGATTTGCTGTTTGTCAAAAAGTAGATATCTTTCAAAAAAAGCTCTGGTACGCTTATGAAAATGAGGCAAGCAATTGGCATGAATTAGATTTAGACAGCGTGCTTGAAATTATTGAACAACAAAAGCAAGGAAAACCGGCCGCCAGCTTAGAGGAGTTTAAGGTTGAGCCGCTCTCAGATCAAGTAGACGTAAACTATGAGAATGTTGTAGGACAAGATAGCTTAACTAGATTTGACCAACCAAAAAGAAAGAAAAAAAGAAAACCAAACAAAAGGAAGCCTAAAGCTAATCCTAACGCAAGTAATACAAATACTAAGTCCAAAAAACCTTCTCACCGAAAACCAAACAGAGGACCTAAGAAGAAAACTGAACAAAAAGAAGCAAATACGGCTCCTTCAAATAAGCCCAAAAAGCCTAAAAACAAGAAACCTAGACCACCAAAGAAAAAAGATGATTAAAAAATTTGCTCTCATAGTGTTTTGCATGATTGTTTGTTCTTCTTGTCAAAGAAATGATCAACTTGTTTATACAAATTATCAAGAAACCACAGGCTATTGGCATAAAGACTCTATTCAAGAGTTTCATTTTTCACCCAATGACACTTTAGGAACTTATAACCTAATTGTGTATACAAGAAATGACCAAAGCTATCCATTCAATAATTTATTATTGATTACTAAGATGGAATTTCCTAGCGGTAGAATTATTGCTGACACCCTAGAATACAATATGGCATATCCAGATGGGAGAATGCTTGGGCAAGGCAATAACATGAAAGAAAACAGGTTGCTTTTTAAAGAAAATGTAACTTTTTTTGAAGAAGGAAATTATCGCTTTTCCATACAACATGCCATGCGCAAGTCAGAAGAAATAGAAGGCGTAAAAAAATTAAAAGGCGTTTACAGTATAGGTTTAGAAATAGAAAGAAATAGTCCGGAATAATGGCAAAAAAAACACCAGAAAAAACAAAAAGCGTTTGGAAATATATACTTTATTTCTGGCTTTTATTTATAAGTTGTATAGTAGGTATTATTTTAGTTTTCATGCTAGCCGATTGGGGATTTTTAGGAAAAATGCCCTCATTTGAAGAGCTAGAAAACCCTGAAACCAATTTAGCAACCGAAGTAATTAGTTCTGATGGAGAAACTATTGGTAAGTTTTTTCATGAAAACAGAAGCCCAGTTAATTTTAAAGAACTTCCACAAAACCTTATTCAAGCACTTGTGGCTACTGAAGACGAACGCTTCTATAATCATGCAGGAATAGATGCTCGTGGCACCTTAAGAGCAGCTATTTTTCTAGGAAAAAAAGGAGGCGCAAGCACAATTACGCAACAACTTTCTAAACAATTATTTACAGACCCTAATGAAGTAGGTATTTTAAATCGTTTACAACAAAAAATTAAAGAATGGGTAATTGCCATTCGTTTAGAACGTCAATATACTAAAGATGAAATACTAACCATGTATTTTAATATCTTTGACTTTACACGAGGAGCTCACGGAATACGATCGGCCTCAAGGGTGTATTTTGGCAAAGAACCTATTGATTTAAAAACTGAAGAAGCAGCAACTTTAGTTGCTATGTTTAAAAACCCTGTGCTTTATAATCCTTATCCAGAACGCTTCAAACAAAACTCTATTAACAGAAGAAATCAGGTTTTGAAGCAAATGGAAAAAAATGAATTTATAAGTGCACAAGAAAAAGACTCCTTACAAAAACTTCCATTAAAGCTTAATTTTACTCCAGAGCAACATGATGATGGAACTGCTACTTACTTTAGAGAACACCTTAAGGGGTTTTTAAAAGATTGGGCAAAAGACAACAAAAAAGCAGATGGGTCTTCTTACAGCATATACAGTGATGGTTTAAAAGTATATGTAACTTTAGATTCGCGAATGCAACTGTATGCAGAAGATGCGGTAAATAGACATTTAGCAAATCTTCAAAAAGAATTTAATCGTCAAAATAAAAAAAATTCAAAAGCTCCTTTTAGAGGAGTATCTGATGCTGAAATAGACCGAATTTTAAACCGAGAAATGCGGAATTCAGACCGTTACAGACGCATGAAAAAAAGAGGCGCGTCTGATGAAGAAATAGAAACTGCATTTAATGAAAAACAAGAAATGCAACTGTTTTCTTGGGAAGGTAATATAGATACCCTTATGACACCTAAAGACTCCATACGCTACTATAAATCATTTTTAAATACAGGTATGATGTCTATGAATCCACAAACTGGAGCAGTAAAGTCTTGGGTAGGAGGAATTAATTACAAGTATTTTAAATACGAACACGTAAAACAAGCTAAAAGGCAAGTAGGTTCTACTTTTAAGCCTTTTGTTTACGCCGCCGCTATAGATCAGTTGCATTACTCACCTTGTTATGAATTACCAAACACTTTATACACTATTCCAAAAGGAAGACATGGCTTGATTGATGATTGGACTCCATCTAATTCTGGAAATGAGTACGGTGGAAGCAAAACGCTAAAAGAGGCTTTAGCTAAATCAATTAACACCATTACCGCACGTTTAATAGACAAAACTGGCCCCAAACGCGTTGTTGATTTGATAGACAATTTAGGAGTGGATACACGAAATATTGACGCTTTTCCTTCCATTGCATTAGGAACCCCAGATTTAAGTGTTTATGAAATGGTTTCTGCTTATTCTACTTTTGCCAATAAAGGAGTTTATACCAAGCCCTATTTTGTTGAACGCATTGAAGATAAAAACGGAAGTATAATCTACCAGCATTTGCCAGAAACAAGAGATGTAGTGAGTGAGGAAACCGCTTATGTTACTGTAAATTTATTAGAGGGCGTAACTAAATTTGGATCCGGTAGAAGATTAAAAACAAATTCTGAATACATTAAAAATTTACCTCATTATCAACGCGCAGTAACTGGGTATCCTTTCAATTTACAAAATCCTATTGCAGGTAAAACAGGAACTACACAAAATCAAAGTGATGGTTGGTTTATAGGCATGGTACCCGATTTGGTAACTGGCGTATGGGTAGGTGGAGAAGATCGGTCTGTAAGGTTTCCAACAATTACTTACGGTCAAGGAGCAACATTAGCATTACCCATATTTGGTATGTATATGAAATCACTTTATGAAGATGAAGATGTTGAGGTTTCTGATGAGGCTTTTGACAAACCAGATTATTTAAGTATTCAAATTGATTGTGATGGTTTTGAAGAAGAAGACGAAGAGGATAAAATTGAAGTTCCTCAGTTTAATTCAGAATTCTAAAAGCAAAGTTTTTATTCTTTAATTTTTACTATGTTTTTTTTAAAGTTTAATCATCAAACTAACAAGTGTTAGTTTGATGATTCTGGTCATTTTTTACTAATTAAATTTAAAATATTTTTGTTTAGTCTTTCTGTATTAGAGGACTTTTAGAACAAATTTTAAATTTAATTAGATATGAAAAAGTTTTTTTTACTCCTTACCCTTTCTCTTGTAACTTTACCTTCTTTTAGCCAAATTGATCCTGAGAGCAAATGGCAAATTAGAGTTAGAGGTTTACTTGTACAACCTGTTGAAACTGCTAAAATTGGATTGATTAATGGTGATGTAAATATTTCATCGGCAGTTGTTCCAGAGTTAGACATTACTTACTTTTTTAATGAAAATTGGGCGGTTGAATTAATTCTTGGTACGGCAAAACATGATGTTAAAGCCACAGGAACAACTTTAGGCGATTTAGACCTTGGTAACGTGTACTTGCTTCCTCCAACGCTTACTGCACAATATCATATTCCCATGGGGAATTTTAAACCCTATATGGGGGCTGGTGTTAACTATACCATTTTTTATAATGAGGATGCCGCTGGCTTTGAAGGAATAAGCTATGAAAACTCAATAGGTTTTGCTGCACAAGTAGGTGTTGACTATTTTCTAAACGAACGCTTTTTTGTAAATTTAGACGTAAAGAAAATCTTTATGAATACAGATGTAGAAGTTAATGCTGGAGATGGTGTTATTGTTCCTGCAGATGTTACTATTAATCCATTTTTATTTGGATTTGGTGTAGGCATGCGTTTTTAAACGATGATAATAGCAATTTACTTATGCTTTTTAAACAGAAAAGGCTGTCTTTTATTAAGACAGCCTTTTTATATGACTTCAAATAATTTTCCTGGCAAAGGCCTAATTAAACCTTTCATTTCAATTTCTAATAATAAGGAAGCTAACTTATAAGTAGGTATAGAAGTGTTTAAGGCTAAATCATCAATATGTTGTTTATTTTCCTTTTGTAAAGCATCTATTATGCTTTGTTCATCCTCAGATAAATCAATAAAAAGTTGGGTTTGAACTGATTTTTCGTTTTCCTTTTCCAAATCCCATCCCAAATGAAAAATCAAGTCAGCAGCGCTTGTAATGGGTCTTGCTTGATTTCTTTTGAGAAGATTAATACAGCCCTCGCTCATTTTGTCTGACGGTCTTCCTGGCACAGAAAAAACTTCTCTGTTATAAGAATTAGCAATATCGGCAGTTACAAGAGAACCACCTTTTGTAGCGCTTTCTATTACAATTGTAGCTTCACTCATACCAGCAATAATACGGTTTCTTTTCAAGAAATTATTCCGATCAAAATCTGATGTAGTCAAAAAATCGGTAACAAAACCTCCATTAGCTTCAACACCTTTCATGTATTTGGCGTGAGGTTTAGGATAGATTTGATTGAGACCGTGAGCTAAACAAGCTATGGTTTGCAAGTTGTTTTTAAGCGCTGCTTTATGTGCACAAATATCCGTTCCATAAGCAAAGCCAGAAACAATAACGGGGTTTAAAACGGTGAGTTCCTCAATCAGTTCTTCACAAAAAGCAATACCTTGTGTTGTAATCTTTCTTGTACCAACAATACTAATGATTTTTTTGTTTTTTAAATCAATATTTCCACGTGTAAACAAAACACTTGGACCATCTATACAGTGTTTTAACAAAGAAGGATAATCAGCGTGTTTATAATCTAAAGCCTGGATATTTTCCTTTTCAAGAAAAGCTATTTCTCGTTGCGCTATATCCAGAAAAGAAGCGCTTCCTATTTCTTTAATTTTGTGTAAACCAATACCATCAATTTTGAGTAAGTTAGACTTTTTCTCTGTATAGACAGCTTCAGCAGACCCAAGTCTATCAATAAGTTTTTTAATAGTGGTATCACCAATGTGTGGCAGTTTTTGTAATGCTATTAGGTAGATTAGTTCCTGTTTATTCATTCCAACAAAAAAATTTAAAGTTCTTAGTCTTGTGAAGCTTCGGATGAAAGCACATTTAATTTTTGACCAAGATAAACAATTTTTTCATTTCCTGAAATAGAAATTTGCGTAGGGTCTGCAGGCAAAATTTGAATATCATTAGCTAAGATTTTTACAAATAATGGTACAGAATTTTCGGATGCATTTAATGTGGATAGTTGATGAAGGAAATCGTTGGTGTCTTTAACGGTTAATTCGTTAATTTCAGGATGCTTTCTAGCCAAGTTAACTAATTTTATATAATCATCTGTATGTGAAAATAAAGCTTGTTCAGAATTTAATTTTGGATCTCTCATCTCTTCAGAAAAATGATACGATAAGTTCCTTTTTCTCCAAATTGACCACTAAAATTTTCTATTGCTTTTTGGTTAACAGAAGCATTACCGGTTAAAGCCATCAAATAACCCATGTCTGAAAGCTCTAAATTTTCAGATAAATCATCTGAATAAATATTAGCATTAATGGCCTGAATACCCATTTGTTTAGCTAATTTAACATTGCTGGGGTTATTATCTACAATCACCACTTCTCTTTGATTTTCTTTGAGATACTTAGCTACTATTCTAGAAAATGAAGAAGAGCCAATAATAAGAACTCCTTTCAGGTCTTGTTGAAACACCCCTACTAATTTAGCAAAAGGACGCGCAGTTGTAGCATTTAAAAGCACTGTACCTAAAACAATCATAAAAACCAAAGGAGTAATTAACTCGGCACTTTTAACCCCTTGTTTCATTAACTCTAAACCAAATAAAGAAGCTATACCTGCAGCTACAATTCCTCTGGGCCCAACCAACTTATGAATAATTTTTCTCGAACGTTTAAATTTGAATTTATACTGCTTAAAAACACACCTAATGGACGAACAACAAAGACAACAACAGCAAATAAAATTAAGCTTTGCCAATTCATAACCAACATTAAATCTTCAATGTTTATATTAGCTGAAAGTAAAATGAACAATATTGAGATTAGCAAAACACTTAATGATTCTTTAAAATAAAGCAAGTCTTTAAAATTTGGCAAATCTGTATTCCCCATAATTATTCCCATCACTACAACAGCCAATAGTCCACTTTCATGAGCAAAATTATCAGCTAGAACAAAAACCCCTAAAACGGTGGCTAGGGTAACAACGTTCATTAAATAATTAGGGATTACTTTTTTCTTGATTAAAAAAGCTAGCCCGTGTGCAAAGGTAAATCCAAAGGTAAATCCAAAAAGGACAATTTTTCCAAATTCAATTAAAGCTTGTGTTGTATATGTTTCTCCGCCTCCAGCAGAGATAAACTCAAAAACCAAAACGGCTACAAGTGCTCCTACGGGGTCTATCAAAATCCCTTCCCATTTTAAAATAGAGGCAACATCTCTACGAAGAGGGATATTGCGTAAAATTGGAGAAATTACCGTAGGTCCAGTTACAATAATTAACGAAGAGAATAATAGTGAAATCTGCCAGCTTAAACCTAAAATAAAATGAGCAGCAACTCCCGCGCCAACAAAAGTAATAATTACAACCACAGAAATTAATTTCACAATAACGGGACCTATATTCAATATTTCACTGCGCCTTAAAGTTAACCCACCTTCAAACAAAATAATGCTAATAGCCAAAGAAACAAAGTAATAAAGACTTTCTCCCGGAAAAAGACCTTTCTCCCCATCCCATAAGGGCTCTATTAGTTTTTCTCCGCCTTCGGTGTATAATGTGGCAATTGGACCAATTAATAAACCAATGATAATCAAGGGTAAAATTGCAGGTACTTTTGAGCGGTAATTCCTAATATAATTATTCCAGCTAGTTCAAGCATTTATTTTTATCTTCTGTTGTTAAAAATACTACAATTAAAGCAATTGTAAAACATTACATCATATTCTTTTATAATTTGCATTAATATTAAATTTTAGACAGATGACACCAATTTTGTTGCTTATTTTGGATAAATTTGGGCTTAGATTATAAAATCAAAAAAACAACACCTATGAAATTACACAGCATTGAGACTGGAAATTTTAAATTAGACGGGGGCGCTATGTTTGGCGTGGTTCCTAAAAGCCTTTGGCAAAGAACCAACCCAGCTGATCATAACAATTTAATTGACATGGCCGCAACAAGTTTGCTCATTGAAGATGGAAATAAATTGATTTTAATTGACACAGGCTTAGGCAATAAACAAAGTGATAAGTTTTTTAGCCACTACCACCGATGGGGAAATCATAGCTTAGAAAAATCTCTAAAAAATAAAGGTTTTCATCCAGACGATATAACAGATGTTTTTATGACCCACCTTCATTTTGACCATTGCGGAGGAAGTATTCAATGGAATAAAGATAAAACAGGCTATGAACCCGCTTTTAAAAATGCAAAATTCTGGACCAATAAAGAACATTGGGATTGGGCTACAAAACCTAATGCTAGAGAAAAAGCTTCATTTTTAAAGGAAAATTTAATTCCTATGCAAGAATCTGGGCAGCTAAGCTTTTTAGAAAGAAATGGAAAAAGAGAGTTTTATGATGAACTTAATTTTGAAGTCCTTTTTGTGGATGGACACACCGATAAACAGATGATTCCTATAATTACTTATCAAGGCAAAAAATTAGTTTTTGCAGCTGATTTACTCCCTACTGCTGGGCATATTCCTTTGCCTTATGTAATGGGCTACGACACAAGGCCTTTGTTGACCCTTGATGAAAAAAAGAATTTTTTAAACGAGGCAGTGAACGAGAAGTATTATCTATTTTTAGAACATGATGCACACAATGAAGTTATTGATTTAAAGATGACAGAAAAAGGCCCAAGATTAAATAAAGTTTATACTTTTGACGAGCTCTTTAATGAGTAAATAAATATTTAAGAAAAGGGTTTGAACTGAAATAGGTTTGAAACTCCAAAAATGACTACAATTAATATAATAAACAGATGAAAGAAAACAGAGCATTAAAAAAATTATCAATTTTAGCAGTAAGTGGATTAATTTTGGCTAGTTGTAGCCCTAAATTAAAATTTGATGCTAACCCCATTAAAGCAGATTCTAGCTTGAAGAAAAAAGCTAAAGTTGAAGAGGAACAACTTAAGCATTGGTCTTCTGCAGATTTACTTACAGACACCATTCCTGGCATGAGTGTTGACCGTGCTTACCAGGAAATTATTCGCGATCAAGAAGGAAAAAAAGTTATTGTTGCTGTTGTTGATAGTGGTATTGATAACGAACATGAAGATTTAGCTTCTGTGATGTGGGTAAATCCTAAAGAAACAGAAAACGGAAAAGACGATGACGGAAACGGCTACGTTGATGACATTTATGGGTGGAACTTTTTAGGCGATATTGTTGAAGAGAACATGGAGTACACGCGTATTTATCGCGATTACAAAGATCAATTTGATAATATTGAAAGAGCTGATGTTGCAGAAGAAGACCTAAAATGGTTTGATTTATATGTAAAGGCCAAAGAAGAATTGCAACAAGAAAAAGGCAAATCTAATGCCCAAAAAATGGGTTATGAAAATATGCTTAATAATATTCAACAAACCAGAGCTAACCTTGCAGAGGCAATGGGGATGGATCAATTTACCAAAGCAGAGTTAAGAAGCTTTAAATCTGAAACAGATGAATTAAAAGAACAAAAAGCTTTTTTACTTAACTTCATGGATAATGTTGGAGATGACTTAGATGATGTTGAAAGTCAATTAGGAGAGGCTATCAATTACTTTGGAGGAAGAATTGATTCTCATTTTAATGTTGACTTAAATGCAAGAGCAGAAAAATTAGGTGATGATGAAAATGATTTTTCAATTACTGTTTACGGAAACAACCAAGTAGCTGGACCAGACCCTAAAAAAGAAGATGCCAAACACGGAACTCACGTGGCTGGAATTATAGCTGCAGACCGTTACAATGACATTGGGCTAAGAGGAATTGCGCATAATGCTGAAATCATGTCGGTTAGAGCAGTGCCAGATGGTGATGAGTATGACAAAGATATTGCTAATGCATTACGTTATGCTGTTGACAACGGCGCTAAAGTAATCAATACAAGTTTTGGGAAATATTTCTCTCCGTATCCAGAAGTTGTTGAAGATGCGTTGCGTTATGCAGACCAAAATGATGTGTTAATTGTAAACGCAGCAGGTAATGACGCTTTAGACTTAGATGAGGTACGTGTTTATCCAAATGATCAAACACCAGAGAACCCAGAAGAAATTGTAAGCAACTTCTTAAATGTAGGCTCAATTACTCCTAATTACGGAGAAAAAATGGTTTCTAGTTTTTCTAACTACGGAAAAAAATCGGTTGACATATTTGCCCCTGGATCTCAAATTTATTCTTCTACGCCTTTAAACGAATATGAATTCTTGCAAGGAACTTCAATGGCCGCTCCAAGTGTTGCTGGTATTGCTGCTTTAATTCGTTCATACTATCCAAAACTTTCTGCAGCTCAAGTAAAAGAGATCATTATGGAAAGTGGATTAACGTATAACGGTGATGTAATTGTTGGTGGAGACGCTTCAGATAAAAGACCTTTTAAAAGTCTTTCTGTTTCTGGAAAATTCGCAAACTTATATAACGCATTAATTTTAGCAAAGGAATACTAAAAAAACAGTATTCTTTCTGTAACTTAAAAACCCTGTTATCTTCACTTAGATAACAGGGTTTCTTTCAATTACAAGAACTTAAATAATACCATTTAACAATTGAAATTACTGGTATAAACAGTGATAAATTGTGCGCTTTGAATTGGCACAGGCTTAATTCACACTCCCTACTTTGCTTACAAACTGCTTTAATTTACCACTTTTGCTTCTCTCCAATTCAGTTTTTCGAACAAAAGCCAAGTTCAACCCTGGCTCTAAGTACTGATTAATAGCCTTAGAAATTTGATTTTTTTGATGTTCATCCAGTTCCTGTTCACTTACATATTCTATTGTAAAACTATTTATTTTTTCTTGGGTCACTTTAATTTCCTGAACCTTTCCATCATCTTCAATAACCGATTTAGTAACATAGTAAAAACTAAGCGCAGGTATTGTTTTTCCGCTTGGTAATTGTGCAAATTGATTAGTCCTTCCCACTAACTCAGCTAAAAAACGTCGACCTGTTTTAGCATCTATTTCTATGCTACCAATATCTCCAATTTTATAACGGATAAAAGGATGTGCTTTATTATGTAAGGAAGTAACTAAGAGTTGACCAGCTTCACCGGAGGGTAAAGGTTTTCCTTTTTCATCTACTGCTTCAGTGTATAAAGTTGATTCATTAAGCCACATTTTTCCAGTGGAATCAGCAAAAGCAATAACCCCTAATTCGCTTGCACCATATTCGTTAATTATAGGCACTCCAAATTGATTTTTTAGTAAAACAAAATCTTCAGGAAATAGCATTTCACTTGTGGTAATTGCAACCTTTAAGCTTGGACAAATAGTTTTCAAAACAATATTTTTTCGTTTTAAAAACTTAGCAAAACGAACAATAGAACTTGTATAACCATAAATGATTTCAAATTTTTTGGTTTGAAATAATTTCAAAAAACTATATAAATTATCCTCAGATAAATCAAAAATATCAAATCTATAACGCCTGGCAAATTTATCTTTTAATCGTTCTTTCTGAAAACCCATAAAATCTTTAGGAATCCCATAAAATCGAGCTTCAAGAGATTTACCTATAACAATATCCAATCCCCTATACAACTGAATAATATGAGCCCAAGTTAAGGCATGTGCGTATTTGTCTTTGGCAAAAATAAATGGGTGTCCACTAGATCCGGATGTCTTATTCACAAACAAATCCTTCATTAAAAAGTTAGATGAAATTCGCTTTTCTAAAGGAGTTTGTAAATCAAACTTAGTCATTACCGGAATATTTTCCCAAGAAGAAAACGCTTCCTTTGGTAAAAAATCTTGATAAAATTCTGTGTTTTGACAATGGTATTTAAAAATCTCCCAGCGCGATTTTTCTCTGTACTTAGCAGGATTAGAGAGGAAATTTGAAAAAATTTGACGGTAATCAATTTTAGCTTGATCTATGGGAAATTTTTTCCATTTCAAAACTTGCTCAAAGGTATTCAATTTAATTTCATTTTGATTAGGGTAGCAATTTACAAACAATTATTTTTGAAGCATCAAAAAACACTTTAGAAATGAATATTTTAATTTTAGGAAGCGGCGGCAGAGAACACGCCTTAGCATATAAAATTGCACAAAGTAAACAATGTAAAAAACTATTTGTTGCTCCTGGAAATGCAGGCACAGCCAATTTAGCTACCAATCTCACTGTTAACCCTAATGATTTTGACCAAGTAAAAGATTTAGTTATAACTCACCAAATTGAAATGTTAATTGTTGGCCCAGAAGATCCACTTGTAAATGGGATTCAAGATTTTTTTGCCAGTGACAAAGCACTTCAACATGTTCATTTAATTGGACCATCTAAAGAAGGAGCTAGATTAGAAGGCAGTAAAGAACGCGCTAAAGAATTTATGCAAAATCATCAAATACCAACAGCCGCTTATCAAAGTTTTAATGCATCTCAGGTAAATGAAGCTAAAAAATTTTTAACGCAACTTAAACCTCCCTACGTTTTAAAAGCGGATGGTTTAGCCGCAGGAAAAGGTGTTTTAATTATAGAAGATTTAAAAGAAGCTGAAAATGCATTAGATGAAATGCTTACCCAACAAAAATTTGGAGAAGCTTCTTCTAAAGTAGTGATCGAAGAATTTTTAGATGGAATAGAATTAAGTGTTTTTGTGCTAACCGACGGTAAAAACTATAAAATTCTACCTAACGCCAAAGATTATAAGCGTATTGGTGAAGGCGATACAGGTTTAAATACCGGAGGAATGGGAGCTATTTCACCCGTACCTTTTGCCGATGAAAATTTCATGAAACACGTGGAAGAAGATATTGTTCAACCCACAATACATGGACTTCAAAAAGAAAACATCAACTATAAAGGCTTTGTTTTTATTGGACTTATGAAGGTTGGAGATAAAGCTAAAGTAATTGAGTATAATGTACGTATGGGCGACCCAGAAACAGAAGTTGTTCTACCTAGAATTGAATCTGATTTATTAGAAGCATTAAGCGCTCTTAAAGAACAAAAACTCAATCAAATTAATCTTCAGATTAGCCCCTCTTCAGCAACAACATTAATGCTGGTTTCTGGAGGCTATCCTGAAGCTTATGAAAAAGGTAAAAATATTACCGGCCTAGACCAAGTGGGCAATGACGCTATTGTTTTTCATGCAGGAACTAAAGCTGATGGAAATCAAATTTTAACCAACGGTGGAAGAGTTTTGGCCATAACAGCTGTTGGAAATGACTTTAAAGATGCGCTCAAAATCAGTTATAAATACGGAAAAATAATTGACTTTGAAGGAAAATATTACCGAACTGACTTAGGCAAAGACCTTGAAGAATTCATCAATTAATTCAAAAATAATAGCTTTATAAAACTCTATTAAATTCAATAAAATGATTAAAAACATAAAATTTTTACTACTCTTCATTGCATTTCCCATTTTTGCTCAGCAAGGAGGAATGTGGGTTCCTTCGCTTTTAGAAGGACAAAATGAAACTGAAATGAAAAATCTTGGTGCTAAAATTACTGCACAAGATATTTATGATGCTAATAATTCTAGCCTAAAAGACGCCATTGTGCATTTTAACGGTGGTTGTACTGGAGAAGTTATTTCAGACCAAGGCCTTCTACTTACCAATCATCACTGTGGCTTCGGACAAATACAATCGCATTCTAGCTTAGAAAACGACTACCTAAAAAACGGATTTTGGGCCATGTCTTTAGAAGAAGAATTACCCAATGAAAATCTCTATGCCCGATTCATTATTCGCATTGAAGAGGTAACTGAAGAAATGCTTTCAGTTATTTCTGAGGACATGGACTTAAGAGAAAAACAAGCGGCTTTAGACCAAAAACAAGCCGAATTAATCAATCAAGCTGATAAAGAACTTTGGCAAGAAGCCAACGTAAAATCCTTCTACGCAGGAAATCAGTATTTCCTATTCATTACTGAAAAATACGAAGATGTAAGATTGGTTGGTGCGCCTCCTTCAAGCATTGGTAAATTTGGTTCAGATACAGATAACTGGGTATGGCCAAGACATACAGGTGATTTTGCAGTGTTTAGAATTTATGCCGATAAAGACAATAAGCCAGCCAAATACAGTGAAGATAACGTTCCTTATCAACCTAAACACTCCCTTCCAATATCCTTAGATGGCGTAGAAGAAGATGATTTTACCCTTGTTTTTGGATTTCCAGGAAGAACTAACCAGTATTTACCTGCGGTTGCTGTAGAGCAAATCACCCAAAAAATTAATCCAAGCAATATAGAAATTAGAGAGAAAGCATTAGAACAGATTGATGCATTTATGCAACAAGATGACCAAATTAGAATTCAATATGCCTCTAAGCAAGCAAGAATTGCTAATTATTGGAAAAAGTGGAAAGGAGAAAATTTAGGCATTGAAAAAAGTGGTGCTATTCAAACCAAAAAAGATTTTGAAAAACGCTTTATGCAAGCCGTTAAAGCGCAAGGAAAGCAAGAAGCCTACGGTAATTTGCTTTCTATTTTTGAAGCACAATACCAAGAATTTGAACCCTTTGCAGTGAAACGCTCTAACTTTTTAGAAGTCTTTTTTACCAATACAGAGTTGCTTCAAATTTCTTTTAGGCTTTACCAACTCAAGCAAAGTGCAAATCAAGGAGAAAATCAATTTCAACAAGCCCAAGCTAATATTATCCCAATGTTAGAGCGTGTTTACAAAAACTTTAATGCATACGTAGATCAAAAAGTAGCAGAAAATATTTTCCCTTTGTATGATGAACAAGTAAGCACAAAACAAATTGAAAAACTATACAAAAACACAATTTTCACTAATCAAAAAATGGCAATAGAAGCTTTAAGTGGAGATGTAGATAAAGTAGTAAAAGCTATTGAAACAGATCCATTATATCAATTTGCCGAAGACTACATTACAGAGTTTTACCAAATTCTCAACCCCAATTACCAACGCATACAATCAGAAATTGCAGAAACTCAAAAAATCTACATGACGGCCATGATGGAGGTCTTGCCAGAAGAAAGATATTTTCCTGATGCCAATTCTACTTTACGCGTAACCTACGGCCAAGTTAACGGCTACCAACCCAGAGATGCCGTATATTACAACCACGTTACCTACTTAGAAGGAGTTTTGGAAAAATACGTGCCGGGCGATTATGAATTTGATGTGCCACAAAAATTAATTGAGTTACAAGAAAATAAGGACTTTGGAGCTTATGCAGATGCCAACGGAAAAATGCCTATAGGTTTTATTGGCACTAATCAAACCACTGGTGGAAATTCTGGAAGTCCCGCTATAGACGCCCACGGAAATCTAATCGGACTCAATTTTGACCGCGTTTGGGAAGGTACCATGTCAGATTTATATTACGACCCAGAAATCTGTAGAAACATCATGGTAGATGCCCGCTACATCCTGTTTATCATTGATAAATTTGGAAATGCGGGTCATTTAATAGAAGAAATGAATTTAGTACACCCAAAAGCCAACTCAACTGAACAAGAAGTTGAAAAAAAGAAGAAAAAAGGTTGGTGGATTTTTGGTAAAAACTAAAAAAATCAGGAGCCGGGAACCTGCTCTCGGCTCTATCCCAAACTCAAAAGCCAAGATTTTTAGGCGTAAAAAGAGCTTCCTCCCGGTCGCTTTTTTCCACTTAAAAATCTAATGGCTTTTTTATTTGGGGATGCCACCTCCATCAGGGCTAGGGGTTCACGTTCAAAATAAACAAAGAGCTTTTACATTTAAGCATTTTCCAACTCACATCATGTTTTCAATTAAAAAGCTATTTTTGTAACCTGAGTTTGATTATAATCACAAAGTCAAAATCAATAAGGAAATTCAGTTACAAGGCAATTTTTTGAAGGATAGCCAAGGCTATCGTGATAAAAATTAACGCAGTAAATGGATGTTCTTATTGAACAAAATAGATTAATCAGTTTTAAACAGTAATCTATTTTACTTTTTTAGTCCGCAATATCCAAATATTGCCTCATAAAAAAGTTCGTGTTTTACTATTTAAAACAGTTCCTGCCTGACAAGCGCACGCAGGTAGGTTGACAAAGTGAGAATAGTCGAACTCAGGTTTGTAAGTAATGAAATAAAATTTCCAGTATAAGCATCACTACAACAGAACTCTATAATGTTTCAATCTGTTTGTGACTTTAGAAAAAAAAGATGATAAAACAAAATGGCTCAACAAATGAAATGAATTCTCCTTATTTTATTAGGAATAAAGAGTTTTGTATAAAGTTGTTGTATTAATTTACTTTGATCCACTTAAAAACTGTCACTAGCATCCGAAAGTCGAATTTTTAAAAGCCCTCAGAATCCTCTATTTTTG
>JAIUMH010000011.1 GCA_022565635.1 Flavobacteriaceae bacterium | reverse complement strand
CGATTATGCCTCAGGAACCAATCACACTTTGCCTACCAATGCTTATGCAAAACAATACAGTGGTGTGAATTTGGATGCTTTTACAAAAAGTATTACTTTTCAAGAAATCCAGCCTGAAGGCATTGATAAAATTGGAAAAGCCGTAGAAATAATGGCTGAAGCTGAAGGTTTGTATGCCCACAAAAATGCAATGAGTTTACGTGTTCAATTCTTAAAAAATAACGATGGAAATTGAAAAATTAGTCCGGAAAAATATTCTTCAAATGAAGGCTTATTCTTCGGCTAGAGACGAGTTCACTAAAAGTGCTCAGGAAATGCTATTTATGGACGCTAATGAAAATCCTTTTGACAGTGGATATAATCGTTATCCAGATCCATACGCTTTAAATCTTAAAGCTAAAATTTCTGAAGTCAAACAAATACCTCAAGAAAATATACTCTTAGGAAACGGAAGCGATGAGGTTTTAGATTTGCTATTTCGTTTGTTTTGTGAACCTTACAAAGATGAAGTCATTATTACACCACCCACTTACGGAATGTACCAGGTTTTAGCTGAACTCAATGCAATTGAACTTAAAAAAGCTAATTTGAATGTTGATTTTCAACTTCCTACTGAAAGCATACTTAAGGCTGTTACATCAGCTACTAAAATGATTTTTATCTGCTCACCCAATAACCCAAGCGGAAATTTGATGAGCGTTCAGTCCATCAAAAAAATATTGACTTCCTTTGCGGGAATCGTGGTAATTGATGAAGCTTATATTGATTTTTCAGACCGAAGCACCTTTACAAATGAGTTGAATTTTTATCCTAATTTGGTGATCATCCAAACTTTTTCTAAAGCTTGGGGCCATGCTGGTATTCGCTTAGGAATGTGTTTTGCTCAAGAAAGCATAATCCAATTAATGAATAAAATTAAACCTCCTTACAACATCAATCAGCTTACTCAAGAAAAAGCTTTAGCGGTGTTAGAAAATCACTCAACTTATAAAAATCAAATTCAAATGTTGGTTTCAGAAAGAGAATTATTAGCCAATAAATTAACCCAAATTAATTGGGTGGCTAAGGTTTTTCCTTCTGATGCTAATTTTTTGCTAGTTCAAGTAGATGATGCCAACTTGCGCTATCAACAGCTTATTGATTTTGGAGTTGTGGTAAGAAACAGAACCCATGAAGTGAACTGTAAAAATTGCTTGCGAATTAGCATAGGAACACCCGATGAAAATTTATACCTCATGGATATTATAAAACGACTTAAATAAGTATGATGAAACAGCCTAAAAAGAAAGTACTGTTTATAGACCGCGATGGAACTTTAATTAAAGAGCCTTCCGATTTTCAAATTGACAGTTTTGAAAAATTAGAATTCTACCCTCAAGCACTATTTTTCCTAGGGAAAATTGCTAAAGAATTGGATTTTGAATTAGTAATGGTAACCAATCAAGATGGATTAGGGACTTCTTCACATCCTGAAGAAAATTTTTGGCCAGTACATGATTTTGTGCTTAAAGCCTTTAAAAATGAAGGCGTTGCTTTTTCTGATGTTTTTATTGACCGAAGTTTTCCAGCCGATAATTCGCCCAACAGAAAACCACGAACAGGTTTGTTAACGCAGTATTTTTCTGAAGCTTATGATTTAAACAATTCTTTTGTTATTGGTGATCGATTAACGGATGTGGAGTTGGCTAAAAACCTGAATTCAAAAGCCATCTATATCAATGAGGGGCAAGATTTAGGAAATGAGGAAGTAACTACTGAAGTTGATCTTTCTAGATTTATAGCGCTTGAAACACAATCTTGGGAAGCTATTTATCGGTTTTTGAAATTTGGCAACCGAATATCTAAATTACAAAGAACTACTTCAGAAACGGAAATTTCTATGGAATTGAATTTGGACGGCACTGGAAAATCTAAGATTTCTACTGGAATTGATTTTTTTGACCACATGCTTGCCCAAATTGCTAGACACGGACAAGTAGATTTAAATATTCATGTAAAAGGCGATTTACAAGTAGATGAACATCACACTATTGAAGATACTGCTATTGTTTTGGGGGAAGTCTTTAAAGAAGCTTTAGGAGATAAATTAGGAATAGAACGCTACGGTTTTTGTTTGCCCATGGATGATTGTGAAGCCCAAGTGAGTATTGATTTTGGGGGTAGAAATTGGTTGGTTTGGGAAGCTGATTTTCAACGTGAAATGATTGGGAAAATGCCTACTGAAATGTTTATGCATTTTTTTAAATCTTTTACCGATGGAGCAAAGGCCAACTTGAATATTCAAGCCAAAGGAACCAACGAACACCATAAGATTGAGGCTATTTTTAAAGCCTTTGCTAAAGCGATTAAAATGGCCATCCAAAGAGATACAGACAAGATGATTTTACCAAGTACTAAAGGGGTTTTATAAATCGAAGTTCACAATGAAATTATCAATTATAGATTACGGAGTAGGAAATATTAAAAGCATACAGTTTGCTTTTCAGCGTTTGGGTGTAGAGGCAAAATTAACTGCTAATTGGGAGGAGTTAAAAGCCTCTGATCGGATTATTTTTCCAGGTGTTGGCGAAGCTAATTACGCCATGAGGCAACTTCAAAAAACAGGATTAGATCAATTGATTCCTGAGTTAAAACAGCCAGTTTTAGGAATTTGTCTAGGCATGCAATTAATGTGTGCATATTCTGAAGAAGGAGATACACAATGTTTGGGGATTTTTGATACTCCCGTTAAAAAGTTCAGTAAGGAATTAAAAGTGCCACAGATCGCTTGGAATCAGATTTTTAATTTGAAATCAGATTTAATGAATGAGATCAAAGAAAAGGATTTTATGTATTTGGTACATTCGTATTACGTACCGCTAAATGCAGAAGCCATTGCTACCACTAACTACGGATTAGACTATGCTTCAGCCTTGAAGAAAGACAATTTTTACGGAACCCAATTTCACCCAGAAAAAAGCGGAGTAGTAGGAGAGGTGTTGCTTAAGAATTTTTTAAACTTAGAATGAAGCTTTTGTTTTTGGATGCGTTGATTTTTAGTTCAAACAGATTAGTAAAAATGATATTTTAGTACCAAAGAAGAATGTTGTAAACGCTAATTGTGTTAGGGATGGAAGCGGAAAACCCGCAAAGTTGTAAGCCTTAGATTTTGTGCTTATGAAAAGCGACCGGTAGGAAGCTCTTGAATAAGGCTAAAAATCTTGGTTTACAACTGCGGATTTGTAGTGGACAGCCCGGCTCTTATTTTTTAGATAAAATAAGAGCAACACCCATCTGCAATTTTGTTTTTTGATGCTAGAAAATTGAAAGTCCCGTAAGACTGGTGAGTTCTTCTAACGCCTTCATGCCAAGTTCTGAGTTTCCTTTTTTATTGAGTGGAGGTGACCAAACGGCAACGGTGTAATGGTTTGGGTGTATGGCCACAATACCACCACCAACTCCACTTTTTCCAGGAAGACCCACGCGGTAAGAAAACTCTCCTGCCTCATCATAAAACCCACAGGTTTGCATAATGGCGTTAATTCTTTTAATGCTTTGTGGGTTAAACACCTGCTCTTCACTACCTAACAATTTGCCTTGGTTGGCAAATAACATAAAGGATTTGGCCAATTGTTCACAGGTCATGTCTAAAGAACATTGATCGTAATAAAAATCTAAGACCTTTTCAGGTTCATTCTCTATGTTATTGAGTGATTTCATGTAATTGATAAGGGCTACATTTCTATACCCATGTTTTTTTTCTGATTGGGCAACGTTGGGGTTGTATTGTATGCTATCATCTTCGCCAATTTTTTGAACAAATTTTAAAAAGTCTTCTTTTGGATTTTCTAAGGTAGATAAAAGACAATCTGCAACTACAATACTGCCTGCGTTAATAAAGGGGTTTCTAGGTACGCCATTTTCGCTTTCAAGCTGAGTTAGCGAATTAAAGGGATTGCCAGAAGGTTCTACACCAACGCGTTCCCATAAATCATCACCAACAATTTCTTTAGCTAAAGCAAGTGTGTAAACTTTAGAAATACTCTGTATAGAGAAATTGGTGTTATAGTTGCCAAAGTAAAACTCCTCTCCGTTTGTGCATTTTAAATACATACCTAATTGATTAGGATCAACTTTTGCTAGTTGAGGAATGTAATCTGCAACTTTACCTGTAATAGTGGTGTGTTGAAGTTGTTTTTCTATAATGTTTAATATACCTTGATAGTCCATTAAAGATTTTTTAGTGAGTGATTGGGTTGAATTTCGTAAATTTGATTTGGCGATTCAAAAATACGGGCCTTTAGTTTTCCTCTAAGGTGAATTTCTTTGTGATTAACTTCTATCCAGCTTCCTTCTCTTAATCCAATTACTGGAGTGGTATTTTGATGTAAAAACTCAATAATTCTTGTTTCTCTTGTTTCTCCTTTATGTGTGCTGTTGGGCTGAGGGTCTAAATAATGAGGATTGATATTGAAATTTAAAATTTGTAATGTGTTGAATGAAGGCGGATAAACAATAGGCATATCATTGGTGGTTTTCATATTTACACCACAAATATTACTTCCTGCACTAGTGCCTAAGTAGTTAGTACCTTTTATAATGGCATTTTTGAGGGTTTGCATTACATTTAATTCATGAAGTGTTTTTACCAATAAAAATGTGTTTCCTCCCCCAGTAAAAATAAATTGAGCCTCTTCAATGGCTTTTTGAGGAGAAGAAAATTCATGAATACCTTTTACATCTACACCAATTTGTTGAAATGCGGTTTTTGCTTTTTGGGTGTATTCAGTATAAGAGATACCTCCAGGTCTTGCATAAGGAATAAATAATAGTTGCTTAGGTAGAGAAAAGAAATTTTGAATTTCTGGTAATAAATAAGCTAAATAACTTGAACCGTGAAGGGTAGATGTGCTGGCAATGATACATTTCATACCTATTTGATATTTTTAGTTAATTTTCTGTTTGCATAACCGCAATTAAAATGAAAAGTTTTATATTGTTGATGATTTAAAGCATATTTAACAAAGCAATTTATTTGATGAAATAAATGTTTTTTTAGGTTTTAAAGTTGTTTTTTTGCATTTAATAAAATCAGACTTATGAAGAAAATATTGAGCTTACTTTGCTTACTTAGTTTTTTTGGCTTGTTTGCACAAAACCAGGAAAACAGAATTATTATTCAAGGAAAAGTAAATGTACCTTTAGATGCTGAAGCTAAAGGCATTCATGTATATAATGTTAATTTGGGAAAAGGTGTCTTAACAGACGATATAGGAAAGTTTGCTATTTTAGTAAAAAATGGTGATGAATTAATTTTTTCTGCCTTACAGTATGAAGATTTTAAGCTTATGGTTGATGAAAATATTGTTGAGGCTAAAAAAATAACCGTCTCTTTAAGGGAGTCAGTTGAGCCTCTTGATGATGTTTACGTTCGCCCTTATGATTTAAGTGGAAATATTGAAGTTGATGTTGCACGTGTAAAAATTACCGATTTTCAGGGAGTAAGCGAAGATGCAAAAAAAGCGATTTTTGCCTATGAAGGAGACTTTGCTAAGGATAGTAGAAGTCCTATAACTAAAGCTGTAGTAGATGAGCAATTTGTAGAATATGGTTTAGATGTGGCAAATGTTTTTAGAGCTATTTTTAAGCGAACTAAAAACAATAAAGAGGTGCCCGAAGATTTAGATGTTACCATTAGAAAAATGTATGATGACGAGTTTTTTAATGAATACCTTAATATAGAGCGAAGCAAAATTAATCAGTTTATTTATTTTGCGCAAGACAACGGGCTTTCACAAACCATGTTAGAAGAAAAGCATGAGCTAGAACTTATAGAATTTCTTGTTACCAAATCTGTAATGTTTAAAAATTTAAATAAAAATTAATTTTGAAAAGATTTTTTAAATTTTTCTTGATTGCCTTATTGTTTTTTGGTGTTTGTTCTTTTATAATGCATAAATTTTACGTTAGTGTTACAAATTTTGAATACCGGGAGGATTTAAAAAGTGTTCAAATTATTTCTAAGGTATTTGCTGATGATTTTGAAGATATTTTAAAACTACGGTACCAAGAAGAGGTTATTTTGTCTCCTGAAAGCGAAACAGCTAATGCAGACCGATTAATTGAAAAATATATCTACGCCAAATTTAAACTTCAATTAGATGATGAAAAGCAAAAACTTACCTATATAGGTAAAAAATACGTGCATGATCAAATACATTTTTTTGTTGAAGTGAATGATGTTGAAGATTTTAATAAAGTAGAAATTAGCAATCTTATTCTAACCGATTTGTTTGACGACCAAAAAAATTTAATTCATTTTAAAAAAGACGGGAAAACCAAAAGCGCCATAATTGTAAAATCAGACCCAAAAGCATTGTTAAAGTTTAATTAACATTTTAAATACCTGCATCAATTAAGTATTTTAGCAATCAAAATTTTAACCTATGAATAAATTAAGTATTCTTTTATCATCATTTATTTTGTTGTTTGCAGTTCAAGCAAACTTTGCTCAAGAGGATAAAGATGAGCCACAGCAAGGAAAAATGAATGAAAATAAGTTTAGACAAATGTATGACTTATTGGCAACGCCTAATTCATTTAGAACTGCCTCAGGAGCGCCAGGACATGAATATTACCAAAACACGGCAGATTATGAAATGGACATAGTTTTAGATGATAAAACTCAACGCATTGAAGGTAAGGCAACTATAACTTATACCAATCATTCTCCCAACGTACTTGAATATTTATGGATGCAGTTGGATCAAAATATTAGAGAAAAAGGTAGTATAGCCAAAGAAAAAGATGGTAAAGGATATGACCCTTTAATGATGCCAGATAATTTTGTTGAAACCTATTTGGGCGAAGAGTTTGATGGTGGTTTTACAATTAGTTCTGTTACTAAAAACGGATCTCCTTTGCCTCATAAAATTAATTGGACTATGATGCGAGTTGATATGGAAGAACCCCTTCAACCCGGAGAAAGTTATACTTTTGAAATTGAATGGAATTATTTAGTGAATAATCACGTTACTAATCGTGCAAGATCAGGATATGAACATTTTGAAGAAGATGGAAATAACGCCTATGTAATTGCTCAATTTTTCCCTAGAATGGCGGTTTATAATGATGTAGAAGGTTGGCAAAATTACCAATTTTGGGGGAATGGTGAATGGGCGCTTCCTTTTGGAAATTATGAGGTAAACATTACAGTTCCTGCAGATCACATAATGGAAGCTACAGGAGAATTAGCCAATCGTAAAAAGGTTTTTACCAAAGAAATGATGAATCGTTATAAAGAAGCTCAATCTTCATTTGATGAGCCAGTAATGATTGTTACTCAAGAAGAAGCAGAAAAAGCAGAGAAAGGATTTGCAGAAGAAACAAAAACTTGGCAGTGGAAAGCAGAAATGGTAAGAGATTTTGCTTTTGCTACCTCTAGAAAGTTTATTTATGACGCTATGAATGTTAAGGTTGGTGATCGTGAGGTTATGGCTATTTCATTGTATCCAAAAGAAGGTAATCCTCTTTGGGAAGAATGGTCAACTAAAGCAGTTGCCGCTACTTTAGAGACCTACAGTAAATATACGTTTGATTATCCTTACCACAAAGCCATTTCTGTTCATGCCAAAAATCAAGGTATGGAATACCCAATGATTTGTTGGAATTATGGAAGACCAGACGCACAAGGCAATTATTCTGACCGAGTTAAATTTGGAATGATTAGCGTAATTATTCATGAGGTTGGACACAATTATTTCCCTATGATTGTAAATTCTGATGAACGCCAATGGGGATGGATGGATGAAGGTTTGAACACATTCATGCAGTATTTAACTGAGCAAGAATTTGGAGAAAAACACCCAGAAGCCATTAAAGGGTATGATAATTATCCTTCAAGAAGAGGAAAACCAAGCCAAATTGTAGATTATATGAAAGGAAATCAGGATTTTATATCTCCAATTATGTCTAATCCAGAAAATGTTTATCAATTAGGAAATAACGCCTACGGTAAACCTGCAACTGCTCTTAATATATTAAGGGAAACTATTATGGGACCCGATTTATTTGATTATGCTTTCAAAACTTATGCACAGCGTTGGATGTTTAAGCATCCTACACCAGACGACTTTTTTAGAACAATGGAAGATGCTTCTGCTGTAGATTTAGACTGGTTTTGGCGTGGATGGTTTTATTCTACAGATTATGTAGATATTGGAATTAAAGGGGTGAAAACGTACATTCCAACCAATACACCTACAAAAGAAGCTAAAGAATTGTTAGCTCAGTATGGCATTACAGATCCAGAAAATTACCCTGGAACTGCAGATGCGGTATATATTCTTGAAATTGGTAGTGAAGATTTTGATGAGTCAATGTTAACAGATAACCCGCTTGAAAACGCTCCAAAGTTAAATGAATTTATTTTAGATAACTTCAATGAAGCGGAAAGAAGAAACATGGAAATTCCTAGTTACTTTTATGAAATTGTTTTTGAAAAACCCGGAGGTTTAGTAATGCCAATTATTGTAGAGTATACGTATGAGGACGGAACATCAGAAAAAGTTACCTACCCAGCTCAGGTTTGGAGGTTAAATGATAAAGAGGTTTCTAAAACTTTGGCAACCAACAAAAGAATTGTTGAAATTAATCTAGATCCTGATCTTGAAACAGCAGATGTTGATTTAAGTAATAATGCTTGGCCAACAGATGAAAATAAATCAGAATTTGATGAATTTAAACAATCTAAAGATTAATTAGTTTTACCGTAAAACATACAAAAAGCCTTCTAAGGAATAAAACTTAGAAGGCTTTTTTAGTTTGATCAATAAATTTATATTGCTATTTAGGTCATTCATTTTTCTTCCAAATACTTTCAGAATACAAATTTTCTAAAGCATCACTAAAAAAAGCAATTTTGCTTTTTAAACAAGCTTCAGTTTAGCAAGCATACTTGTAGCGTAAATTTGTATGAATTAGCGTTCCATTAATACTCTACGCTTCTGCTAAAGGTTTGCTCAAGTGATATGAAGGTTTCAGTTCTTGCAATACCTTCTATTACCTGTATCTTTTCGCTCAACACCTGAGTAAGATGTTGATTATCCTTACAAACAACTTTTACTAATAAAGAAAAATTACCTGTTGTATAATTGCACTCAACTACTTCTGGAATTGTATATAAAGCTTTGCTTACTTTTTTATACATGTTAGCACGATCAAAGTAAATACCTATAAAACTCTGGGTTTGGTACCCTAATTTGTAGTTGTCTATAACCGACTTAGAACCTGTAATAATTTTCTGTTCTTCTAGTTTTTTTATCCTCAAGTGTACCGCTGCACCACTTAAATTACAAGCGTTTCCAATCCACTTTAAAGAAGCTTTTGCGTCTTTACTTAAAATGTTTAAGATTTTTCGATCCGTAGAATCAATCATATTAATAATTTTAATTAAAACTCAAATATAGTATAATTTTTCAATCAATTTAGTTATTAATATTGATATATTAAATCATAATCACCTAATTTGTTTAAAATTTAAAGAACATGTGTGGAATATTTACAGCAATTCAAACTAAGAAGTCAATTTCATTTTTAATGGAATCTTTCATGAAGATTAAGCACCGTGGACCAGATGCCACAGAATTTAAACAAGTCAATACAAATTCATATTTTGGCTTTCACCGTTTAGCAATTAACGGCTTAAGTAAAAAAGGCAATCAACCCATGTATAAAAAAGGTGTTTGGTTAGTCGCTAATGCTGAAATATTTAACTACAAAGAGATTGCAAATAAGTACAATTTTCAGTTAAAAACAGGATCTGACTGCGAAGTTATTATTGATTTATATTTAAAAGTAGGCATAAAACAAGCCTTGAAGGAATTAAATGGAGAATTTGCATTAGTTTTATATGACGAGTCATCAAATGAATACTTTGCCGCCAGAGATCATTTAGGCATCAGAGGGATGTATATGGGGACAGATGATACCGAGCTATTTTTTGCTTCTGAAGCTAAAGCCTTAACTTTTTGCGCGCAGTTGAAGCAGTTTCCTCCCCATCATTATTGGTCTTCAAAAATGGATAAAATCATAGCTTATGATGAACATAATTTTGAAGAAATAGAAGCTACAGAAGCAGATTATCTTTATCAGATTAGAAATAAATTAACGCATGCGGTCAAGGAGCGTATGATGAGTGAGCGTCCTATTGGTTGTTTACTTAGCGGAGGCTTAGATAGTAGTTTGATTGCTGGAATTCTGGCTAAAGAATTACATCAACAAGGTAAAAAACTCACTACTTTTTCAATAGGATTAAAGGGAAGCCCAGATTTAATTGCCGCGCAAAAAGTAGCCGATTATGTAGGTAGCATTCATCATTCTATCACCGCAACCGAGGAAGAGTTTTTAAGTGAGCTAGAACAAACTGTTTACTTATTAGGAAGTTATGACGTCACCACTATTAGGGCTTCTGTTGGTCATCAGTTGGTGGCTAAATACGTGCGTCAACACACATCTATAAAAGTGCTTTTTTCTGGAGAAACGGCAGATGAAATGGGATCTTACTTGTATTTTCAAAACGCTCCATCGTCTACAGACTTTCAGGACGAAGCAAAACGCTTATTGAGAGATATACAGTTTTTTGATATGAAAAGAGGAGACCGTTGTATTTCTAATGCAGGTCTGGAGGCACGTGTGCCATTTGCCGCTAAAGATTTTGTTGAATATTATATGTCTATTCCTGCAAAATACAGAATGTTTGATTCAACAAAGATTGAAAAGTACTTGATTAGAAAAGCTTTTGCTAATGCTCAAATTATTCCTGATGAGGTTTTATGGCGAAGAAAAAATGGATTTTCAGATAGTGTAAGTAGTCAAAACAAATCATGGAGCACAATTATACAAGAGCATGTAGATTTGTTAATTTCTGATGACGAATTTAAAAGGAGAGGCAACGAATTTGATATTCAACCAACCAGTAAAGAGGCTTATTATTACATGAAACTGTTTCAGAAAAATTATATAAATCACTTTCAACTTACTCCTTACCAGTGGTTGCCTAAATGGTGTGGAGAAGTGACAGATCCTTCAGCTAGGGTACTTTCTATTTATCAAGCTGATTAATCAAACTAAATCAAAAAAAATCCGTTTCTAAATTAGAAACGGATTTTTTTTAAAAATTATCCTTTTGTCTGTAATGCTATTTTATATCGTTCATTAACACTATCCCAATTGATAATATTCCAAATATTTTCTAGGTAAGCTCCACGTTTGTTTTGGTATTTTAAATAATAAGCATGTTCCCAAACATCAATTCCTATGATAGGAATTCCTTGGTCTTCTGTTGGTACTACATCCATCAATGGGTTATCTTGGTTGGCTGTAGTCACAATTTTTAAACTTCCACTTTTGGTAACAATGAGCCATCCCCAGCCAGAACCAAATTGACTAGCTGTTTTTGTATTCATCTCCTCAATCATTTCATTTAAAGAACCAAATTCATTTTTTATAGCCGTTATCAATGACTGGCTTGGCTTAGTTTGATGAGGTGTCAAAATATCCCAAAATAGTTGATGATTGTAATATCCTCCTGCATTATTTCTCATCTTGGTTGAAAAGCGTGAGATTTTATTTAAAATTTGTTCTATTTCAAGATTAACCGCTTTTTCTTCTTTAATTGCTTCGTTTAGATTTTTTGTATAGCCTTGATGATGTTTACCATAATGTATCTCCATTGTTTCCTGATCAATAATATCAGAAAACGCATCAGTAGCATAGGCTAGTTTGGGTAATTCAAATTGTGCTTGTGCACTAAAGCAAGCAAAAATAAAGCTAAATATTAAAAAGTAATTTCTCATAATTGTTTTTTGTTACTAAAGTATTTAATTTGTTATTGTAATTTATTTTAATTTTCTTAAAGTTGACGTTTTTATCAAATATTTATCAGTTTTAATACGAATCACTATCCATTTTTACTTTCCCCCAAAAAGTTCTATAAACTACATAACTATAAAACAGAACTAATGGGCCACCTACAGCAACAAAACCCATCATAATTTTTAAGGTTTTAGTAGAAGCAGCTGCATTGTAAATTGTAATGCTATTTTCAATATTTGAGTTAGAAAGTAATAAACGTGGATATAATTCAAACGCCACTATAACAAGAAGTAAAGCAATAGTTAAGCTAGTAAAAACAAAAGCCCATCCATATTTCCTTTTGCTGGCTAATCTAGGCACATTGGCAATACTTAAAAAAACCAAAAATGGTACAATCAACAAAACTTTATGATCAGTAAAAACTTCTAACAAGTGATTTAAGTTAAAGATTCCATAGGCTGTAGTAACGATGTACGAAGTTATAAAAAACAGCATTCCAATTTTTAAAAATATTTGTATACGCTTGTATAAGCTTCCTTCTGTTTTTAGTAATAGATAAATAGCGCCATGCATCATAAATAAAGCAAGACTAGTTATACCAACTAATATAGAAAAAGGGTTTAAGAACTCAAAGAAACCACGACCGGTGTATTCAAAATTTTCATCTAAAGGCATGCCGTTAAGAATGTTACCTAAGACCACACCCAACAAAAAAGCAAGCATTATGCTAGAAATAGAATAACTCCAATCCCACATTTTTCTCCACCAAGGCATTTCTTCCATATTTCTAAACTTAATTGAAATGCCTCTAAAAATAATAAAAAGTAAAAACAGGATAAAAGGAGTGTACATGGCAGAAAATAAGGTACCGTAAAACACAGGAAACCCTGCAAACAAAGTACCACCGCCAATAACTAACCAAACCTCATTACCATGCCAAGTAGGATCAATAGCTTTTAGTGCAGTTTCTCTACTTTTATTTTTCTTGAAAAACAAATGCCAAGCGCCAGCACCAAAATCAAAGCCATCTAAAATAGCGTATCCAGAAAACAAGCCACCAACTACTAAAAACCACCAAGTTGGATAATCTAAACCAAATAATGTGTCCATGTTTTTTAATTTATGAAATTACTTTTGTTATTTCTTTGTTGAGGCTTCCTTCATCAAAATCAATATCGCTTTCTGGTCCTTTTTGAATAGCCTTGTTCATTAAGTAAACAAAGAGCAAGAATAAAATGGTATAAACAATAAAAAATAAGATTAGTGAAAATAAAACTTGATTAGCTTGAACACTTTTTGAAAGTGCATCAGATGTTCTTAACAAACCATAAACCACCCAAGGTTGCCTACCCATTTCTGCCGCAAACCAACCCACCTGATTGGCAATTTGAGGAAGAATAGCAGTAAAAACAAATGTCCATAGCAACCATTTTTGAGTAAACAGTTTGCCTTTTTTCCATTGCCATAAAGCAAATAAACTAAGTCCAATTAAAAACATTCCAATAGCTACCATTATATGATAAAATTGAAAAACAGCATTCACCTGAGAGGGTCTATCCTCTTTTGCAAATTCATCAAGGCCAGTAACAGGAGTATCAAAATCTTGATACAGCATAAATGATAATCCACCAGGAATTTTTAATCCATAGACTTCTTCATTTTTTTGGTCAACCCAACCAAATAAATATAAGTCAGCAGGAGCATTAGCCTCATAATGTCCTTCTAAAGCAGCCAGTTTTGCGGGTTGATTTTCTGCAACACCTTCAGCAGAATTATGCCCTGTAAATAATTGAGCTAATGAACTTATAGTTGCCACAACAAGCGTTATTTTAAAAGCTTTTTTAGAGAGCAAAACATGTCTTCCTTTTAAAATATAGTAAGCATGTACGCTTAAAATTAAAAAAGTCCCTGCTAAAAAAGCTCCAATCCAGACATGGGTAAGTCGGTCAACAGAAGAAGGATTAAAAACCATAGCCCAAAAATCTACAATTTCAGCTCTGGCTTGCATTCCCTCACCAACTATATGATATCCTGCAGGTGTCTGTTGCCAAGAATTGGCAATAACAATCCAAACTGCAGAAAACATTGACCCCAGAAATACAGCCCAAGTAGCTACTAAATGAACCCAAGGCTTTACTCGGTTCCAGCCAAAAAGCAAAATACCCAGTGCGCTACTTTCTAGTGCAAAAGCAAAAATGCCTTCAGCGGCTAAGGCGCTACCAAAAATATCACCAACGTACCTTGAGTAAGTTGCCCAATTGGTTCCAAATTCAAATTCCATTACTATTCCAGTTACCACACCAATACCAAATGTAATAGCAAAAATTTTTGTCCAAAATTTAGCTAATACTTCATATTCTTTCTTTTTGGTTCGGATGTAGATAGTTTCAAAAACAACCATAATCAGTCCTAAACCTATGCTAAGCGGAGGGTAGATGTAATGAAATGCTACAGTAAAAGCAAATTGGATTCGAGAGAGGATTTCTACGTCCATAGTTTTTTTACAAAGTTAAACAAGCTTCAAAAGTGCAATTGTAACTAGAGTTACATAAGTAGTTATTGAGTAAAAATCATGATGTGTTAATTATTTTTGAATGTTGTTTTAGAATAAAATAATATTCAAAAATTTGGTTAATTAGTGATTAATTAATGAATTATGTTTTCCAAAATCTCTAAATTGTGGAACATAAAAATATATATCATGAAATTTTACTATTTATTGCTTTTGTCGATTGTTTTCATATCCTGCAGCTCGGATGATGATATGGCTTTTGAAGATGTTGAAATTACTCCTGTAGAGATAGCCAAGGGTAATGTTTTTAATTTGGATTTCCAGCCCAATACCACCATAAATAGCTTTATAGATAATGAAGATTTCTGGTTGTTTTTTGTTGAAAATACTTGGCAAATTCCAAATCCACCACCAGAAGCTGATGTTAATTTTGATGATGATTTTGTGATTGTTTGTGTTGATCACATCAGAACAACAACAGGTTATGATGTAACTATCCAATCAGTTACAGAAAAAGCATTGCATGTGGAAATTGTAGTTGAGTATAAAAAATCTGTTGATGGAGAAATCAGAAATACGCGACCTTACCATATAGTAAAAATTCCACAAACTCAGAAAGATTTAAAATTTACAAGAATTGGGTTGTGAAAAATACTTATTATCCACATATTTTAATTGTAATTATATGGTTAAATTGCTTTTGAGCAGATATACTAGTTTGTAATCCTTTATCTTTATAAACTCAAATTGTCAATAGAAGTCAGTCCATTTATTTGGTAAAATATTGACAACTTCAGATTAATTTTTAATTACATTTGCAGGACAATTTTTTTTAATGGGAGAGTTAGCTTATTTAAATAAGTTTTTTGTAAAATATAAATGGCACTTAATTTTAGGGTTCATTATTACCGTTGGCGCTCGGGTTTTTACTTTAGTAACACCTAAATTTATTGGTGAATCTACCAACGTTATTGAAGCTTACATCAACGGAGAAGTTACCGATTACCAAGCGGTGAAAGATGAATTGATGCTCAATATCATCATTATTATTAGTGCGGCAACTCTTTCTGCTATTCTTACGTTCTTGATGAGGCAGACCTTTATTGTGGCTTCTAGAAAAATAGAATTCGATTTAAAGAATGAAATTTACCAACAATACCAACGTCTTTCGCTAAATTTTTACAAAAAAAACAGAACAGGCGATTTGATGAATAGGATTAGCGAAGATGTGTCTAAGGTTAGAATGTATGTAGGACCAGCGCTGATGTATGGAGTCATGACGCTCACCTTGTTTGTGGTGGCCATTTCGTACATGCTTTACATTGCCCCAGTACTTACCTTTTATGTCATGCTGCCTTTTCCTATTTTGTCTTTTGCCATTTACAAACTTAGTGTAGCCATCAATCAACGAAGCACCGTTGTGCAACAAGTTCTCTCTAAATTGAATAGCTTTACACAAGAGAGTTTTAGCGGTATTGCTGTGATTAAGTCTTACGGGACTGAAGGCTTAATCAATGGCGATTTTGTCAATTTATCTAATGAAAGTAAAGAAAAAAACATTGATTTAGTTAAGGTGCAAGCCTTTTTCTTTCCGCTAATGATTTTGTTAATTGGCTGTAGTAATCTTTTGGTTTTATACATTGGAGGAACGCGTTATATTAGTGGTGAAATTGAAAATTTAGGAACCATTGTAGAATTTTTATTGTATGTAAATATGCTTACTTGGCCAGTAGCTTCCGTGGGTTGGATTACATCTATGGTGCAACAGGCGTCAGCTTCACAAAAAAGGATCAATGAATTTTTGAGTGTTCAGCCTGAGATTCAAAATCACTCTAATCTCATTCAACAAATAGAAGGTGAAATTGAATTCAAAAATGTAAGTTTTACGTATGATGATACGGGTATCCAAGCATTACAAGACGTTTCTTTTCGGCTGAAAAAAGGCGAAAACTTTGTGATTATAGGAAAAACCGGTTCAGGAAAATCAACTATTCTTGAACTTATTTCTAGACTTTATGATGTGCAATCTGGTGAAGTGCTGATTGACGGACAAAAAATTGATTCAATTAATTTAAATTTGCTTCGTGAAAGCATCGGTTACGTTCCTCAGGATTCGTTTTTATTTTCTGAAAGCATAGCCGATAATATTAAATTTGGAGATGCAGATGCAAGTCAAGAAAAAATTGAAGAAGCAGCGAAAAACGCGGCGGTTCACGAAAATATTTTAAATTTTAAACAAGGCTATCAAACTGTTTTAGGCGAACGAGGCATCACTTTATCTGGTGGACAAAAACAACGAGTTTCTATTGCAAGAGCCATTATTAGAAAGCCAAAAATCGTGTTGTTTGACGATTGTCTTTCTGCCGTAGATACAGAAACAGAAGAGGCTATTTTTCAAAAAATGGAAGAAATTTCCTCTAACCGAACTGCCGTTATTGTTAGCCACCGAATTTCTTCAGCTAGAAATGCCGATCAAGTAATTGTTCTTGATGAAGGAAGAATAATTCAGCAAGGTAAACACGAGGATTTAATTGAAGCTGAAGGCTACTACAAAGACCTATACCGGGAACAACTTACTGAAAAATAAACACAGGTTTTTTTTGTCATTGTGGTTTTTTTTAAGATTTTTGAACCCTATAAAGAAATCTTAATTTTAGACACTATGAGCGATCAAGGCATGATGACGAAAGATGATATTTACTCGAAGATTATTCGCGCTGGAAGAAGAACTTACTTTTTTGATGTAAGATCTACTAAAGCAGACGATTATTACCTAACCATTACTGAAAGTAAAAAGTTTACTAACGAAGACGGTTCATTTCATTTTAGAAAACACAAGATTTATTTATATAAGGAAGATTTTAATAATTTTAAAGAGGCCTTAAACGAAGCAACCGAGTTTATTATTAATGAAAAAGGGGAGGAGGTGATTAATGATAATCCCGATTTTCAAAACGCAGATAAGGGGGCAGAAAAATTCACGGATGTGAATTTTGATGATATTTAATAAACGTTGGGGCGAATCGCATTCGCCCCAACGTTTACCCTAGCGGTAGTGGTTCATCAGCATTTTTTCAAAAACTTTCTGAGGAAGGAAACGTTTTAAGTAAATAGAAAATTTTTCTAAGAACGCACCTACCAAATAATGAACTTTGGGTTGTCTGCTACGAATGATTTTTTCAATTTGTATGGCTACTTTCATGGCAGACATTCCTTTGTCCACATGTGTATTCATCAAATCTAACGTAGGTTTGTAATAGTTGAAATAAGGTGAATTTTCTAGGGCAGGGGAGTGGTATCTTCTTGAAGCGATATCCGTAGCAATATCTCCTGGTGCAAGGCAACTAATATTAATACCAAAGTCTTTAACTTCCATACGGTAAGCTTCAGAAACTTGCATAAACGCCGCTTTAGAAGCCGAATAAAAACCGCGGTAAGGCAAACCCATATAACCTGCCACCGAAGTAATATTAATAATTTTACCTTTTTTATTTTTTCGCATGTGCGGAATTACTTCGTTCATTAGTTGACAAGCTCCAAAAACATTGGCTTGAAATATTTTTTGAACTTCTTCTAATGGGGTTTCTTCTGCAGGTCCTGTAATCCCCAATCCAGCATTATTTATCAGAACATCAATTTTTCCTGCTTGTTGAATCACACTTTCAACAGCTTTTGTAATGCTTTGTGGTTGATTTAAATCCAAAGCAATCATAGTCCATTGCTGGACGCTTTCTGGCTTTGGATTTCGGCTAGTACCAAAAACTCGGAAACCTTTTTGAGCAAGGCGTTGAGCTGTAGCTTTTCCAATACCAGAAGAAGCGCCGGTAATGAGTACAACGGGCTTATTCTTTTCCATCTACAAAATCTTGTAAATAAGCATATTTTGAAGTCAGTTGACCATTTTTGGTCATGAGAGCACGTTCTAAAACTCCGTCTTGGTCTCCATTTACAAAAGCAGGAATTACGTGTTGTGCAAACATTTCACCAAAACCTTCGCTGGCGTCTTTAGGCAATTCACAAGGTAAATTATCAACTGCCATTACGGCTATGCTGTTTGGTGCTCCAATTTCAACTTCTTTTTCGGTTGTAGGATGATAGGCGTAAAATGGGTCAGCTATGGTAGAAGGTCTTATAGTAGAAGCCACGGGTCCATCAATATCACAGCTAACATCAGCCACCAAGTTAATTTTAAAATCAGGTTTTTTAGCGTCTTCTCTTGTAAATAAGTAAGGAGCTCCGTCACCGTAAAAATGACCAGCAATAAAATAGTCGGTTACTTTTGCAAACCTCATGAAATCTGAAATATAACCTGAAGGATCTTTAAAAAACTCTTTTTTGTTACCCGATTTCCCGTCCTTTCTTTTGTTGTAGTCAAGCACATCAATTTGTGTATATACGGCTTCTGCAAAATTTTGCTGTAGGTAATTTTCAGGAGTAACTTGTTTAATGTTGAGGTGGTCTAGTATCTCTTTAGCGCCTTTAGCTACTTTACCTAGTCCGGTTAGGCAAATTTTTAAATCGGCAGGAAGTTGAATCTCATTTAATGCAGCTTTCATTGCTTCTAAGTCAGGTAAATTTTCTGCTTTGGGTAAATCAAACAGCTGGTCTCTTTGCCCCATTAGTCGAAATCCATTATACGCACCAACTAAACCGGCGTATCTACCAAAACCAATAAGCCGTGCACCGTTTTCTTTGGTGATGACTTCATGGTCATATAATTCAATATTTTTAGCTAAAATTTCTTTGAGTAAATCTCTGTTATAGCTTTGTTTTTTGATGGTATGAGAAAAAAAGAAGTATTTTTTGTTGGGGATTAAAGCGGTTTTAGGTACTTCTTTAACGCCTAATAAAACATCACAATCTTCCATGTTTTGAACCACAGGTATGCCTAAGTCTTGATAGTCTTGATCTTTAAAAATTCGAATGTCTGAAGCTTCAACCACAAACTCTAATTGGGGGTATTTTTTTTGAAGTTGACTAATTTTTTCAGGAGAAAATACCACTCTTCTATCGGGTGGATTTTTGCGTTCTTTGATTATTCCGAATTTCATAAAATATACTTTATTAATTTTTGTAAAAAACTTCTTCAAATATAACTGAATTATCTACTTTTGCAAGTCCAATTAAGGTTTGGATTTTAAAATTGATGAAAAATTTTGAATTGGAATTGAAAATTACTGGGGTCGATTTGGTTTTGACAGCGAGATCAATTGAATAGTAAGCACGTCGAGCGCTGGGATACAGCTCGTTAATCTCATGTTTCATACTTTTTTAAACGGCGAGAATAACTACGCCATGGCTGCATAATCCGAATTATAGTAGGAATGCTTAACCGCTACAAGGTAGTGGGCCATGATGTCTCTGGAAAGCCTTGATTTGCGGCGTTCCATATAGAGGCACCGATAAAGTAAATCTAGGAAAAGTAGGGCCTTGATGCTTTTTTGAAATTGATTGAGGATAAGTTTTAGGTAGGTTGTTTTTGGCCAGCCTAAAGTCGAAAACCTAAGTAAAAACTAAACGTGTAGAAAGCTGTTGAATTGCTTGTTTGGACGGGAGTTCGAGTCTCCCCGACTCCACATTATACCCTTGTAAGCTTCTGTTTACAAGGTTTTTTTGTTTTAGGTGACAATTTGGGTTTACAATTTTATTTTTTTTAAAATCATATTTTCACCCAACCCTCCCATAATCACCGTAATGGTTTTCAAAGAAGTTATATAGCAATTCTGTTTTTACAGCTATGTCCCCATCTTCATAGGTGGGGTAAGGAAGTTTAGTATATAAGTAGTCATTAATCACTCTTCTAACGGCGGCTTTTGTTTGATTTTTTTGTGTCCAATTTTCAACTTTAAATTCATTGGATTGTAGCTTTTCTAGCAATGACCGAGCGGCTTTTTTTAACTTAATTCGCTCCTTATCTGTTATCTTTTTTCCTTTCATTAATAAATCAAAAACTGCCAACTCTTCTTCAGAAAGCTCCTCTTGAGTAGCACGCTGGTCTTCTTGAGTTAGGTCTTCAAATAATTTGATCAACTCATCAAAAACTTCTTTTACCGAAGTATATTCTTTCCCATCATTGTAAGCATCTATAATTTCTTGGTAGCGTTCGTAGTAATCTATACGTAAGGGATTATTTTTGAGCATTTTTTCTAGCTTTTTACGAACTCGTTCCTGTAAATCTTTAACGACTATATTTTTATTTGACTTTAGCTTATCAAACTCTTCTTTGATTTTATCAAAATCCAACTTACTCAAATCAATTTTTTTACCGTAATCCTCCGCTTTTTCTAAAGCGGTTTGATACGTGGCAATAGACTCATTAACCTGCTCTTGAACTTGCCTTATTTCATAAGTAATGTCTGCATCTTCTACTTTATCTTGGATGAGGTTATAAATGGCGTTAATAGCGTCTCTTTGTGCTTGGTATTTATATACCAAGGTATTTGGCATTAATGCTTTGTATTTTTTAAATACTTCCCTGGCCAATACATTAAATTTATTTCGGGTGTCAATGGTTTTACAAACGGCATCGTAAGCTAGTTGAATTAGCCCTAGACGTTGTAAACCATCTTCAGTTTCTACTAATTTGGAGAGTAAATAATCACACTCATTTTTTAAAAAAGATGCAGTGGCATCAATGGTTTCTTTTAGGTCTTCCTCTAGCTCTTCTAATGGCCTTACTGGAGGTTCATCTTTACCGTCTGTATCAGTTCCGTTTCCGTTTGATTTTCCTCCTCCATAAACCGCTAATGCATCGAGTAAAGCTCTATACGTTTCAATATAGTCTACAATTAAACCGTTGTTTTTGCCTTCTTTTACACGGTTGGCTCTGGCAATGGCTTGCATTAAGGTATGCGATTTTAAAGGCTTGTCTATATACAAAGTGGAAAGACTTGGTACATCAAAACCTGTAATCCACATGGCGCAAACAATGGCAATTCGAAACGGATTTTCTTCGTCTTTGAAATCTTTTTCTAAATCACGTGTATTCATTTTCTCCCGATGTGGAAGAATATCTAAATCCCAATCTCTAAATTTTTTGATTTCATTTTGCTCTGAACTTACCACTACAGAAATTTCAGTTTCTTTTACCCAATTAAGTTCACGTTGGGCAATGAGCTGTTCTTGCTCATCTGAAATAGATTTCACCTTTTGCTCTAGCGCTACTATATACTCACTTAAGGCTTCTGTCATGTAATTATACATGCGTACTGCCGTTACTTTGTCTATGGCAATAAACAAAGCTTTCCCTTTGTAACCTCTTTCATTAAAGTGGGAAATAACGTCTTTAGCTATAGATTTTAATCGTTTTTTAGCCGTTAAAATTGGATATTCTTGAGCAAAAAGGCGTTTTAGTTTTTCAGTTTGATCATCATCCAAATCAAATTCTTCAATCTTAGATTTGATGTCTTCATTGATTTGCGGATTTTCTAATTTTAATTTTTCACCCCGATTTTCATAGTACAAAGGAACTGTTGCTCCATCTTCAATAGAGCGCTTGAAATCGTATTTGGACACATAATCCCCAAAAATACGTTTGGTCAATTCATCGTCTTTGAACAGGGGTGTGCCTGTAAAACCAATAAATGAAGCGTTGGGTAAAGCTTTGCGCATATTCATGGCCAAACTACCGCCTTGGGTACGGTGGGCTTCGTCTGAGATAACAATAATATCGTCTCGCTGACTTATTTCTTCTTCAAAATTAAACTTGTGAATTAAGGTGAAAATATACCGATGATCGGTTTGTAGCAACTCTCTTAAATGTTCACCACTTTTGGCTTTAGCATTTTTATCATGTGCGGCTCCAACACCACGATAGGTTCCGTAAATTTGACTATCAAGTTCATTTCTATCAGTCACCAATATAAATGTATAGTTGCTTCCTAAATTTCTGAAAATCTTTTCGGTTAGGAATACCATGGAATAGGATTTTCCACTTCCTTGGGTATGCCAAAATACTCCTAAGCGTTGTGCTTCTTCTTTTGATATTTTATGGTTTTGGTAGGCTTCTTTTTTGGTTTTAAAATGTGCTATCGCCTTATTTACCCCTAAAAATTGATGGTTTCTGGCGACTAACTTTATGGGTTTTCCTAAGGAATCATCAAATAGGGTAAAATTGAAAAGTAGGTCCAGAAGATTGGTTTTATTGCAAACCCCTTTAATCATGGTCTCCAATTGGACGGCTCCTTCATCTTCTTCGTTGATGCGTTTCCATTCATTAAAATGCTCGAATTTGGAAGTTACAGAACCTACTTTAGATTGTAAACCATTGCTTAAAATCACCAAAGCATTGGTATGCAATAAATGTGGAATGGCATCTTTGTAATCGCTTAAATTATCGCTGTATGCCGACTTGATAGGGATATGGTGGGCTTTGAGTTCTATAAACACCAATGGAATACCATTGACAAAACCAACGACATCTGGTCTTCTGGACATGCCCGCTCTTCCTTTGACCCAAAGTTGTTGAACGGCTAAAAAGTTATTCTCCTCTGGGTTTTGGTGATCAAAGACCTGTATTTTTTTATTTCTAACTAATTTTCCCTTTTCATCTTTATAATTGACGGGAATACCTTCGGTGAGTTGGTGGTGTTTTTCAAAATTGAGTTGCACCAGTGTTTTGGTAATATCACTTTGCGCTATGCTATCATAGGCATTGAGATAAGCTGTTTCTGGTAAATTGGGGTTGAGATGCCTTATGGCGGTTAAAAAACGATGTTTGAGTATAACCTGCTGTTGGTTATCCCTGCCAATACAACCCTGCTCACCAAATTGTTCGTTATGATGGACGTTGGCTCCTTGCCAGCCCAAATCTTCCAACAATTGCATGGTGGTGGCTTCTATTAATAAATCTTCTGAATAGGCTTTGCTCATAGGTAAGTTGGAATTATTTTTTTAAATCGTAGCATCGTCTTGTCTTTATAAATCTAATAATATAAATTTCGCTTATGAATGCTTTAGTTTGTTATTAACAAAGAATTCACCTGCTTGTAAAAATAACCATAAGTTTTATTAAAAGCAGTAATTTGATATTTGATTTACTTTCGCAGTAACGACACCAAATTTGTTTAATCTTATCAAATGTAATGAAAATAATAAATTCCGTATAATTAAAACTTATAACTGCTCAAGTGTTTCAATAAATTTGTAAACGGTTGAACTTGGATTATTATTTTCTGCTAATTCTTTAGCTCTTTTTACTGCAACTTCCTTTTTGGAAATAAGTTTTTCTTTTAGTTTATTATCAATTATACCTTTTTTATAAACTCTATTTCGGTTTGCCATTTCGCGACAACATTTAGCACTATTTATGTGAGCTGTTTGGTTTTTATAATGAAGCAAAAACCAAAGCTCGATGCAAGGATTAGATAAAAGTAGTGTTGATTTTTCTATTTTTTGAAGTCTTTCTACAATTTCAGGAACATCAACATCATACATTAAAAAATCTAAGTCTTTTTCATGTGTCGGTTTTCCCTTTTTATAATTTGAGATGAATTCAGATGTGATATTGTTTCCTCCTATTTTTGAACGAATTTGAATAGAAGGCAATCTATAGAGAGATTTCAAGAAATTTACATAGGCTTCTTCTGTATCACCTTCACAGAATACAAACAATGTTGGATTTATCTTTTTACCTTTTGGCTCCCTTCTCTTTCTAGACATACTTTTAATCTATAATAGAATGCAAATTTTCAACAGCATCATTTATAATTGGGATAGAGTCAAACCTGCCTTGAAGGTATGCTTTTTCTAAGTCCATAGTATCTCTAAAATCGCTATAATCATAAAGTGAATATAAATCTGAACCTCCGTCTTTTTTCTTGTTTACAAACCAAATTTGGTCTTTTCTAAATTTATTAAGATCCAAAAGGTTAGTATTATGCGTCGAGAATATCAGTTGAGCTTTTGCGCTGGCGTTGAATAATTCTAAAATGTATTCCACAATTTTTGGGTGAAGGCTGTCTTCTATTTCGTCAATTAAAAGGGTTTTATTATTTCTTACTATATCTATAATGGTCAACATCATAAAAAATAATTTTTGTGTACCCAATGATTCTTCATTAAAATCGAAGGCTACTTTTGGGGAGAATCTATGGAAGGTTTTTAATTCTACCTTCTCCATCTCTTCTTCTACAAAAAAAGCTTCTTCTGTATCTAAATTGGCTTTTAAGCTTTTCCCTTTTTCTTTACTAAAGTTAATTTTAAAATCTATAATGTCACTATCTGCGTATTGTAAGGCTGTAAGTAATTGATTTTTGTATGAATTAACTAAGAAATTAAGATTGCTCTTGCTGTAATTTGAATGATGAAGAATAAAATCTCTGTGAAAGAAATTGAACATGGCTTTGGGTATTTCCCTATCCATTTGGCTTGCACGAGAAATGTATAAGGTCTTATTGGACGTATTTTCTGCAACATCAAAGGGGCGTTTTATAACAGAAGTACCAAATGAGTATTTTTCTCTTTTGGTTTTTCCTGCGTTTTCATCCCGCTCAAAAACTTTTGCTTTTCTGCCTTTGGGATAGTAGTATAAACTCTCTGTGAGTATTTGCGTTCTATTTAACGAAAAGGCATACTTGTATTCAATGCCGTTAATCACAAAACGTATGGCGTATTTTGAAGGCTTATTTGAGTATTTATTGAATTTGAAAGGTTTAAAATTAAAAACTGTATTTTCATTATGCTTATGAGATTCATAAACCATGGCATTACAAAAACGAATGCTTTTAATAATGTTGGATTTACCTGATGCATTAGCTCCATATATGGCCACATTTTTTAATACTTCTGTACCCTCGTAATCAAAGGTGTTTTTAGCTAATGTTTTTGATTTTGCAGTGTTGATGTTTCCCGCACGTAAATCTAAAATCACTTCATCATTTATCGAGAAAAAGTTACTTAGCTTGATTTCTAAAACCATTTTATTGTTGGTATTTGTAATATTTTTACAAAAATAGAGCTTAAAATTGAATTAAAGTAAATTTTAGCTAAAAAAATAGTTCGAACACTTAAGAACTAAAAACAAAGCCTAAACCTTCCAACAATTGCATGGCGGTGGCTTCTATTAATAAATCTTCTGAATAGGCTTTGCTCATAGGTCGTTTTTTTCTTCTTCTAATGGTTTTTCTTTCTGTCCTAGAATAAATTTTGCTCTTTCTAAAAGCTCATCATAAGTTAAAATTTCTACCGAGTTTAGCCCTTTTCTAAATAGTTCGAAAGTAGTTAATTTGGTCATATCGTTTTTGAACTGTTCTGTGTTACCTATCAATAGAATCCCTTTTGGTTGAACAGTATATATATGCTCATACATTAATTCTCTATTTTCTAATATTTCCGAATTTCTCTGCCAAGATTTACAATTTGCTTGCACTTGTGCAACACCTCCTAAAACTTCGCTCCCCAATAACCACGCACCATTTCTATACTTTCTACCTTCTCCATTTTTTGATTTAGCTATTAAATCAGTTGATGGTTTTTTAATTTCAACTAAAACTGTAAACTTAACATCATCAGAATTAGTATTTGTAAGATAATCACCCTTTTGTTTTCCTTTACCAGCATAATTTTGACCGCCATAATTAGGTTGATCTGATTTTATAGATAAGAACTGATAATTTAAACCATAGCCAAATATCCACTCATTATTTGTAAAGAAATCTTGCCAATATTGCTCATTTTTTGATGCATCCAAAATTGAATTTTCAAATTCTTTTAGTGCAAGTAATCTATTATTTTGAATTCTTGAGTTTGATAATTTAGTAGCTAAATCAGGATTATTATCAACCAGTTCATCCCAAATTTCTTGACCATAATCTTCCTGTAGTAATTTTTCAATATATTCTTTTCTCTTTTTTGGAACATTAATAGTTTCATCTGAAGTTCCAACTATATATTCATTTTCACCACTCTTAACCCCTTTTTTACTTAAAGCGTACAATTCTGTCAAACCATCATATAATTTTTTTATTTGGGTACTTCTTAATTTTAGTTTTACTCCTTCACCTGCTTTAAGTGTATTTAGGTTAATTGATTTTATGTCCTCCCATTTATCATTTTTGCTTTTCCTTTGATGAATTATAGTTCCACTTACAGTTTCACCAGATTGTAATTTTTTATCATTAATTTCAGCTAAGAAAATTTTTCTAGTCGTTTCCTTTTCTTCAATAATTATAGGTTCGTTTACATTTTGAGAGTAAAGTGATGTACTTCTGGTTGTGAACTTTTTCATTTTATTTTCATGTTACGTTAATCTCTTGATTCATCAATCTAGGCAACAATAAATCTCGGGCTTCCTGGAGTTGTTGATTTTGAATGTCTAAATTTTTAATTTGCTTATCAATCTTTTCGACTTTACTTTCGAATAAATTTAAAGTTTCATCATCAGGGGAAATTAATTTCTGACTTTCTAGAACTTTTTTTGTCACTGAATTAAAAATAGCTCCACCACCTATCATATCTTCTTGGTAAAAATGATTTTTAAGCTGATAGAATTGGAATGACTGAAAATCTTTTTTATTCCTAATCGATGATAACCCTCTACCAATAATGATCTTTTCAGGACTAATATTTAAACGACCAACGGGGGCTCTAACACTAAAAAGAATATCATCTTCATAAGCTAGTCTTGTTTCATTTGTGCAATAAGTGGAGTTTTTTACAAATCTTAATCCAAAATCTGAAACACCTTGATGAAAAGGCAACCCATTTTTTTCATCATTATAAAATTCTGATTTTGGGCTTTGTCCCATAGTCAAGTGACATAATTCCTTTAACTCTTTCTTTTCCCACCCCTCAGGCAATCCCGTTTCTTCATCCATTGGATGGTTTTCATGGTCTGGAAACTTAAAATTGACAAACCATTCCTTATATAAATTTTGAGCGGCTTCTTCTAATAACTTGATGCGTTTTAAATTGTTTTCAATCAAATCATCATACGCCCCAAGAATGGAGGCTATTTTTTGTTGGGTGGGGAGTGGGGGGAGATTGAAACTAAATTCTCTAATAGCTTTAAGTCCTAAATTCTTTATTGTTGATCCTGTTGCAAATCTAAAAGCATAACCTTGAAAGGGTTCATTTTCAAGAACATATCTTATAAATAATTTGCTGATATTTTCTTTAATATTTAAATAACATGCGCTTTTCCCTAAAGCTATTTTTTCATTATTGTAAATACCTATATTTCCTAAGGTTCCATTTATAGATACAAGGATTGTTCTATCGTTTAAATCCTTTTTTATTTTAAAATATTCTTCGTAAGTGATTTTTTTCGTTGATGATTTAATTTCAATTTTACCATTTTGTAAATTATTACCATTTATAAAATAATACTCTCCGTTCACATCATATTTCGGAGTACCATGAAGCCCATCTCCAATTCTAGTTGTAACATCCTGCATTTTTGTTATTTTCCAACTCATATCCCTAAATCCGTTAAATCCTGTTGTATTTGTTGGGCGAGTTCGTTGGCTTCGGTGTTAAGCGTCTGTAGCTCGTTTTTAATTTCTAGCATACGTTCATCAAAGTCAAAGTTTTCATCTTCTTCTATTGGGGCAACGCCTACGTAACGTCCTGCGGTAAGGCTGTAATCGTTTTCAGCAATCTCATCTCTGTGTGCAATTTTACAAAGTCCAGGGACATCTTTGTACTTGCCCTCAGGAAAACGGCTGTGCAACCAATGGTATTCTTTTACAAAATACAAGTGTTGGTCCATAGCTTCGGTAAAGCTGTGTTGTAAATCTTCCAAACGACCTATAGCTTCCCGTAAATCTCGTTTTTTAGCTTTGTCTTTTTCTTCAGCTAATCTTGTTTTTATGCTTTCAATATGTTGCTTGATTTGTAAATTAATTTTACGTTTATCTTCCTTGGCATTGTCAGCTTTTAAGGTTTTTTGGTAGAGTGTTTTCGCTTCGGCTACTTGTAAGTAGTGGTTGCTAGCTTCTTCTTCAGATTTGCTTAGGTAGGTAAGCACATCATTAATTACTAATTGTGCTTCATTTAGATAAGATTTTGCTTTGCTTTGGTAAGAAGCTATGGCATTGTTATATACCAAAGGATTACCACGGTATAAAGCCACAATAGCATGAATGTTTTGTAAATGTTCTTCGGTAAAGTCGTGCAAATTGGTGGAGACTTTTCGGTACACATCCCGTAAATCCAGCATCAGGGTTTGGTCAGCTCGTTTTTCGTCTTGTTCTTTTTCTCGGTCAAAAAACCACAACGAACAGGGTAAAGAACGAGTGTAAAAGAATTTTGTGCCAATAGAAACCATGACATCAACCGCTCCCGTTTCTACTAATTTTTTCCGTATAAGCATTTCAGAATGTCCTGCATCTGAAGCAGAAGACGCCATGACAAATCCAGCTCGTCCTGTTTTATTTAAATACGCATAAAAATACTGTATCCAAAGATAATTGGCATTGTCGCTTTTGGGTAAGCCAAAGGGTAAACGCGCATCGTTTTTTACACTGTCTTTGTTTTTATCTACACCATCTACATTAAAGGGTGGATTGGCCATCACAAAATCACATTCACCTACCAATTCATGATGATCTTCATAAAAGGAATTTCCTTGCATGACATTGGCTTCAAGACCATGAACCGCCATGTTCATTTTAGCCAATTTAGTGTTGGTATCGGCTTTTTCTTGTCCGTAAAAAGTGACTTTTCGGGAGGCATCTTCTTGGGTTTCTTCTTCAATAAAATGAGCCGTTTGCACAAACATACCTGCACTTCCACAAGCGGGGTCGAATACTTTTCCGTGGTTGGGCTCAATAATTTTTACAATGGTATTTACCAAACTTGGCGGTGTAAAAAACTCACCCCCTTCTTGAGCACCAGACATGGCAAATTTGTTCAAGAAGTACTCATAAATTCTACCAAAAACATCGCCTTCAACTTGGTCTAACATGGGGTCGTTAAAAATGCGTATCAAACGAAACAACAAATCGTTTTCAAACAAAGTGTAATCCTTAGGTAAAACCCCTTGTAAAACTTCGTACTCATTTTCAATGCCTCTCATGGCTTCGTCTAAATACTCGCCAATAGGGGTGCTTTCGGGCAAGGTGTTGATGGTAGCCCATTGTGCGTTTTCAGGTAAAAATAAAGCATTTACCGAATCAAAATCAGCTTTGTTGACAGGTCTTTTTCCGCGTTGAGGGTGAACGGGTAATTCTTTTTCTATTTCAACTTTAGCTCTGTTGTAACGGCTATAGGCGTGGCGTAAAAAAATAAGCCCCAACACAGGAAAACTGTATTCAGAAGCGGTTAATTTACTATTGGCTCGCAAATCGTCTGCGGCTTGCCATAATCTATTTTCAAGTTCTTTAAGTTGGTCTCTGGTCATTTATTTGTTTTGTTATTTTTAGTTTCAATTTTCATCTAATTTATTCAAGATTTCATTTGCTAAACTGTCTATTTGAGAAAAGGCAAACCATTTATTCCCTAAATCTTTTAGCGATGCACCAATATGGTAAAGTTTGGTATCGTCTATAATTAAGAATCTATCGTGACTGGTTTTTAGTCGTTTTACTTCGATTTGCGGATATTGTTGGTTGTGTTTTTTTAAATCTAATTGTAGTTGTTGGGTTATTTTTGCGGCGTAAATAGTCGCTTTTACACTTTCTGAACGTTTTGTAAGTAAAGTCAATACACTTTCATCGATGTAATTATCAATTAAAATAATCGATTTTTTGGCAGACTTAATGAGTTTAGCAACAAAGGTGTAGGCATCAAATATTTGTCCTTCAAAGAAAATTCCATGCTTAGGTTCTGGTGTTGCTTTTTCTAATGCTTTAAACACCTTTTCAAAATTCTTTTCGTGGTCTTGTTGCTTCATTTCTAGATGAAGCAAACGTTCCTGAAGTAACCTACTATGATTGACGAGTAGGCGCATTTTTACAAAAGCTTTGATAACTTGAACACTCACTTTAACAGCGGTATCGCTTCTTAGCACTGCAGACAACATGGCCACACCTTGTTCTGTAAAAACAAATGGCAAATATCTTCTACCACCATGCGATGAACTTGAGGTCACAGATTGTGACTTCAAGTCATTAAATTCAATATCTGTTAATTGAAATCTAAACGAATCTGGAAATCGATCTATATTTCTTTTTACGGCTTGATTTAAAACCTTTGTTTCTACTTGATATAGTTGCGCTAAGTCTTTGTCTAGCATTACTTGAAGCTTTCTAATGGTATAGATTTTATGTTCAATATGTTCTAGGTTCATTAATTCCATACCAATCTCATTTTTTCAAGATGTTGCTTTATTTTTTCTTAAATTCAACAAATAAATGCAACTTTAAGATTTGAGGATTTCTAAATAATATTTTTCAAAACCGAAAAAGGTAAAATATACCTCCTTCTTGGTTTTGGTGGAAAAGTGTTATTTTGCTTCATCAAATTGCCAAAAATAATTTTGCAATGGCACACCTTACCGTAGAACAAAGATACACAATTTCTAGAATGCTAAAGCTTGGGCATTCTCAATCTTCAATAGCCAGAACTATTGATAAAGACAAATCTGTTGTTAGTCGTGAAATACGTCGTAATTCAGATGGGCGTAGTGGAGAGTACTGTTCAGATTTAGCACCAAGAAAAGCGATGATGCGTCACCAAAAAAAAAGCAAGTGTTCAAAAATGGTCAATTAGAGACAGATTATTTTGATAGGAAGTATCGAGGTAATTTTATCAAATACGCATACTGAGCGTCCAATATTATGCAAGCTCCTGAAATACGAAGGCAAATAAGACGGCATTACACGATACTTAAGAACTCTATGGATAAATTTGGATTTGATCATGTAAAGGATAAATAAATAAGCAATATGGCCTCTTTTAATGAGTAGGGGCTTTCAATTGGGTTTTTACATAATTATTTTGTTATTGATACAATTTATGAAGCATTATATGCGTCTTTTTATATAATTTGTTTCCAATTAAATTTTTGTTTTATGAAAAGATGTATTTATCTAATGAGTTGCTTATTGATTGTGTTTACCATTTCTTCTTGTGAAATTGATGATGATATGATTGCCGATTTAATTGAAGATTTAAGCATGTGGGTGAGTGATACACCCAATTCTACAGCAAGCGTGAGCAATTCTAGGTCAGGAAGTTTTGAAACACACATGCGTTTACAGGAAGGCAAATCCGATACTGATGAAGAGTTTGCTATGCGTTTGTTTGCTCAAAATAATGATGGAAATTCTGTGAATACCATTAACGTAGTTATTGATTTTATTGCTGAAAATCCCCCACGCGAAAATTTAGAAGAAGGGGTGACTTACCCAATTGTTGATTTTACCGGTGAAGCTCCACAAGTTACCGCAAGATTTTTGTGGCGCTTTATTCCTGGAAGCGATGAACCAGGGCAGCAAGCGAATTATAACCAGGATGTTTCTGGAACTATTGTTTATGACCAGGTAAGTGATATGGCTTTATCTGGCTCTTATCAATTTGAAGCGAGAAGACCAAATACAGAGGATGTAGTTGAGGTGGTTGGGAATTTTGAATTGGACTTAAATGAACATATTATTCCATTTTAATTAAACTCGTTTGACTAATATATATCATTAATAATACAATTTTTTTTATTAGTTGACGCTATGATTAATTTTTACTTATATCTTATTGTGGACTAATAAAAAATAAACTCAATTAAAATAAGGGGCATATCTTTATTTTATAATTTATAACTATCTTGTAAAAAAAAAGGCTACCAAAATGGTAGCCTTTAATTTCATAGCAATTTTTTTTCAAAAAACTAATTACTTAGCTTCTGCAGTAGATTTAGTTGCTAATGCATATACTACAAGACCAAATCCAATCTTGTTTACAGCATCACCAATATTGTAAACCACATTCATAGCACCCTGTGCGGCTTCAATATCTTCAACTAATTGAAGTCCAAATAAACCACCTTCAGTTCCTAAAATGTAACCTAAAGGATAAATGGCCCATCCTACCAACACAAACCAACATAGTACTTTATGTGCGGCTAATACATTTCCTCCAGCAGATTCTGCTAATTTTCTAGCTTCACCAAACCAAATAATGTACACAATAATAAAGTAAGCAACTCCAGATACTAGACCCCAAACCCATTGCATAGTTGGACTGTCCATAGACATTGCTTCACCAAAGTATCCAGTAACTAACATTACTACAGACCAGAAGATTAATTTCCACATTAAGGACAATTTAGCACCTGCAACTCTAAGTATGAGATAAAACTCAACACACATTAATGGTACGGTTAAAATCCAGTCTACATATCGGAAAAAAGTAGGAGATTCTCCAACTTGATCCCAATAATCTCTCATGTAAAAATAATGTACTGCGGCAATAAATGTAATTAAACCAGAAACCAGTACAGAGGTTCTCCACTTATTGTCAAACTGACTAAGTGATAAAAAGAAAAAGGCAGAGGCGGCCATCATAGCCATACTACCAATGAAAAACGTAAAGCCGGTATAATCGTCATTTGCGATTTGTGATACGTCGGCTAATAAATACATAAAATTACTCATAGCTATTATATTTTTTTTGTTTAATCAAAAGTAGTCAAAAGTTAAACAAAAAAAATTCTTATTAAGAAAGATTTTTGATTATATTTGATAAAAAATCAATTTTTGAGGATGAAAATTTACGTAATAGCAATATTTTCTAGTGTTTTAGCGATAGTGTTAAACTTTTTGTTAAAAAATTATTACCTTGATATTTTGGCCTTGATTCTTGTTTTAACGGTTGGTATTGCACATGGGGCAAATGATTTATTAATCATAAAAAAAATCAAGAAAAACAAGCATTCATATGAATTAAATAAATACACATTTGGTTATGTTAGTATGGTTGTTTTAGTACTTGCGCTGTTTTACTTTCTTCCTTGGTTAATTTTAACCGGTTTTGTTTTTATTAGTGCCTATCATTTTGGAGAGCAACAGCTTCAAATAAGCAAGAAGATACTCCATGCTAGTAGCAAAATCAAAACATTATTTTTTATCTACGGACTCTCTGTACTTTTAGGACTTTTTTATTTCAACTTAAATTTTACAAGAGAGATTATTTTTGACCTCATTAAAGTCAACATTCCTGAAGTGTATTTTACATCAGGTTTTTTTATCTCTTTATCAATTACTTTTCTTGTTTTTATTTTTTTGCTGATAAAAAAACTACTGCAACCGTTGCAGGTTGTTCAAGAAATCCTATCATTAATTTTAATTTTTATAGTTTTTTATTATTCAGAATTACTTTTTGGCTTCGCAATTTATTTTGTATTCTGGCATACAATTCCCTCTTTAAGAGACCAAATTAACTACCTGTTTGAAAATCAATCAAAACAAAAATTTCTCCTATATGTCAAAAATGCTTTTCCATTTTGGCTCATTTCAGTTATTGGTTTGGTAGTACTTTATTATTTGTTTGGCAGTGAAAATATGTTTTTAAGTATTATGTTTGCCTTTATAGCGGCAGTGACTTTTCCGCACGTAATTGTAATTGAAAGAATGTTTTCAAAAATCAAAAATTAAAATGATGAAACATCTATGACAAAATTTTCTATACACAGGAGAATGATTATAGGTGTTACATCTGACAACTAAAAAACAAATAATTTAAACAGATGAAAAAAATAATTTACATCTTAAGTGTCTTTCTTCTCATGGCATGTTCTCAGAATGATTCTATTATTGAAGGTCGAGTACTAGACCAGGAAGGAAATCCTGTGGAAGAAGTGTTGATACAAGTTATGGGTACCGATTTGTTTGAATATTCTGATGCCGATGGAAATTTTAAAATAGACACTAAAGAAAGGGGAGAAGAATTGATATTTAATAAAGATGCTTTTCAATTTGAAAGGAGAACATTGAAAGATTCAAAAGAAGTAATTTTAAAACCAAAAAGTTAACCTCTTAAAGTGTGTCTTTTAAGGATTTTTTTACCTGCTTTTTTTGATTTTTGAGATTGAATAATCTTCCATAATTCGTCTGAAGCATATTTCCTTGCACTTTCTAAGTCTATAATTGGTTCGGGATAATCTTTACCTATTTTAAATCCATACATACGCTGTTCCATAGGAGTTAATTTCCATGGTTCATGTACAAACTCAACGGGTATTTTTCTAAGTTCGGGTAGGTATTTTAATATAAATTCACCCTTAGGATCATGTTGATAAGAGTTTTTGATGGGGTTGTAAATACGAAGCGTATGAATTCCTGTTGTTCCGGCTTGCATTTGCAATTGTGGGTAATGAATTCCTGGTTCAAAATCTAAAAATAAAGAAGCTAAATGATTAGAAGCCAATTGCCACTTTTGCCAAAGTAAATGACAAAAAAAAGAAACCAACAGAGCACGCATCCTAAAATTTATATAGCCCGTTTGTTGTAAACAGCGCATGCTTGCATCTACTAAAGGGAATCCAGTTAGTCCTTTTTTCCAAGCTTTAATATAGAAGGAATCTTTCTGTTGTTGTAAATGATTAAATGCTGGGTTGAAGTTTTCAAATTCAATACGCTCTTCCATTTCAAATTTTTGAATAAAATGTGCTTGCCATCTTAAGCGACTAGAAAACTGATGGATGGCATTTTTATTTGAAAATTCTTTTTTACGCTTTTCTATTTCTTGAACAATTTCTCTTATGGATAAATTTCCCCAGGCAATGTAAGGAGAGATTCTGCTACAAGAGGTTCTTGCCAAAAGGGGTTTAGAAATATGGTTTTGGTAGTTACTGTATCTATTATTTAAAAAACTTTTTAAATACCTTAATCCAAAACTTCTTCCTCCTTGTTGAAAATTTGTGTCTTCCTTAAATATAGGATTCCAAACTCGTAACTCTTTGGTTATTCTTTCAGCTTGTTTTTTGCTGATAAATTGATTGCTTTGTGCAGAAAATTTATAGCAAGGCTTGTTCATGTGGTTTTCCCAGGAATTAATCCATGTTTTTCTGTTATTTAAGCCTCTAACTACTCCATTGTTAATTGATTCCTTCCATTTAATTCCTTTTTTTGAGAAGAATTGCTGAAGCTCTTTATCGCGTTTATAGGTAATAGATAGACCTGTTTCTTGATGGCTAAAAACCGATTGAATACCCAACATTTCATCAATCTTCTGAAAAGCCTTTATGGCTTCTTCATGAAGACAAATGAGTTTTGTTTGGCAGGTTTTTAGTTGGTTTTGTAAATCTTTGATGGATTGATCAATGAACCTAAAATGACGCAGGCTATAATGTGGGTCTTTTTCTACTATTGGTTCAAATAGGTAGAGCAGAAGAACAGGCTCTTGATTTAATAGAGCATTATGAAGCGCTTCGTTATCCTCAAGCCTTAAATCGCGTTTAAACCAAACCACATTTACCATGTTGTAAATGTAGTTTGGATGATAAGGTGAGCCAAATCTTAATCTAAATTTTAATTAAGTTTTAGTTTTTATTTGCTTGCTTTTTAGCGGCTTCAATAAAACTTACAAAAAGCGGATGTGGTTGTGCAACAGTACTTTTGTATTCAGGATGGTACTGCACACCTATAAACCAAGGATGATCGGGAATTTCAACTACTTCCACCAATTTAGTTTTAGGGTTAATACCAGAGCATTGCATGTTATTTTGCTCTAATTCTGAAACGTATTTGCTGTTGAGCTCATAACGATGTCTGTGTCTTTCTGTGATGATATCTTTATTGTAAACTTGGTGCACTAAGCTTCCTGGTTTCAGCTGGCACTCCCAAGCTCCTAAACGCATAGTTCCTCCTAAATCTGTAATGTTTTTTTGATCATCCATCAAATCAATAACTGGATGAGGTGTATTGGGGTTCATTTCAGTAGAATTTGCATCTTTCAAATGAAGTACATTTCTACTAAATTCAATGACAGCCATTTGCATACCTAAACAAATTCCGAAGAATGGAATTTTATTTTCTCGAGCAAATTTTACTGCTTCAATTTTTCCTTCAATTCCTCTTTCACCAAAACCTGGAGCGACTAAAATACCGTGTAAATTTTTGGTTTCAGGATTGTTTTCAAAAGAAAACTCAGAATGTACATTCACTACATTTACTTTTACGTCATTTACAGCACCTGCATGAATAAAAGATTCTAATATAGATTTATAAGAGTCTTGTAGCTCAATATATTTGCCAACAAGACCAATGTTAACTACTTGTTTTGCGTTTTTAAACTTTCTTAAAAATTCATTCCACTGGGTTAAATTAGGAGATGTATCTTGTGGAAGATTAAGCTTAGTTAACGTAATTACGTCTAAACCTTCCTTCATCATCATATTAGGTACATCGTAAATGGTTTCAGCATCTTTAGACTCAATAACAGCTTCTCTTTTTACATTGCAAAAACGAGCTAATTTGTCTTTTAATTCAACGCTTAAATCATGTTCTGTTCTACAGACCAAAATATCTGCTGCAACCCCACTTTCCATAAGCGTCTTAACAGAATGTTGAGTGGGCTTTGTTTTTAATTCCTTGGCGGCTGCTAAATATGGAACTAGAGTAAGATGAATAACCAAGGAGTTGTAATCTCCCAATTCCCATTTTAATTGCCTAACAGCTTCTACATAAGGAAGCGACTCAATATCTCCAACAGTACCACCAATTTCAGTGATAATGATGTCGTATTCACCTGAGTTTCCTAAAACTTGAACCCGCTCTTTAATTTCGTTAGTAATATGGGGTATTACTTGTACCGTCTTTCCTAAATAATCACCACGTCTTTCTTTTTCAATTACACTTTGATAAATTTTTCCGGTAGTTACATTATTTGCTTGTGAGGTATTGACGTTTAAAAAACGCTCGTAGTGTCCTAAATCTAAATCGGTTTCTGCACCATCTTCCGTTACAAAACATTCTCCATGTTCATAAGGATTTAGTGTACCTGGATCAATATTAATGTAGGGGTCTAATTTTTGAATTGTTGTTTTATAACCTCTTGCTTGAAGCAATTTAGCAAGTGATGCAGCAATGATTCCTTTCCCGAGAGACGAAGAAACACCGCCGGTTACAAAAATATATTTTGTTTGAGCCATGACGTGTTGATTTGATGTCTTTACGGGACGCAAATCTAAGTCTTTTTTCTAAAATAGAAGTGAGAAACCTAATATTTATGTTTTTCAACTTAACGGGCTAAACAGATGTGATTAATTTTCTAAAATGTGTTTTCGTTCTTTTTCATATTCTTCTTTGGTGATTAAGCCTTCTTCGTACATTGCCTTTAGCTCTCTTAATTGCTGAGCTTTTGATAATAAAGATTTTTCTTCTTCTTTGCTTATTTCTCTACTTTGCCCGTCAAGAGGAGTCATTTCATAAGTTCTTGAAGGCTTATATTTCATTGTCCACAAAAATGGGAATAAAAAAAACAAACCACCAATAATTGCACCTACGTCAGTTTCTTCATCTCTTGAAAAAGAATTTTCAAAATCTTTGTAGCCTTCTTTTTCTAATTTTACGTGGGTGGTTGCCCCTGAAATTTTTGTGTCTCTATGAAGATAAGGAGTCTCACCTACAAATTCTCCATTTAAATAGACCTTGGCATTACTCGGGCTAGAGTTGATTGTTGTTGTGCTAGAACAACTGCTTAATAAAATTAGACTTGATAAGAAGAAAGCTAATAGCCGTATACTTGAGTTGTTTTTTTCATCTGATTGAGTTTTATTGTTTTTATTTATTAAATGTTATAGGCATAATCATAATCATTTTTATATATAGAAGGTCTTACATACGAGTCTGTTTTGTTAAATTTATCATATTCTAAGGATGTGTGAAATAAACACTTCATTTATTGGATGATATGTATATTGCTTAAGATCTTATTTAGGATAATTAATACTGTTAAAGTATGTAATCATTATCAAATTAAAAAGTATTTTAAGGTTTTTATTTAGAATCAAAATACCC
>JAIUMH010000010.1 GCA_022565635.1 Flavobacteriaceae bacterium | reverse complement strand
TTCAAAAAAAATAAAGAAGGACTTCAAGGTAAGTTTAAAGTTGTTGGCCAAGTTGGCTTAGGGATTATTGTAGGGGCTACTATGTATTTTCATGAGGATATTACCATCAGAAATACGGAAGAGGCTGTTGTTAATGAAATGACTCAGGAGGTAGAATTGGTAAAGAGTGAAGAAATTAAATCAACAAAAACCAACATTCCTTTTGTTAAAGGAAATGAACTTGATTATTCTGATTTAATTACTTGGATTAGTCCTTCACTTAAAAAATATGCCTGGCTTGTTTTTATTCCTATTGTCATTTTTATTGTAACTGCGGTTTCTAATGGTGCTAATCTTACCGACGGAATAGATGGTTTAGCCGCTGGTACTTCGGCCATAATTGTACTTACCTTAGGTATTTTTGCTTGGATTTCAGGGAACTATATTTTCTCTAATTACCTTAATGTAATGAATATACCAAGGGTTGGAGAAACTACTATTTTTATTGCGGCATTTGCAGGTGCTTTAGTTGGTTTTTTATGGTATAATACCTTTCCTGCTCAAGTTTTTATGGGAGATACTGGAAGTTTAACCATAGGAGGAATAATTGCAGTAATTGCTATAGCAACTAGAAAAGAATTATTGATTCCGCTTTTGTGTGGTATATTTTTAATTGAAAACCTTTCTGTAGTGATGCAGGTAGGTTGGTTCAAGTTTACGAAAAAGAGATTTGGCGAAGGAAGACGAATTTTTTTAATGTCGCCTTTACATCATCATTACCAGAAAAAAGGATTGCATGAAAGTAAGATTGTTGTTCGGTTCTGGATTATAGGCATAATGCTGGCTGTAATGACTATTGTTACCTTGAAAATTAGATAACTAATGAAGAAGCTAGTAGTTCTTGGTGGTGGAGAAAGCGGTGTTGGAGCCGCAGTTCTAGGAAATAAAAAAAAGTATGATGTTTTTCTTTCTGATCAAGGAAAGATAAAACAAAAATACAAAGATGTTCTTTTAAATTATGGAATTGATTGGGAAGAAGAAAAGCATTCTGTTAATCGAATTTTACAAGCCGATTTAATAGTAAAAAGTCCAGGTATTCCTGATGAAGTAACTTTGATTAAACAGGCCAAAACAAAGGGGATTCAAATTGTTTCAGAAATTGAATTTGCTTCTTGGTTTACAGACTCTAATTTGATTGGAATTACAGGTTCAAATGGTAAAACAACGGTGACTAATATGGTTTTTCACCTGTTAAAAAATGCTGGTTTAAATGCAACTATGGCTGGAAATATAGGCGAAAGCTTTGCTTTTCAAGTAGCAGAAAAGCCTTGTGAAAATTATGTGTTGGAATTGAGTAGTTTTCAGTTGGACGGTATTGAAAAGTTTAGACCACACATTGCTGTGATTACTAGTATAACTCCAGATCATCTAGACAGGTATGAAATGGATTTTAATAAATATGTGGCTTCAAAAATGAGAATTGCAATGAATCAAACAGAAGAGGATTATTTGATTTACAACGCAGATGAAGATTCAATTGTTGAAGCCTTAAAAAAGCATCCAGTAAAAAGCCAACTCATTCCTATGTCAATTCATCAATTAGAATGTGAAAATGCTTTGTATTTAAAAGGGGAGCAATTAATAATAAAAATTAAAAATAACATACTTGATATGAATGTATCAGATTTACACGTAAAAGGTGAGCATAATGCTAAAAACGCTATGGCAAGTAGCGCTGTGGCAAGATTACTTCAAATAAGAAAGGAAACCATAAGAGAGAGTATGGAGACTTTTCAAGGGGTAGAGCACAGGCTAGAAAAAGTAGTTAAATTGAATAAAGTAAGTTATATCAATGATTCAAAAGCTACTAATATAAATGCTACTTATTACGCATTGGGTAGCATGAAGCAATCCACAATTTGGATAGTTGGCGGTGTTGATAAAGGAAATGATTATTCGGAACTCATGGAATTTGTGAATGAAAAAGTGAAAGCAATTATTTGTTTGGGTGTGGACAACAAGAAAATTATTGAAACATTCAACAATGTAATAGATGATCTGTATGAAACCACCTCTATGGACGAAGCGGTATTAATGGCAAGTAAATTAGCAGAACCTAACGAAACAGTTTTATTATCTCCTGCTTGTGCTAGTTTTGATTTGTTTGAAAACTACGAAGACAGAGGAAGAAAATTTAAAGAAGCAATTTTGAAATTATAAGCAAGATGACTCCAGGATTGAAAACATATTTATCACATTTAAAAGGAGACAAGACCATCTGGGCTCTTGTGGCTTTGTTAGCTGTGTTTTCATTTATTCCTGTTTACACAGCCAGTAGTAATTTGGCTTATTTAAATGGTGGAAGCGGTAATACGCTTTCCTATTTGCTAAAGCACTTTGCTCATTTAAGTGTTGGTTTTGTGTTTATGTTTTTGGTGCATAAAATTCCGTTTCGTTACTTTAAGGGCTTGTCTTTAATTTTAATTCCAATTGTAATTATACTTTTAGCTTATACCTTATTTCAGGGCACAACAATTGGAGGCGCAAATGCAAGTAGATGGATTCAAGTTCCTATTGTAAACATGTCTTTTCAAACCTCGTCTTTAGCTTCTCTTGTGCTTATGGTTTATGTAGCTAAATATTTGGCTAAAACTAAAGACGAAACAGTTACTTTAAAATCGAGTTTTTTACCGCTTTGGTTGCCTGTTTTTATGGTGATAGGTTTAATTTTACCAGCCAATTTTTCTACTGCTTTTTTAGTTGGTTTTGGTGTTTTTGTGCTCGCTTTTGTAGGAGGCTATCCCAAACGAAACCTCCTAGCTGTTTTGGGAATTGCTATAGCCGGAGCAAGTATTTTTGTTTTAACGGCTTTCGCTTTTCCAAGTTTATTTCCTAATCGGGTAGATACATGGAAAAGTAGAATTGAAAATTTCTCTTCTGGAGAATCAACCCAAGAACAATATCAAGTAGAAAAAGCAAAAATAGCTATAGCTAGTGGAGGTATAGCTGGTAATGGAATAGGTAAAAGCGTACAAAGAAATTTTTTACCACAGTCTTCTTCTGATTTTATTTATGCCATTATAATTGAAGAAATGGGTTTAATTGGAGGATTTGGTGTGATGTTAGCTTATTTAATCTTGCTTTATAGAATAGCCATTATCACTACTAAAACCGAAGATGTGTTTGGTAAGCTTGTAGTGGTAGCAGTTGGTTTTCCTATTATTTTACAGGCGTTTATTAATATGGGAGTGGCCGTTGAATTATTTCCTGTAACGGGTCAAACCTTACCTTTAATTAGTAGTGGAGGTACTTCCATTTGGATGACTTGCTTGGCCATAGGAATTATTCAATCTGTAAAAGCAGGATGGCAAACAGAAAAAGAAGAGGAGCAAATAACAGCATCTGATTCTGAAATGGAAAACCCATTGGATGTATTAAGTGAAACGATATGAAACAACCACGAATAATTATATCAGGAGGAGGAACAGGAGGTCATATATTTCCTGCAATTTCTATTGCTCAAGAAATTCAGCATAGATATCCTGATGCTAAGATTTTATTTGTGGGTGCAAAAGATAAAATGGAGATGGAAAAAGTGCCCCAAGCTGGATTTCCTATTGAAGGGCTTTGGATTTCGGGTATTCAGAGAAAGCTAAATTGGCAAAACTTACTTTTTCCTATCAAATTAATTTCTAGCTTATTGAAGTCTAGGCAAATAGTGCGCAAATTTCAACCGCATATAACTATTGGAACAGGAGGTTTTGCTAGCGGACCATTGTTAAAAATGGCTAATAAAATGCAATTACCTAGCTTGCTTCAGGAGCAAAATTCATTTGCAGGTATTACTAATAAATGGTTAGCAAAAGAAGCCAACGCTATTTGTGTAGCCTATGAAGGTATGCAGAAGTTTTTTCCTGAGGATAAAATTGTACTTACAGGAAATCCTATAAGAAGTTCAATTTTAGAAGTTTCAGATTACAAAGATGTTAAACATCAAAAGCAAGCTAAAAAACATTTCAAATTAAATTCAGAAAAACCTGTTTTGCTAATTGTAGGAGGGAGCCTTGGGGCAAGAAGAATTAATCAACTTATAGCCGAACACCTTAATTTTATTCAAGATCAAGATGTTCAGATTTTATGGCAGACGGGTAAATTTTACATCAATGATTACAAGCATTTGGCTCAAGAAGAGGTAGCAATTAACGCATTTATTTTAGAAATGCAACGCGCTTATCAAGCCGCAGATTTCATTATTTCTAGATCGGGTGCTGGCGCTGTAAGTGAATTGTCTGTGGTTGGAAAACCTGTAATTTTTATTCCTTCACCCAATGTAGCAGAAGACCATCAAACCAAAAATGCACTTTCAATTGTTGCTCAAAAGGGGGCCATATGCATAAAGGAAGATGAATTAAATGAGAAATTTACAACAGAATTTAGGACTTTAGTTAAAAATAAAGTATTACAAAATCAATTAGGGCAGTCTATTAAGGCTTTGGCTAAACCTTTAGCAACAGCTCATATAGTTGATGAAGTAGAAAAACACTGGAACTTTAAGAATGAATAAACACCAACACATATCAACTTATTTTTTTATTGGCATAGGTGGCATTGGCATGAGTGCGCTTGCCCGTTATTTTAATGCACAAGAAAAAAAAGTATTGGGTTATGACCGTACATCTTCAGAGTTAACCCAACAACTGGTTAATGAGGGGGTTGAAGTGGTGTATTCAGAAAATGAAGCAGTAACTGCAATCAGCCAAATTGACCCAAGCCACAGCATGGTAGTTTATACTCCGGCTGTTCAGACAAAAAGTAAGCTAATTCAACTAGCAAACAACCAAGGCTTTCATTTAATAAAAAGAGCCGCTTTATTAGGGGAAATCACATCTTCTCAGCGCACATTAGCTGTAGCAGGTACTCACGGAAAAACTACCACATCTGCTATTTTAGCGCATCTTTTAAAAGAAGCCAATGATGGAGTAACCGCATTTTTAGGGGGTATTTTGCAAAGCGAGAACTCCAACTACATTCATACAGGAAATGATGTAATTGTTGTAGAAGCAGATGAGTTTGATCGTTCCTTTTTGCACTTACATCCAAATGCCGCTGTAATCACTTCTACAGATGCAGATCATTTGGACATTTATAAAACAAAAGAGGCACTTCAAGAGAGTTTTGAACTTTTTTCTAAGCAAGTGAGTGAAGCCCTTTTTGTTGCTGAAGAAATTCAATTAAAAGGAATTAAATATGGGTTTACAGACTTAGCAGAAATTTACGCTACTAACATTCAAGTAAAATCTGGAAGTTATTTCTTTGATTTTGTTTACCAAGATATGCGTTTACAAAACTTAGAATTAAAGCTCCCGGGCAAACATAATTTATCAAATGCACTTGCAGCTTTGGCTTTAGCTATAAATTATGATACAGATAAAGCTGCAATGTATGCCAAGGCTTTATCGTCCTTTTCTGGAGTTAAACGAAGGTTTAATTACCTTTATCAATCACCTAATCTTACTTTAATTGATGATTATGCACACCATCCAACAGAAATTAAAGCTGCTCATCAGGCCGTTACAGAAATGCATCCAGATGAAAATGTGATGGTTATATTCCAGCCCCATCTTTATTCAAGAACTGAAAATTTTGCTACTGATTTTGCGCTTAGTTTATCAAATTTTGATGAAATTTGCATCCTCGAAATTTATCCAGCTAGAGAAGCGCCAATCAAAGGAGTGAATGCCCAATTCTTGCTAGATAAAATTGATCACAAGAACAAAAAAATAATACAAAAGTCGGATATTTTTAATTCGATTGAAAAATCATCCTGCTCGGTAGTCATTTTTTTAGGCGCTGGAGATATAGGTGAAGAAGCTCAGAAAATTAAAAAAATGCTCAATTCATGAAAAAGCATTGGAATTATATAAGGTTGTTTTTATTGTTTGCTTTTCTCATTATGATGATGAGTTTTGCAAACCATAGGCATGCCCAAAAGACAATCAATGCAATAGAAATTGAAGTTTTTCCATTTGAAGATTTATTTGTGACTGAAAGTGAAATTCAAAGCTTGATTTTTCCAGATTCTATAAATGATATTCAATTTAGTTCATTACGCTTAAATGATTTAGAGTTTCAATTAATAAAGCATGACTTGATAAAAGATGCACAGGTGTTTTATGATATAAATGGTCAATTAGGAGTTGAGGTGAAGCAAAGAAGACCAGTGCTTCGGTTTTTAGATGGTGGATTTCAATACTTAGATGAAGCGGGTAAAATCATGCCTTTGTCTAAAAATTATTCGGCACGTGTACCTATAGCAATGGGGTTCAAATCAGAAGAAATTGAAACGATTTTTCCATTGGTAAAAGCCGTAGAAAAAGATGATTTTTTAAGACAACATGTGGTTGGGTTTAACAAAGATAAAGAAGGATTAATTTTAAGCTTCAGAGAAGCAGATTTTCAAGTATTGTTTGGAGAAATTAATCAGATTGATTTAAAATTAAATAACTTTAAAGCTTTTTACCAAAAAGCGAAGAAGGATGGAAAATTAGCCACTTATAAAAAAGTGGATTTGCGTTTTGGAAATCAAGTGGTTTGTACCAAAATTTGATAATAGCAAAAAGATGGAACAAGAAAATATTGCAGTTGGGTTAGATATAGGAACTACAAAGATAGTTGCTATGATTGGTCGTAAAAATGAATATGGAAAAGTAGAAATACTTGGCATAGGTAAAGCTAGAAGCTTGGGTGTGCACCGTGGTGTGGTGAATAATATTACACAAACTATTCAATCAATTCAGCAAGCAATAAGAGATGCTGAAGCCAATGCAGGCTTAAAAGTAGAGCAGGTTACTGTGGGTATTGCAGGGCAACATATTAGAAGTTTACAGCATAGTGATTACATAACTAGAGCTAATTATGAAGATGTAATTGAAGAAAAAGATATAGAAGAATTATGTGGTCAAGTTCATAAGTTAGTAATGCTTCCTGGTGAGGAAATAATTCATGTGTTACCTCAAGAATACAAGGTAGATGGTCAAGGTGAAATTACCCAACCCATTGGTATGCATGGTGCAAGATTAGAAGCCAATTTTCATGTTGTTGTTGGACAAATTTCTTCGATTAGAAATATTGTAAGATGTGTAAAAAATTCTGGTCTTGAATTAGGCGGTGTAAATCTTGAACCACTTGCCTCTGCTAATGCCGTTTTAAGTCAAGAAGAAAAAGAGGCAGGTGTTGCCTTAATTGATATTGGAGGAGGAACAACAGATTTAGCTATTTTTAAAGACGGTATAATTAGGCATACTGCAGTAATTCCTTTTGGAGGAAACGTGATAACAGAAGACATTAAAGACGGTTGCTCTATTATAGAAAAGCAAGCAGAATTATTAAAAGTGAAATTTGGTTCGGCTTGGCCTGGCGAAAATAAAGAAAATGAAATTGTTTCTATTCCTGGGTTAAGAGGTAGAGAGCCAAAAGAAATTTCACTTAAAAACCTATCTAAAATTATTCACTATAGAGCGGTAGAAATAATAGAGCAAGTTTTCCAAGAAATTAAAAATTACGGCCATGAAGAACAACGCAAAAAATTAATTGCAGGTATTGTAATTACGGGTGGAGGAGCTCAATTAAAACACCTCAAGCAATTGGTGGAGTACATTACTGGAATGGACACTAGGATTGGACTTCCAAATGAGCATCTAGCCGGTGACACAGAAAAAGATACCGCAAGCCCAATTTTTGCAACAGCAGTAGGTTTGGTGATGAAATCTATTCATGAACAAGAACATAGACTCAAACAGCAAAAAGAAGAAGATCCAACTGAAAAAGAGTTAGAAGAAACTCAACCAGCAGAAAATACAGTAGAAGAGGAAAATCAGCAAATAGATGATTTCCCTGAAGAAGGTGCAACTGATCAACATCAAAAGCACGATAGAGCCACGGGACCACGAAGAAATATTTTTGAAAAATTTTTCGATGGATTAAAAGATTTTTTAGACAAAGCAGATTAAAGACCAATAAAAATTAAGATTATGAGCCAGCAAGAAAACAATGATTTCGACAAAATCTCCTTCGATTTACCCAAAAATCAATCTAATGTGATTAAGGTAATTGGCGTAGGAGGTGGAGGTTCAAATGCCATTAACCACATGTTTAGACAAGGAATTAGAGGAGTAGACTTTGTAGTTTGCAATACTGATTCACAGGCTTTAGAAAATAGTCCTGTTCCTACCAAAATTCAATTGGGTGTTAACCTAACTGAAGGTTTAGGAGCTGGAGCTAATCCTGATGTGGGTGAACAAGCCGCTTTAGAAAGTTTTGACGAAATCAAAAACCTACTTAGCACCAATACTAAAATGGTATTTATTACCGCAGGAATGGGTGGAGGTACTGGAACTGGAGCCGCGCCTATTATTGCTAAACAGGCTAAAGAAATGGATATCCTTACGGTTGGTATTGTTACCATCCCATTTATGTTTGAAGGAAAAACCAGAAATGAACAAGCCCAGCTAGGTGTAGAAAAACTAAGAAATGAAGTAGATTCTCTTATTGTAATTAATAATAATAAATTAAGAGAGGTCTACGGTAACTTAGGCTTTAAAGCTGGTTTTTCTAAAGCAGACGAAGTTTTAGCTACTGCTTCAAGGGGTATTGCAGAAGTAATTACCCACCACTATACACAAAATATTGACTTAAAAGATGCGAAAACAGTTTTAAGTAATAGCGGTACAGCAATTATGGGCTCATCTGTTGCCTCAGGTTCTAATCGCGCCATGGATGCTATTGAAAAAGCATTGGATTCTCCTTTGTTAAATGACAACAAAATTAAAGGAGCGCAAAATGTACTTCTGCTCATTGTTTCTGGAACAGATGAAATTACCATTGATGAAATAGGTGAGGTTAATGACCATATTCAAGCTGAAGCTGGAAACTCTGCTAATATTATTATGGGAGTTGGAGAAGACGAAAGTCTTGAAGATTCCATTTCAATTACTGTTATTGCTACGGGATTTAATACAGAGCAACAAGATGTGATTGTAAACACAGAAACTAAAAAAATTGTTCATACTTTAGAGGATGAGCAAAAGGCAGAGTTAAAATTAGACCCTAAAAAAACAGCGGCAGGGGGAAACTTTCAACGCAGTAGATCTGTAACACCTACACCTCCTCCTAAGAAGAAGATTGTGCATACCCTAGAAGAAGATGATTTGGAAGAAACATCCTCAACAAATCCTTCATCACACAATAAGGTACAAGATCATATTGAGCCAGATACCAATGATGTAACTGTTCAAGAAAATGAAGATGATTTATTAGCAACTACTGCTGCTATGCGAAATATTGAAGTAGAAGCAGAAGAGCTTAATTTGGAAGAACAGGATTTTGAAATTGAAGAAATTAATTCTACATCAGAAAATGAAGAGTCTTCAAACTCTGAACAAGATGATTTTTCAAATGAATTGCCTTTAACATTTGATTTTCCTATTCAAGAGAATAATCCTGTTCAGAAAAAAAATGATAATGAGGAGCAGGTTAAGCAGAATAATTCAACGAAGAATACATCTCTATCGGAGGATACAAGTTTGAACTCAAATGAAGAAAGAAAAGTTCATCATTTAAGTTTTGAAGATTCTTTTGAAGAAGATGAAATCAATAATATTGATGTAGTTGATGAAATTGAAATTTCTTCTTCTGTACATCAAAATTCAACTAAAAACGAACAGAAGCGATACAACTTAGAAGATTATCAAGAGCTAGAAGAGCACTTGAACCAAGCAACTCCAAAACAAGCATCAGAGCCTACAAATAAACACCTTCAAAAACCTGAAGAGGAGGTAGATTTTGAGGTCAAGCAAAGAAGGATTGAAGAGGATCAAGACCAAGTTGAAGAGATAGACCCTTTTAGTAGTTCTATTCAAGATTTGAGAGCTAATGCTGCACAACGTAGAGCAAAACTTAAACGTTTCAATTATCAGTTCAAAAACAATCAACAAAACATTGATGAAATTGAAAAGCAACCGGCTTATAAAAGAGCAGGTGTAGAAATTGATCACAGCAGAAAATCTGAAAGCAAACGTTCAAGAACAAGCCTTCAGCAAGATGAAAATGGAAATATAAACTTTAGAACAAATAATTCTTTTTTACATGATAATGTAGATTAGTAGTTTTAATCTTAGTTATATGAATCAGCAAAAGCGCCAATAAAGGCGCTTTTGCTATTAATAATCTTACAATTGATTTAATTTGGCTAATTCAATAATTGATATTCAAAAGCTGGAAAGCCTCGTTCTCCTGTTTCACTTAATAAAGCTGAAAATCGTAATTTATACACATTTTCTTGGGTGTCTTGAAGGATAAAAAATCGATCTTCAAACAGACTTGGTGCTTGCCCTGGACCACCACCTTGCCTCCAGTTACTTCCAATAGTCCTTTGGTCGTTTGAAAACTTGGCTGGATCTACATTTTCATAAGTAAATTCAGAATAAGAAAGTTCATCTGTATTTACTTGGTATGCCTTTGTTCCACCATGGCGATTAGTAAGAATAAAATCGGTAAACATATATGAACCAGCATTTGGGATTTCATTGGTAAACACTGTAAAGTTTAAATCCCACTGATGCTTTTCTGGTTCAACTTGCACTATGCTTTGTTGATTAAGATTAAAGAAAGTGTGATTGAATCCAGACGATTTAGGAATGCTTACTTCATTAAATTCGGTAGCGTTTAAATCTGCATATTGCAACAGGTATTGATCACCTTCAAGAAGTACACGTATTTTTAGGTATCCTCTTGCGACTCCACTTACAGCAACAGATCCTGGTTGTGGGGTGTCAGTTCCTATTTCGTTTCCTAAATTCAAGATATACACATGATTTTCCTCTGGATTAGAGCTAACTTCATCCATAGCAGTTTGGTTTAAGTCACCGCTGGGCTCATCTACAAAAACCATGTTTTCTGGATTAAAATTACCAATGGCTATTTGAGGAATTAAAGTTTCCACTGTTGCTTGGTTCACTTCTGCAAGGTTGGTGAATTCTGTTTTTCCAACGGCCATTTGTGTAGAATAATTAAGTATTACTCGGTTTTTGTTTCCGCTGTAAAAAGCTAAATCCCAGGCGTCTCTTGAAACTACAGTTTGTTGTTGTCCGCTTAAGTTAATAAATACTTGGTTAGGCTGATTGGGGCCACCAACTTCAGCTTCAAAACTACCTCCCAAAGCGGCTGATTCTGATAAATTCACCGTTAAAAATGTATTTCCTGAAAATACTGTATTAGGAATACTCACTTCTGTAATCTCAAATTCAATGCTTTTTTCCTCACCTTCAAGTACCTGTGTTAATTGTTCAAAAGTAAAGTTTGTGTTGGTCTCTCCCGCTTCAAAACTCAATTCTAATTGATTTTCTACAGCTTCAGGAAAGGTAGAAAAATCTTCATCATACACACTAGAATCCGAATTTATTTGAATGTTCAATGTGCCATTTTGAGGAGCGGGTCTTGAAAACATTAATTGTACTTCCCGACTTTGTAAATCGTTACTTAATTGAATGGAGGGTTGCTCAAATGCTACCACAAATTCTACTGTTGATGCGTTGTCATCGTCGCTACTACAAGCGGTCAATAAAATTCCAATTAGGAAAAAATGAATAAGTAATTTGTAATTTCTCATGATTTAAATATTTAAAAATTAAGGTTATATTGAATGCGTAAAAAAAATGATCTACCGTAGCCTAGTAATAAACTTCTAGCGGCATCATTATGTGCTCCACCTTCTGTGGCTGTGGTGTTGACTTGTTTTATATTCATTAGGTTTCTTGCACCTAAGGTTAAGTCTAATCTCTTGTTAATGAATTGCTTCCTGATACTTGCATCAAACCAAGCAAATGACTCCAGTTTTCCTCTTACTAGTTCCGTTTCTCCATCCTCATTTTGGCGTTGCACAAATTGAAATTGCGGACCGTTGTAATTATAGAATAAAGAAAATGTGGTATCCCACTTTGGAATGCGGTAATTGATGTTGGTGTTGGCTTGTAAACGGTATAAAAAGTCATCATCAAAATCTCTGCTATCTAATTGTTGAGATACTCCTTGAACCGAAATCCCCAAATTAAGATTAAAGTTTTTATGCTGAAAGCTATGTGAATTTTCTATTCCCCAAGTTCTAAATAAATCAATATTATTAAATTGATATTGCAAAGGCATATCGTTAATTACCGTGAGTTCTATGCGGTCTTTTACACGAATGTACCAAGAGGAAAACTTCACCTGCCATTTTGTTTCGTCATTGTTCAACCAAAACTTTCGCTTCAAGTGTAAAAATGTTGAAGTACCAGTCTCGGGACTCAAATTTTCATTGCCGCGGACATCATGATTAGAATCTACAAAGAAGGTGTATAATTCGTCATAATTGGGAACTCTTGGAGCGGTACCAAGAATTCCTCTGATTTCCCAGCCATTAGGAAACAAATATTTTGTGGTAAATGATGCGGCTATAAGTGGATCAAATTGGTTGGTAAGCATTAATCGTGCACCTGGTCTAAATGACAGCCTACTGGTAGCTCTTATTTCAGCAGTAGTAAAAAAATCATAGGCATCTAATCTTCTATTGATTTGATCCCCTCCTAAAGGATTTGACATAGGCGAGGCAAAGCCATTTATTAAATTAAGCTCATAGCCTGTTTGAAGTTTTACTTTTTCCCAAGGAACAAAATTATTGAGTGTGCCTCTTGAAAAAAACACGCGCCTGGATTCAAATTCTGTTCGTTGAATATTAAAACGTTCACCCGCTAAGATTCGATAATTAAATTGTTCAACATCTCTTTTTTGCTGTTGATAGGAAATAGAAACATCAAATTTTGATTGTTTAAAGACTTTTCCATTCAAATTGATGTGATGAATGTAACGTTCGGAGAAAAAATTATCATCAGAGGCTGTAGGATTACTGGTTTGTGTTGCAGGATTATAATTGCTTCTTACCTGTCTTGAATACCGGTTGACTTCCTCATCAAAGTATTCAAATTTGTAAAAGAAATTAAATTTTCCTCGGTAATTAAGTAAGGCTTTCAAGTTGTTTTGAAGCTTCGGAAGCCATTCATGCCCGCGCAATCCATCATTAAAAGGATGGTTTTTCCCTTGTTGCTGATTTAAAAAACCATTAAAGTTATTTCTAGTAAAAATGGCGTTAGCATACCAGTTTTTATTGATGTTCTTACCAATCCTAATGGATTGTATATGCCTTCCTTGGTCTGTTACATTGTATTCCTTACCAATTGTTTCTTCTTGGATATAAGGAGTGATTTCCCAATTGTTTTCAGAAGATTTTTTGGTAATGATATTAATTACACCCGAAACAGCATTGGCTCCATACTCTACACCCATAGCTCCTTCAACAATTTCTATACGCTCAATGTCATCTATATTAATTTGTGTTAAATCTGCCATATTTCCCATGCCTTCATCATTCACCATTGGGATGTTATCGATTAGAATCTTGAAATACTGGCCATCTAAACCAAACATTTCTACACTAGACTTTCCGGTTTGCGCATTGGGTACAATATTGATATTTAAACTTTGGTTAAGTACATCTGCCAAATTATTTGCTGCTAAATTTTCAATTGTACTACGGTTAATTACTTTAACCTCATAAATCGACTCTTTCACCGACTGTGGATTAATTTGACCAGTAACAATAACGTCTTCCATTTGCTCATTCCATACGCTATCCTGTATCCAATCAAAATCTTCTTGTTGGGCATATAATTGAACCCCTATGATTAGCAACAAAACAAAACTATATGTAACTTTCATTATATTTATCAAGTCTAAATAAAATTAATTTCGGCAAATATATATATTTATTTAGATTGAATAAAAATAATTTTATAAATTTGTCCCAGAAAAATAATTTTAAAATATACACTAATGAAAATCAGAAATTTAATTTTTTTAATGTTGGCCGTTTTTACTTTCAGTTTCAGTTTTGGCCAAAAGAAGAAATACCAACAAGATGTAGAAGCTATCAAATCTATGTGTGGATGTTATGAGGTTACTTTTAAGTACACCGAAACTTTTTCGCCTGAAATAGATTATGAAAAAGCTTACGATTACACTTCAGGAGCTTTAGAATGGGCCGAAGCCATTGTGGATGAAAAAGGAAAAATAGTTATTCAGCATATACTTTCAGTAGGTGAAAATCGCGTAATTAAGCATTGGCGACAAGATTGGACGTACGAAGACCCAACTTCTTTTGTGTATGACAAAAATCATCAATGGAAGTTTTTCAAAAGAGATAAAAAAGATGTGAAAGGTACTTGGACTCAAAAAGTGTATCAAGTAGATGATAGCCCGCGTTATGCTGGTACAGCCACATGGGTGCATTATGATGGGAAGCAGTATTGGGAGTCGGCAGATGATTCTCCTCTACCAAGAAGAGAATACACAACAAGAGACGATTATAATGTAATGAACCGAGGCAATCGCCATGAAATTACCAATTATGGTTGGGTACATGAGCAGGATAATAAAAAGATTTTAAGAAAAGAAGGAGAACAAGATGTGTTAATAGCTGAGGAAAAAGGTTTTAATATTTACAAAAAAGTAGATGATAAAAAATGCGAAGCAGCTAAGGATTGGTGGCAAGAAAATAAGGAATATTGGGACTTAGTGAATGCCAAATGGGATGAGGTTTACGCTCGTGAGGGAAATCTAAAACTGGCTGAAAAAGTAGAAGAGCACCCCCTTTTTATGCATTTAACCCCGCAAGAAGATAAAGATGATAAGCAGCATATTGAAGAGGTGTTTGCCAAATTTATTTTGAATTAGAACAACTATTTTTATTTAAACTGAGGTTGTTTGAGCACGAACAATCTCAGCTTTAACTTAATTACTTCAAACGATGAAATCAACCTACTTTTTATATACTTTTTTTGCAACTTGTATGACTCTTTTTTCTATTCAATTAGCATTTGAAAAGTCGCCTTCTACTCAATTAGAGGCAAAAATGAAAAAAGCTATTGAGCAAGCGATGGCAGTTAATGACTTTCAATTAGTTCCAGTTGAAACTTCAATTTTGCTCAATGCTGAAGCTTCTTGGGAAACTTCACAGACGTACATTTATCAAATATACTTCAATGAAGAAGTACAAGCTTTTGCGTATTTAGGTCAAGCCAATTCAATGAAAGATGTATTTGATTACTTAATTATTGTAGATCAAGAACTTCAAATTTTAAAATCAAAAGTTTTGATTTATAGAGAACAACACGGACAACAAATTGGAAGCCAACGCTGGTTAAAACAATTTATTGGGATGACAAGTGAGGATACTATTGAATTAGGTAAATCAATCCAAGCTATTTCTGGGGCAACTATTTCAGCTACATCTATGACGGAAGCAACACAAAAAGCCTTGAATCAACTGAGTTATTTAAAATCTAATAATTTACTTGGAAATGAATGATTTTAAATTAGCTCAATTACCTAGCGAGCTTAAATGGCTTACGGGAATTTTTTTGATGGTTTTGAGTATTGGGTTTTTTACAGGGATTAATTTTGTTCATTTTACAACTGAAGCTCATCCGCAAGGGATTGAAGAAAATTATTTAGGAAATGAGGATGATTTAGAGGCATTACAGATGAAATTTAAAAAATCTGAAGCTCAAATGCTCAATCTCACCCATACCCATATTTTATCTATGTCCGTTATTTTCTTTATTTTATCAATTTTGGTTTATCTTACTTCGTATCAATTATGGCTTAGAAAATTCTTAATGATTGAGCCTTTACTTTCTGTACTTGTTACTTTTGGAGGTATTTATTTACTTTGGTTAGGATGTACATGGATGAAGTATGTGGTTATCGCTTCAGGAGCTTTAATGACGTTGAGTTTTTTAGTAAGTGTATTGCTTATTATTTTTTCATTTTTTCCATTGATGAAAAAACCAACCAATAAAATCTAGGCTTACTATAATTTATCTAAATTTTATTTTCTGTACCTAAATTTCAGAAACTCGCTATAGATATTTAGTTAAATTGATAATCCCATTTAGCTCAAACCTGTTTTTTGGGCTAGGTAGGTAGCCTGAAATTTATGGTGTTTTTACTTCTAGTTTTACACTAAATTTTCGATAGGCCGAAAAAAATACGAAATTAAAAAACAATCCCTTAAATTAATAAATAGCTCTGATTTCAATTATAGAAGGGTTTGAGCAGAAATGTAAAAAAAAGGTTTTGAATACTATTGTTTTCATTTAGGAAGTTTTATAAGTTAGACAGTATTACTTTTATATATTTGCATTCGAAAATTTACATATGAAATACGCAAATAATATCATAGAAACTATAGGCAACACTCCTTTAGTCAAGTTAAATAATATAGTACAAGAAATACCAGCTTTGGTTCTGGCTAAGTATGAAACCTTTAACCCGGGTAACTCTGTAAAAGATAGAATGGCGCTTCAAATGATTGAGGATGCAGAGAAAGACGGAAGATTGAAGCCTGGCGGAACAATTATTGAAGGTACCTCAGGTAACACGGGCATGGGGTTGGCTTTAGTGGCTATTGTAAAAGGCTATAAAGTAGTTTGTGTATTGAGTGACAAACAGAGTAAAGAGAAAATGGATATTTTGAGAGGAGTAGGTTGTGAAGTGCATGTTTGTCCAACCGATGTTGCTCCTGATGATCCAAGATCTTACTATTCTACATCCAAAAGATTAGCTGAAGAAACACCAAATTCTTGGTATGTCAATCAATATGATAATCCTTCCAATTGCAAAGCTCATTTCCAATCAACTGGTCCAGAAATTTGGGAACAAACCGAAGGCAAAGTAACTCATTTTGTGGTAGGTGTAGGCACTGGTGGAACAATTTCTGGAGTAGGATCATACTTGAAATTGCAAAATCCCAATGTAAAGGTTTGGGGTATTGATACCTATGGATCGGTATTCAAAAAATACCATGAAACAGGTATTTTTGATGAAAAAGAAATCTATCCTTATGTAACCGAAGGCATTGGCGAAGATATCTTGCCATTGAATGTGCGTTTTGAAGTCATTGACGGTTTTGAAAAAGTAACCGATAAAGACGCCGCTGTTTACACGCAAAAGCTAGCTAAAGAAGAAGGTATGTTTTTAGGAAATTCTGCTGGTGCGGCTGTTAAAGGTTTACTTCAGTTGAAGCATCATTTCAAAAAAGACGATGTTGTTGTTGTCCTTTTCCATGACCACGGAAGTAGATATGTAGGAAAAATGTATAATGATGACTGGATGAAAAAAATGGGATATTTAGAATAGTTATTCTGTTGTTGCGTCTATTTCCTGAAATATACCTTGAACTTTTTGTGCTTTTCTAGAAGGCTCAAGTTTGATTTTGTTTTTGTTCTTGAGTTTTATAATCCAATTTTGATCGGGTTTGATTTTAGAAAAATTTGTTTTGTCAATTTTTCCAGAGAAACGAGATTCAATTTTTTTCTTTGACTTGCTCTCAGCATACATTTTTTTTATGTCTTTTACCTCAGTTGAATAAAAAATACTTTCAACTTGATTGGCTTTAATTTCTTCGTCAGAAAATAGTGAGAAGTTAACAGTCACAAACTTACTCTCGTCACCTGTTCTAAATGTGTAATCTGCTTCTAAGTCAAAGTCCTTCGATTTAAATTTTAGAGGCTTTACAAAAAACTGATCTACACTATCATTCACAAAATAAGTAATTACACCTTTATGTGTTTCAAATCCGTTTAAACTTGCAGACGATCCACTATTGTGTTGAAGCGGTGAGCAAGATGTGAAAATAAAGATTGAAATAAGTAGTGAACTAATTAATTTTTTCATCAAGTAATTGATTGTTGTATGCATTTACAATGATCTCTTCATTTTTAGATACCCAACTTATTACAAAAGGGATTTCTTGAATTTTTTCAGCATAAATCACTGAATAAATATAAAAATCTTCATATTGATACAATAGCTGTTTGCTAAATTTAGTAGAATTCTCTTCCTTAATAAACTCAAATTCTTCAGTTTTTAAAATTTGATTGATTGTCTCAGACTCATTGTTTTCAATAGCGGCAGCAATAAAGATATAGTAGTCATCGTGATTTACTACTTTATTAATAGGCAGATTAAATTCTGGATAATCCCAAATTGTTTCATACAGGTCAACTAGTTTAGAGGAATTCACCTCACTTTCGTTTTCTGAAAGTTGGAAGCTTTCATTGTACCCGTAGGTTAATTTATCAGGTTGATTGTTAGAACTTTTGCAGTTGAACAAGCTAAAGCAAATAAAGGCTAGGAGTAGTTGTGTGATTTTTGTTTTCATATTCAAAAAAAAAGCAGGAAACCATAAGCCTCCTGCTTAAATAATAATTTTACAATTAGTTTCCTGTAACTGTAGTTTCAAATTGTCTGATTATAAACAGGTAATTAGACATTTTGAAATCAACGGTAGAGATTTTTTTAATCCCTCCTTTTTTAGCAGCTGTTCTGATTGAAGCATCGCCTCCATCAAAAAATAAACCAAATACTGCTGTAGTGCTGGCAGAACCAGTTTTTGAACCTACTTCGTTACTTGTAGCGTTTACAGGTACAGTTACTGAACATGATGCCATTGCCAAAGCCATTGCACCTAAAATAAAAAATTTTTTCATCATTAAGAAATTTAAAGTTTTCCCAAAAATACAAAACATTTTCTTAATCTACGCATTAATATAGAGAAATCTTATAATTGGTCATATAAAATCTATACTTGTATTCTTTTCTTGTATAATAAGTAATTATTTGTCTTCGATGTCTTCAAACTTGTCGTATTCAGGATATAAAAAGTTGTTGTATGGAAATCTAGTTATATGAATTTCTCTTACAGCTTCATATACCTTTTTTCTAAACTCTTCTAAGTTTTCTTTTTCAGTAGCAGAAATAAACAAAACATTTTCTCCCATTTTATTCATCCAAGTTTGTTTCCATTCTTCTAAGGTAAAATGGGCAGATGTGCGTTCTTCTTGTAAATCTTCTTCATCAAAATCTTCAGCTTCATAGGCATCAATTTTATTAAAAACCATCATCATTGGTTTGTCTAAGACCTCAATCTCTTTTAGTATTTTGTGAACCGATTCAATATGGTCTTCAAAGTTGGCATGAGAAATATCTACCACGTGTAAAAGTAAATCGGCTTCTCTTACTTCATCTAAAGTAGATTTAAATGATTCAACCAATTGAGTAGGTAATTTTCTTATAAAACCAACGGTATCGGTCAATAAAAAAGGTAAATTTTTAATCACCACTTTTCTTACTGTAGTGTCAAGTGTTGCAAAGAGTTTATTCTCAGCAAAAACTTCACTTTTAGCAATCAGATTCATTAAAGTCGATTTACCTACATTGGTATAACCAACTAAGGCAACACGAATAAGGCTACCACGATTGCCTCGTTGCACAGCCATCTGCCTGTCTATGGTTTCTAGTTTCTTTTTCAGTAAACTTATTTTATCGCGAACAATCCTACGGTCAGTTTCAATTTCTGTTTCTCCTGGACCACGCATACCAATACCCCCTCTTTGTCTTTCTAAGTGAGTCCATAGTCCTGCCAACCGAGGCAATAAATATTCATATTGCGCCAATTCAACTTGCGTGCTAGCATAACTAGTTTGAGCGCGCTGGGCAAAAATATCTAAAATTAAATAGGTTCTATCAATGACCTTACACTTCAATATTTTTTCAATGTTCTTTTGTTGTGCAGGAGAAAGTTCATCATCAAAAACAGCCGTACTTACATCGTTTTCAATAACATACTCCCTAACTTGCTCCATTTTTCCTTTACCTATAAAAGTTTTAGGGTTGGGCTTGTTAATTTTTTGCTGAAATCGTTGCACAACTTCACCGCCTGCCGTGTAGGAAAGAAAAGCTAATTCATCTAAATATTCATTCGATTTTTCTTCATCTTGATGTTGGGTGATTACTCCAATTAAAACCACCTTTTCGTATTCTATCTCTTGTTGATCTATCATATTTTGTTAATTGCTACAAATTTAAGTATAATGTTTTTAAAATCGTTTACTTTGTTAAAATTACCTCTTTTTAGGTTTGCTTTTGATTTAGTCTAACTTTTAAATTTTATCTCTACGTATTTTTGATGAACATAGCATACGAGTCTAGAAAACTATCGCTTTTTTTTGCTTCCATAACATTTTGAAAATGTGCATTCTATAAATTCAATTAAATTAATTTAATTTTATGTTTAACTTATTGGTAACAATTTTATATATTCACACCCAAAAATAACATTCAATGAGAACATATTTACTTACGCTGTTTTTAGTTTTTTCATCTTTATTTAGTTACTCACAAATAGGTGTAATTGAAAGTTTTGATGACGGTGTGCCGGTAGGATGGCAAAATGATGGTGCTAACTTTAATGATACAGGGGTAGAAGCCTGTTCGGCGTCTAGCATAAGAGCTAATGTTTGGAGTTTTAGCCCAAGTACTACATTAACTACTCCAAATTATGAAGGTTTGTCTAATGGAACGGACTTAAATTTGTCTCTTGAATATAAAATTGTTAATTGGAGTGGTGGTGCAACAGTGGCAACTCCCGCAGGGTGGGGGTTTTTTGATGTAGAATATTCCACAGATGGTGGAGATACGTGGGTTTTGCTTGAAACTATTGATGATGATAATCACGTTACCTCTAATGAATGTGCAACACTTTCTTATACAATTGATGCTGTAGATATTCCAGAGGATTCTGATTTCCAATTTAGAATTTCTGTAGAACATCAAGGTGGTGATTTTTGGTTTTACTTAGATAATTTTAGCTTTTTGCAATCTACCTCAGAAGTTCCAAATTGTGATGCGGTTTTAGCTCAAGATGGAATTTCAGATTTTCCTATTGACGGAAATATCTCTTGGTCTGCAGCTACAGGTCTTGCAACTGAATATTTTGTAACCGTAGGAACTACACCAGGAGGCAATGATGTTGTTGATGGTGTTTCTACGGGATTAGCTACTTCTTTCAACTTTGATGAGGATTTAGATTATGAAACCACGTATTATGTTTCAATTTTGCCGTCCAATAGTAATGGAAATGCAGCTAGTGACGATTGTCAAGAATTTTCATTTACTACAGAAGATGATCCATCGCAAACTATTGGTTGTTCGGATGGACCATTTAATGGAACCTACTGTTATGGTAATAATGAAAATATAACTTTTGAATTTACAAGCGATGATGGTTCTAACTTAAATCTGAATTTTAATGCTGGTAATATTGAGCAAACTTTTGATAATTTAATTATATTTGATTCTGATGGGACTGTGTTATATAATTTTAATGATGAAGTCCCTGGTTTTGGTAATTTTGATGTATCTGTTTTAGATTTTCAATCAAGTGGAGATAGTATTTCTTTTCAAATTACTTCAGATGGTTCTGTGAGTTGTGATTCGTCAGCAGCCTATTTTCCAATAGAATATACGGTGAATTGTGCTACCTGTGTTAACCCTCAAGCTGATTTTGAATTGGTGAGTGATTGTTTAAATGCTCCTCAGTTTTTTGTGGATGTAGATATTACTGACTTAGGAGATGCTAATTCATTAGAAATTACAGATAGTCAAGATGAGTATACAGAAACCGTTACAGAAACAGGGGTTGTTCAAATAGGTCCGTTTGATAATGGAACCGATGTGGTGATTAATGTGCAAAGTTTAGATGACGTAAATTGTGCTTTAAGTTCGCCAACAATTACACAGGAAATTTGCTCAGAAGTTTTTGTGGATTGTGATGAAGGACCTATAACGGAAACCTATTGTTACGGTAATAATGAAGATTATGAAATCACTTTTGTAAGCAATAATGGAGAGCCATTAAATATCAATATAGCGGCAGGTTTCTTAGAAGTGTGTTGTGATACTTTTGAAGTTCTTGATACAGATGGAACTGTGTTGTTTAATGAAGGGGGAAATATCTCTGGAAATTCTTTTCAATCTACTGGAGATGAATTAACTGTTTTAATAAACTCTGATGGTTCCGTGAATTGTCAAGGAAATAATTATGAAGAAATAGAATATTCAGTTTCTTGTGCAACTTGTATTAATCCACAGGCAACTTATGAAGTGGTAGATGATTGCGGCAGTGGTATAGATCAATTTTTTGTAGATATTAATGTTACTGATTTAGGAGACGCTACCTCTTTAGAGATTACTGATAACCAAGATGAATTTACAGAAAATGTAACTGAAACAGGTGTTGTAACTTTTGGGCCTTATCCTAATGGAACAGATGTGCAAATTACTATTGAAAATGAAGATGATCAAAACTGTATCATAGGTAGTCAATCGCTTACCCAAGATGCTTGTCCACCAGCAAATTCTTCTTGTGATGATGCGGAAATTGCTGTTGTCAATGAAGGAAATCTTTGTGTTGAGTTAAATGAGGGGACATTGTTTGAAGCAACTGCAACTTCAGTGCCTTCTTCTTGTCATGCCAATATTTCACAAGATGTTTGGTATGAATTTGAAGCTACTGCAGAAACGCATATGACTACTATTTTGCCAGATGCAGCTTTTGGCGCTCCAATAGGTACAGCCATTTATGAAAATGATTGTGGAGATTTAAATGAACTTTACTGTAGTACTGAATTCAATAACTTTGGTAACTCAAACTCAATGGTAGCCGAAAATTTAACTATAGGAGAAACATACTATGTTAGAGTCTATTCGTTTGGTACTCAAAATTTAAATTTTGACTTATGTATTACTACTCCTGAGTTTTTTGAGGAAAATGGTTTGTGTGAAGATTTAGAACCATTTTGCGCACCTATAGATGACGAAGGTAATCCTACTCCATTAGTTTTTCCAAACTCTTATTTTTACAATGAATCAACTTCCGCTGAAGACGGACCTGATTATGGTTGTTTAGGAAGTCAACCTAACCCTGCATGGTTCTATATTACAGTTCAAGAGAGTGGGGATTTAGATTTCCTTATCTCACAATCTACTGCTTTTGATGAGAATGGTGAGCCACTTGGTCAACTTTTAGATGTAGATTATATTGCTTATGGGCCATTTGATGAGGTGGAAGGAAATTGCGATAACCTTACGGCAGCTAATACTGTAGATTGTAGTTTCTTGCCTGCACCAATTGAAGAAATGTTTATACCTAATGCCGAAGCTGGCGAAATTTATATTATCTTAATTACCAACTTTAATCAAGCAGCAGGTTACATATCGCTTAATCAAGTTAACCTTGGTGAAGACCAAAGTGGAAGTACAAGTTGTGATGACGTATTTGGTGTGCTTTATGGTTGTGCTTCTGAAGGCTTTATGATTGAATCTGGGATTGAAGATGCAGATGCATATGCATGGTTTGAAGTTTTGTTTGATGAGGATGATGAAATAGCAGACTTTGTTCTAATAGATGGTGAAGATGAGCCTAATTTATTTGTTGAAGAATCTGGTGTCTATAGATTACTACATTTATCTGATCCTGCCATTGGTCCAGAAGAACGATTTTATGATGTAAGATTAGCTCCTGAAGTTGAAATGGGTCCCGACTTTGAGCTTAACCCTAATGAACTTTCTGAAATTAACTTCTGTGAAGGAGATAACCTTATATTTGATGCTACTCCAATAAATCTAGATGATTACCAAGAAATTGAGTATTCCTGGTTAGACGAAAACGGAAATGAGCTTTCTGCAGACCCTAATTTTGAAATTGATGAAGTTGGTCAGTATGCACTTCATATCACTACTTATTCATCTGGTTTTGGAACAGGTTTGCAAGAATGTTTAAGCGTTTTTGATTTTACGGTTCAGTTTACTGAATTTGATATCGACTTAGGGGGTGATCAGGAATTTTGTGATGTTGAAGAAGTACAAACCATTACCGCTAATATTGAAGGTGATTTTGAAGGTGAAATTTCTTACGAATGGAGTACTGGTGAAACAACTCAAAGCATAGAAGTTTCTGAAACCAATATTTACACCGTAACGATTGATATTGATGGTTGTGTTGATTCAGCAAGTGTAGAATATGTCTTTAATGAGTCACCTGTAATCACTCTTCCAGAAGAAATTGTAAATTGTGATTTGTCAAGTGTAATTTTAGATGCCACGCCTGAAAATACTGAAGTAGAATTAACCTTGTTCCAGTGGTTTTTAGATGGAGAGATATTGGAAGGAGAAAATCTGGAAACTTTAGATGTAGCTACTTACGGGCATGGATTATATGAAGTGGAAGCTTTTTCAGATGCAGAAGAATGTGTTGGTTTTGCCAGCACCTTTGTAGGAACTCAAGATCTTAGTATATTTGTTGAAAATTCTGGAGATAATCTGTTCTGTGTTGGTGAAACTGTTGAATTACAAGCCTTAGCAGATGACCAAGAATTAGCACAAGGAACCAGCATTGCTTGGTTTGTAAACGGACAACAACAACCTGCTACTGGGGTTAATTTTGAATTTGAAATTGGATCTGTTACCGGTGCAATGAATGATATTGATCGTGTTCGCTTAGTTGTTGGTGATTGTGAAACTGAAATTGAATTAGAACGTTATCCAATTGAAAATTGTATCATACCTCAAGGAATTTCACCAGAAGGAATGAACCCTTCATTGGATTTAAGGTTTTTAAATGACCGTTCAGGGATTTCTAAATTAGAAATTTTCAATAGATACGGTAAAAAAGTGTTCCAACAAAATAACTATGAAAACAGTTTTGTTGGTCAAGATCAAGGAGGAAATAGCTTAATTACAGGAACGTATTTCATTGTAATTAAATTTACTCAAACCGACCCAGTTTACGGTAGTGAATACAAAGGTTGGTTATATATTAATAGACAGCAATAGTAAAATTAAAACCCCTAGTTAATTATGACAAAAAAATTATTTTATTTTGTTTTGATGTGGTGCTTTTCTTATCTGGGAATAGCACAAGGCATTCAAGTTTTTGAACCCGTTGATGTTTCAACAGGAGACCCCGACGATGACCAATACACCTTGTTCGAGTTAATTGACCAGGTGCTGGTTCAAGGAGAATGTAAAGTTGTTGACAACGTTGAGTCACCAAACAACTCTAGAGAATCTGGACTTGCATTTGATAGTTTTGGATATTTTGATGGAGAAGGTACAGCTTTTCCTTTTGATAGAGGTATTGTAATGGCGTCCACTAATATTAATCAATTACCACCAAACCCTCCTTTTGGATTACCAGGTGGCTCATGGGGTGGAGATAATGATTTAAGCTTGCTTGGAGGTCCGGCAAACACGAATAACGCTACCGTCATTACTTTTGATTTTGTTCCTTTTCAGCAGTCAATAGAATTTAATTACGTTATGGCTTCTACAGAGTATTCGTTTCCTTCATATCCATGTACATTTGCAGACATTTTCGCTTTTATTCTAAGCGGTCCAGGAATCGAAGAAGCTAATTTTTATAATATTGATGGAAACCCAAATAATGATGATGTTCTTTTAGATTTGGGAGGTTTAAATATTGCAACTTTGCCTGGTACTAATATTCCAGCAACCATAACCAATGTTCATAACGTAACTTGTCTCCCTGGCCAATATGCAGGTGATTTAGGTGTGTTTGCTGCATCGCAATTTTATGATGGTAATAATCCAGCAACTAGTTTTGACGGCCAAACAATTCCGTTAACTGCTTCAGCAGATGTTATACCGGGTGAAATTTATACAATAAAACTAGCCGTTGCAGATTATTCTGATACAATTTTACCTACAGCAGTTTTCTTAGAAGGCCAAAGTTTCAGCATTGGTGATATTGATTTAGGTGATGATTTAACTTTTATTAACCCAGAAACTGAGTGTGACGGAGACCCAGTTTTACTGGAAAGTGATTTTCCACTAGATACAGGTATTTTAAATTATGCTTGGACAATCAATGGTGAAGAAATTGAAGGCGCTGATGGCCCATCGCTAGAAGTCGATGAAACGGGTCTTTATACCTTGTTTGTTTTTGTACTAGATCCTATTGATCCTGTTAATAATCCGCCAGTTTGTTTCAATTCTGGTCAGGTTTTTGTTGATTTCTTCCCAAGACCAGATGTTGATTTGCCAACTACAGAATTAATCTGTCCTGGTGAAAGTGTCACCCTTGATGCAACACCTAATAACCAACAAGATTTGGATGATGCCATTGCTGACGCCGAGGGAATTATAGATGACATTATTGAAAATCCAGACTTAGATATTGAAGATTTTGACATCACTATTCCAGAGTTGTCTTACCAGTGGTTTTTTAATGGTGAAGCCCTTGAAGGTGAAACTAATTTTACTTTAACTCCAGATGAACCTGGAATTTATGATGTAGAAGTTGAGTTTGCTAACTGTTTTGATACCTACACGGTAGAAGTTGATTTTGTTGAATTCAACTTTGTAGGACAAACAGAAGCCTTGGTAGGTTGTATTTCAGAAGATGGATTGAGCTCTTTTGTTATTGAACCTGAAATTGAATTTTTGATACCTTCAGAAGAAAATGCTGACGTTACTTTTGAATGGAATACGGGTGATACTACTCAAAATCTAGAGGTATCTGAATCTGGTGAATATGAATTAACTGTTACCGTGAATGGATGTCAAGAAGTCCAGAATTACCAAGTTGTTTTGTCTGAAGGTCATAATGTTACTGTATTGGATAGAAATGTTTGTTACGATGAATTTGAAACTACATTCATGAGTGGCTATGATATCAACGATTCAGATACTAATATTTCATGGAATTTACCAGATGGCTCTACTCAAAATTCATCTAATCTTACACTTACTTGGAATAATATCAACCAGGCTGAGTCTTTAGAAGGTGAATACAGTGTTACCGTTACCATTGATGAATGTGAAATAACAGAGTTCTTCACTTTTGCCTTTACTAGACAAGATGAGGGAGAAGGACCAATTATTGAAAGCTGTGTTATTCCAGAGGGTATTTCACCTAATGGCGATGGCATTAACGATTCATTTGATCTTACTTTCTTAAACGAAACACTTGGTGTTGAAAAACTAGAAATTTTCAATCGCTACGGTAGAAAAGTCTATGAAGCGTCCAACTATACCAACGAGTTTTTTGGACAAGATCAAGGGGGTAGTAATTTGGTTACAGGAACTTATTTCTACGTAATTAAACTGAGAGAATCAAACGATAGTTTTAGTCGTTCTGAAAAAGGATGGCTTTACATTAATAGAGAACAATAATCAACAACTAATAAATTAATATTTCAAGATGAAAAAGATTTATGTATTATTTTGTGTGATTGGGCTTTTATATAGTTATCATGCTGAAGCCCAGCAAAATCCACAGTACACGCAATACATGTACAACATGAATGTGATCAACCCAGCTTATGCAGGTTCTAAAGAGAGCCTGAGTGTGGGAATGTTGTACAGAGAACAATGGCAAGGAATTGATGGAGCTCCTACTACGGGTACCTTTCATGCACACACCCCTATTGGTGGAAATGTAGGTATAGGACTATCAGCAATTAATGATAGAATTGGCCCTACAGATTTAACAGATTTAATGGCAGATATCTCCTATACAATTGATTTTCAAAATGATTGGAAATTAGCTTTTGGGGTGAAAGTTGGAGCAACTTTTAATGATATTGGACTTGCTGGTGTTGGACTTCAAAATCCTAATGACCCTGCATTTGCTAATAATATTAGTGAGACGCACGGAATTTTTGGAGCTGGTTTCTTTCTTTACAACAACAACTTTTATGTTGGATTATCGGTGCCTAACTTCTTAGAATCAAGACACTTTACAGAACAAGGAATTGAATGGGGTAACCAAGCAAGACATTTCTTTGGTACTGCAGGATATGTTTGGGAAGCAACAGATAACTTAAAAATTAAGCCATCTGTGTTTGCTAGATCAGTTTTTTCTGAAGTTGGTAATAATGACCAGTTTTCTTGGGATGCTAACTTAAACTTCCTTTTTATGGATCGCTTTGAGTTAGGAGCTTCTTACCGTGTTGATGATGCATTTAGCTTCTTGGCAGGGGTTAAGCCAACGCCATGGTGGCATATTGGTTTTGCTTATGATGCAACAACCAGCGATTTAAACAGGCCTTCATATGAAGTCTTTATGATTTTTGACATCTTCTTTAAGAAGAAAACCTATTTATCACCAAGATACTTCTAATCACATAAATTATATAAGTTAAGAACTATGAAAAATATTTTAAATATAGCCTTTGTATTCTTTATTGGATTGTCTGTTTTAACAGCACAAAATAACGATACTAAAAAGGCAGATAAGCATTTTGATCGATTAGAGTTTGTGGATGCTGCAAAGCAATACGAAAAACTAATTAAAAAAGGAAAAGGTAATGCTTATGTTTATCGAAGAGCGGCTGAAGCCAATTACAACCTTTTCAATATGAAAGAAGCTGAGCGTTTCTATAAACTATTCATTAGAAAAAATGAAGGGATTGAAGCTGAAGATTACTTTAGATTTGCTTCTGCCTTAAAAGTGAATGGTAAAATTGATGAGTCTAATGAGAATATGCATGAATTTGCAAAGCTTGCTCCAGATGATAAGCGCGCTAAATTCTTTTTGAAAAACCCGAATTACTATGCTGAATTAAAAGCCAAAGAACCAAACTTTAGTATTTCTGAGATGGAAGTGAATTCTGGTGAATATTCAGATTTTGGCGGTTACGAACATAATGATATGTTTTATTTTGTTTCGGCTAGAAATAAATCAGGTAGAACTTATGGTTGGAATGATCAACCTGTTTTAAACATATTTGTTGCAGAAAATGTGGCCGGTACATGGAAAAATGAAGATGAAATTCCTGGTGATGTGAATTCTAATTTCAATGAAGGAACTATTGCTATTACTCAAGATGGTAAAACAATTTATTTTACAAGAACCAATATGGGAGATGGAAATAAATATGAAGCTGATGAGGACGGAATAGGTAGATTGAGATTGTATAAAGCTACACTTGTTAATGGACAGTGGAAAGATGTACAGCCTTTATCATTTACCGATTCTGAATATTCTTACAGTCACCCAGCCCTTAGCCCTGACGGAAGTACGCTTTATTTTTCAAGTGATATGCCTGGTGGATTTGGAAATTCTGATATTTATCAAGTAGCTATTGATGCTGACGGCAATTTTGGTGAGCCTAAGAACTTAGGAGACCAAATTAATACTCCTGGAAGAGAAAGTTTCCCGTTTATGGATGAAGATAAACGTTTATTCTTTTCTAGTGATGGTCATTTAGGTCTAGGTGGTTTAGACGTGTTTTACGCTTCTGAAATCAATGGTAAGTTTACCTATCCTACAAATGTAGGCGCCCCAGTGAATACTTCTTCAGACGACTTTGCTTTTGCTTATTACAAAGGAAAAGAATCTGGATATGTATCTTCTAATAGAGGTGGACTTTCTACAGTTGATAATATTTATCAAGTTGATTTGTTGCAACCACTTGACGAAACTTTATTGATGATTACTGCTGTTGACGCGGCAACAAACAAGCCTTTAGCTAATACTCAAGTGATTGTGTATGATAAAGACGAAACCGAAATTTCTAGAGGTAACACCAATGAAGCTGGTTTAGTTGAATTACTTGTTATAAGTAACCAAGAATACGATGTACAAGGAAATAAAGAGGGGTATGAAAGTGTTTCTGTTGAAATACGAGCAGCAGGTGAAAGTATGCCTGTTGATTTAGCACTTGATATGATAGAGCCTTTAATTGCTGAAAGAAAAATTGTTTTAGACCAAGTATTCTTTGAATTTGATAAATCTGAAATCAAAGCTTCAGCTGCTTTAGAACTTGACCGTTTAGCTGAAACACTTCAGAAATATGATGATATAAGAATTCTTGTTACATCACACACAGATAGAAGAGGTCCTGCTTCTTATAACTTAGGTTTATCAGAAAGACGTGCTAAGAGCACCGTTGAGTATTTAGTTTCTAAAGGCGTTGATGAATCTAGATTAGAGTATGAAGGAAAAGGTGAAACTGAACCTATTAATGATTGTGCTCAAGGATGTACTGAAGCTCAACACAGAGAGAACAGAAGATCTGAGTTTACAATAATTGAAGAAAAAGAAGGAGTTGAAACTTTAATTGTTACTCCAGAAGAAGATTAATCAATTAGTTGTTTTAATTTTTGAAAAAACCTTACAAATCATTGTAAGGTTTTTTTGTTTGTTATTTATGTTTATTACCCACAAGTTTAAAGTTTTGAGCCGATATACCTCTTGAAAACCTTTAGTTGGATAAGTATCATTATTAATCACTGTCCAGGTGTTTCTCTTGGACTTAAATGCTATGTTCTGCTTAGTTTTCAAGTCAACCCTATCATAATTCTAACAAATTTATCTGATTGACTCTATAGCTTGCCTAAATTGAAAACTTTTATAGTAATAAAGATATAGATTCAGTTTCAGTTATTGAAGCCCGAACATTTTAAACTCGATAGTAAAATATTTTCTTTTGTGTAAGGTTGATAAGGTATTGGTATAAGTTGTTTTTCATTTGATTTCAAATGCATTGCTACAATTTCTATAAGCAAGTAGAATTTAAGAGAACTCCGATAGGAATAAATAGTGTAAATTTATACATCACCAACTTCTAACATAGCCATTTGTAGGGTGCGTAACTACTCTATCTTATTTTTGTCCTCATTGTGGTATGTTTATTTAACTTTGCGGTGCTAATGTGCACAGGTAGAATGAACTTTAAATATTAGTATATGATACAACAAATAAAAAAAGCCACCCGAAGGTAGCTTTTTAAATATTAACCAAAAAACTTTAACTATGAAACACAAACTTATCTACTAAGATTAATTTGTAGCAATAAAAATCCGCTTGGAAATTATCCAAGCGGATATATGATAAATCTACAACAATTAAAGTGCAGCTACGTGCTTAGCTAACTGAGATTTCAAATTAGCAGCTTTATTGCTATGGATTATATTTCTTTTAGCCAACTTGTCAACCATAGAAACAACTTTTGGAAGCTCAGCTGAAGCTTCTTCTTTAGAAGCAATAGACTTTAACTTCTTAATTGCATTTCTTGTAGTTTTGTGTTGGTACTTGTTACGAAGCCTTTTGGTTTCGTTACTTCTAATTCTTTTTAATGCTGACTTGTGATTTGCCATTTTAATTTTTCTTTTTTGTAGTCCGTAGGGGAATCGAACCCCTGTTACCAGGATGAAAACCTGGCGTCCTAACCACTAGACGAACGGACCATTGCTTATTTGCGGATGCAAAAATAGGTCATTTAATTCTTTCCCCAAAATTTTTCAACAAAAAAAATTAAAAAAATTAATATGCCTTAGCAAACAAAACTCTTCCTTCTGATTTTGAGTCAGTTAAAACACATTTACCTTCTTCCTTCTTTTGATGATCTGGAATACAGCGTATGGTTGCTTTTGTTAGTTCTTTAATTTTTTGTTCAGTTTCTTCTGTTCCGTCCCAGTGAGCTGAAATAAATCCTCCTTTATTTTTCAAAACTTCTTTAAATTCATCAAATGAATCTACTTCTGTTGTATGTGTTTTTTGGAAGTCAAGAGCTTTTGTGTAGAGCGCATCTTGAATTATTTCCATTAAGTCAACAATTTTATCAACTACTTCATCTCTATTAACAAACTCCTTGCTTAAGGTATCTCTTCTAGCTAATTCAACTGTTCCTTTTTCCAAATCTTTAGGGCCGATAGCAATTCTTGTCGGCACTCCTTGTAATTCGTATTGAGCAAATTTCCAGCCGGGTTTATGGGTGTCTCTATCATCGAATTTTACACGAATGCCTTGAGCTCTTAATTCACTCATCAATTCTTCTGCTACTTCAGAGATTTGATCCAGTTGTTCTTGTTTTCTATATATAGGAACGATTACAACTTGGTAAGGTGCTAGTCTTGGTGGTAAAACTAAACCTTGATCGTCACTATGACTCATGATTAACGCACCCATTAAGCGTGTTGAAACTCCCCAGCTTGTAGCCCAAACATATTCTTGTTTTCCTTCTTTGGAAGTGTATTTTACATCAAAGGCTTTTGCGAAATTTTGACCTAAAAAGTGAGATGTGCCAGCTTGAAGTGCTTTTCCGTCCTGCATCAAAGCTTCAATGCAGTAAGTTTCTACCGCTCCAGCAAATCTTTCACTTGGGCTTTTTCTTCCTTTAACAACGGGTATAGCTAAAATATTTTTTGCAAATTCAGCATATACTTCATTCATTTTTTCTGCTTCTGTGATGGCCTCGGCTTTGGTGGCGTGTGCAGTATGTCCTTCTTGCCATAAAAATTCAGCAGTTCTTAAAAATAAGCGTGTACGCATTTCCCAGCGTACCACATTAGCCCATTGATTCACCAAGATAGGTAAATCTCTATAAGATTGAATCCAATTTTTGTAGGTGCTCCATATAATAGCTTCAGAAGTTGGTCTTACAATAAGCTCTTCTTCTAATTTTGCTTCAGGATCTACAATAAGTTTGCCTTCGTTGTCAGGATCATTTTTTAATCGGTAGTGAGTAACAACTGCACATTCTTTAGCAAAACCTTCTGCGTTTTTTTCTTCGGCTTCAAAAAGATGTTTAGGAACAAAAAGTGGAAAATAAGCATTTTGATGACCAGTTTCTTTAAATCTTCGGTCCAGTTCCGCTTGCATTTTTTCCCAAATGGCATAACCATAGGGTTTTATAACCATACTTCCTCGTACAGCAGAGTTTTCTGCTAAGTCTGCTTCTACCACTAGTTGATTATACCATTTTGAATAATCTTCAGATCGTTGGGTTAACTTTTTACTCATCTTTATAAATTTCTTATTTTGGCACAAAAATTGTGTATTATTAATCGACAATTAATTAGTTAGCAAAACTAAGTAAAATAACAATAAGTAAAACAATTTAAAACCACAAGTTATGTTATTCAACAATCTTAAAACAAATTTGAAAGCACTTGGATTTAGTGCGGTTACCGTGGTTTTTATGTCTTCTTGTGGTTCTTATCACAACGTAGGAGCCAATGATGGTATATACGGTAGCAGGTCAACGCCTGCCAACGAGCAAAGAATGGCTTCTAGTCAGCCAAGAGCACAACAATCTTCGAGTAGTGCAACAACCAATACTGATTTTTCAAACTATTTTGGAGAGCAAAGTCAACAGATTTCTCAAGCTAGAGGTGTTGGTGATCAAGGACAAGGTGATAATTACCAGTCTAGACCTGCTCAACAAAATGAGGTTTATTATGAAGATGAGGTGTATTATGACGACTTTGGTGGTCAAGCAGCAGCTAACCCAGGTTGGGGTGGAGCTGGTTCTAATGTTACTGTCAACGTGATGGGCGGTGGCGGTTGGGGCGGCGGCTTCTACGATCCGTTTTGGGGTCCTGGCTGGGGCATGGGTGGCTTCTGGGGTCCTCGTTGGGGCTGGGGCGGCTTCTATGGTCCACGTTGGGGCTGGGGCGGTGGCTTCGGTTGGGGCGGCGGTTTCTACGGTCCCGGTTGGGGCTGGGGCGGTGGCTTCTACGGACCTGGTTGGGGTGGCTTCTATGGTGGAGGTGGTTATTATGCTGGCGTTTACCACAGAGGGTATAGAAACTCTGGCGTTGGTTTGTCTGGTCAGCGATACCGTTCTTCTGTAGCTTCCAATAATTATAGGTCTGATGTGCGTTCTAACCAAGGTAGAAGCGGTACTCGTTCTCAAGGTGTAAGAAGTAACCAAAACGTACGTTCTAACAACAGTGGAACTCGTGGAGGGAGTAGAAACATAAGAGGTACTTCAAATACACGTCAAGCTGGTGTTCGTGGTTCAACACGAAGCAGTAATGTAAGAGGTGGTACTACACGTGGTAGTAATGTGCGTGGAACTACAAGAGGTTCTAACGTAAGAGGAGCTAATACAAGAGCTACTCGTGGAAATGTGAGTAGAGTGAGAAACCCTAGAAGTGTAAATGCCAGAGCTACATCTCGTGGAAATGTAAATAGAAGCGCTGTACGTTCTAGCAATAGAAGTACAACACGCAGCAGAAGTACTAATACTCGTTCAACTATGAGAAGTAGTTCTCCTTCTAGAAGCTCTGGAAGTATGCGCTCTGGAGGTAGTATGAGAAGTTCTGGAGGTGGACGCTCAGGTGGCGGAGGCCGTTCTGGAGGAGGTAGAAGATAATTAATCATAAACAGATTCTAATGAAAAAAATAGCAATAAGTTTAGGTCTTGCGCTAGTGAGTGTTTCACTCACAGCGCAAGATATTTATGACGGATTAAGATATTCCACACAAGAATTAACAGGAACAGCAAGATTTGTTGGTATGGGAGGTGCTTTTGGAGCATTAGGTAATGACCTTTCTTCGCTTAAAGTAAATCCAGCTGGTTCTGCAGTTTTTACTACAAATGCAGCGGCTTTTACTTTTGATCATAGAAAAAATAGAGTAAGTACCGAATTTGGAGATGCTGGTCTTGAAATAGGTAATGCTACCAGCCGAAGAACACGCTTAGGAATGCCACAAGCAGGAGGTGTTTTTGTTTTTGAAAGTAACGACCCCAACGCCACATTTAGAAAATTTACTTTTGGAGTGAACTACGAAAGAACAGGAAACTTCAACAGAAACTTTAGAGCCTTTGGAACCACTAATGAAAGTATTGGGGATTATTTTGTAGGTCGCGCCAATGGAATTAATTCAGGTGAACTTTTAGTTGGTCAGGGAGAATCCTTAGATGGAGTTTATCGGTTTATGGGAAATAATTTCGGTTTTGCTGGTCAAGAAGCTTTTCTAGGGTTTCAGGGGTTTTTAATTGACCCTATTAGCGGAAGTAATGATCAGTACCAATCTAATATCATTGGTTCAAGTTATGGCAATGATATGTCACAACGTGAGTCGGGAGTGAATTCTGTAATCAATTTTAATTTAGGAACCCAAATTAATGAAAACCTATATATAGGAGCTAATTTGAATGCTCATATCATTAATTTTGACCGTTTTACCTCTTATTATGAAAGTGTAAATAATCCTGAAGGGGAGGTGATTGATTTGTTTTATGAAAACGACCTCCGTGTTAGAGGAGGTGGTTTTTCTATGCAATTGGGAGCAATTTATGTAATAGAAGGCTTACGTCTTGGTGCTTCGGTAACAACACCTACTTGGTATAATATTGAAGAAGAGATAACGCAAGGCGTTGATGTTTTAACTCAAACTGAAGGTAATATTACGGCCTTTCCTGACGTAATTAATTTTTTCCCAGAGTACTCGTTTAGAAGTCCTGGAAAAGCTACGGGAAGTTTAGCTTATGTGTTCGGTCAGTCAGGATTAATCAGTTTGGATTATACCTACCAAGATTTTGCAAACCAACGTTTTTCTAGTGGTTTAGGTCTAAATTCTGAAGTGAGTGATACTTTCCAAGCAACGCATAATTTTAATGCAGGTGGAGAGTTTGTAGTGAACGATTGGAGTTTTAGAACGGGATACCATTTCTCACAAACTCCTTTTAATGATGATATGCTTTTTGGTGATACACAAGGCGTATCGCTTGGGTTTGGCTATAAATTTGGAAGCAATAATATAGATTTTGCTTGGCAAAGAACCTTTTTTGATCGAGCTGATGAATTTGTACAAACCGGAATTCAACGTCCTGCTTTTTCAAATAACAGAATCACCCAAATTATGATGACTTACAGCTTCTTGTTTTAAAATAGTTTTGATTGTTGTTGTTTTAAGATTGTTAGAGAGAACCACACCTTTAAAAAGTGTGGTTCTTTTTATAATTCATTCATCGTAATTTTACGATGAATGAATTATTTTGTAAGTTTGCACTATGGGATTAGTGAAAACAGAATTTTATAAGCAAGAAGATCTTCAGTTAGCTGAGCTAGCTAAAGCTTTAGCCCATCCTGCTAGGGTGGCTATTGTCAAGTTTTTAATCAAAGAACAAACCTGTGTTTGTAGGGCTATTGTTGATGAGATTGGTCTGGCACAAGCCACCATTAGTCAGCATTTAAAGGTCTTAAAAAACTCAGGACTTATTCAAGGAACTATTGAAGGAACATCGGTCTGCTACTGTATTGATGCAAATCATTGGGATAAAATTTCCAACTTATTTCAAAACCTTCAATCCCCTAATTCCATTCAATGTTGTTCATCTTAAAAAATCAAACGTATGACGATTAAGGAAGTAAAAGCTATTTTAGAAAATAGAGAAGAAATTCAATTTGAATTGGCTTCTGGCGAAAAAGTACCCCCACATTTTCATGTCACTGAAGTAGGGGAGGTAAATAAAAAATTCATTGATTGTGGTGGCACAATTCGCGATGAGAAAAAAGCCAACTTTCAACTATGGACAGCTGATGATGTGGACCACCGACTTTCAGCTAAAAAGTTACTTTCCATTATCAAACTTTCAGAAAAACAATTGTTTTTAAGCGAACACCTGGAAGTGGAGGTAGAATATCAATCAACCACCATTGGTAAATATGAATTGACTTTTGAGAATGAAAAGTTTGTACTTCAGCCTACTTTAACGGATTGTTTAGCGAAGGATAAATGTGGGATTCCAGAAAATAAAATTCCCAGAAGTAAAAAACCAAAAATGAAATTGTCTGAATTTCAAAAAATGCAATGCGAACCCAATTCTGGTTGTTGCTGAAATTTAATTTTTTAAAACTCTATAATGGGAACATTTGAGCGTTATTTGAGCCTTTGGGTTTTGTTAGGTATAATAGCTGGAATATTAATTGGTAATGTGGCAGGTGACTCCATTGCTTTTTTAAGCGAATTGAAAATTGCGAAAGTCAATATTCCTGTGGCTATTTTGGTGTGGATGATGATTTACCCAATGATGGTGCAAATTGATTTTTCGGCATTAAAAAATGTAGGTCAGAATATGAAAGGTTTGAGCTTAACGCTCATTGTTAACTGGTTAATCAAGCCTTTTACCATGGCCTTTTTTGCTTGGTTATTTTTAGATCAGATTTTTCATGCTTATTTAGAACCTGAGCTTGCCCAGGAATACATTGCTGGTGCTATAATTTTAGGAGCGGCTCCATGTACGGCTATGGTATTTGTTTGGTCTTACCTAACTAAGGGAGATGCTAATTATACTTTAGTACAAGTTTCTGTCAACGACTTGGTTTTGTTGGTAGCTTTTATTCCTATTGTTCGGTTTTTGTTAGGTGTAACCAATATTGAAATTCCTTATAACACCCTTCTATCTTCGGTGGTTATTTTTGTGGTCATTCCGCTTGTTGCTGGTTATATTTCTAATAAATTATTGATTCAATCAAAGGGAAAAAAATGGCTAGAAAACTTCTTCCTTCCTAAGTTGAAGCCTGTTTCCATCATTGCATTGCTTACTACTTTAGTGTTGTTGTTTGCTTTTCAAGGAAGTCAAATTATAGAGCAACCTTTTCATATTTTACTCATTGCCGTTCCGCTTACCATTCAAACTTATTTCATCTTTTTTATTGCTTGGTTCAGTGGTAAATGGATAGGACTACAACATCAAATCTGCGCTCCTTCTTCTTTAATTGGCGCCAGTAACTTTTTTGAATTAGCTGTGGCCGTTGCTATTGCTTTATTCGGGTTAAATTCTGGCGCAGCCTTAGCCACCGTTGTAGGAATTTTAATTGAAGTTCCTGTGATGCTTTCTTTGGTAGCCATTGCCAATCGTTGGAAATACTAAATTAAGATGGAATTAAAAAAAGAAATAGACTTACTTCAATCTTCGGTAGATTTAATTTCCGAAGATAGAAAAAAAGTGCTTCAAAATTTAGCCAAGGAAATTCAACTTATTCAGGAGGAAAAATTGAATTTAGTCTTTGTTTGCACGCATAATTCAAGGCGAAGTCATTTAGCACAAATCTGGTGGCAAATAGCTGTTGAAGAATTCAATTTAAGTCATCTTCAGACTTTTTCGGCTGGAACAGAAGCTACTAGAATTCATCAAAATACCTTAAAGGCATTGATTCATCAAGGTTTTTCAGTTGAAGAAAAATACTTGAATGAAAGTCTTTCAGAAGAGAACCAAAAGGTAGATTTGAATTATTTGGCAACTAAACGTTTGACTTGTTTTTCAAAAACAATTAATGACAAAAGTTTACCTGAAAAATTCATAGCGGTTATGACTTGTGATCACGCCGATGAAAATTGCCCCTTCATTCCTAATGCGCTAAAGCGTTTTTCATTGACCTACGAAGACCCAAAATCTTCTGACGGAACTCCCGAGATGCAAGCAACCTACTTAGAAAGGAGTCGACAAATTGGTAGAGAAGCCCTTTACGCATTATCGCTTTTGAAGTAAACGATTTTTGATTTGAAATTTCATATTGCTAGTCACTCTAAAAATGTTTAACTTAGCGCAAAAAAGAAATGGCATTAACACCTTCTACTATGTTGGATTTGGGAACAAAAGCTCCCGATTTTCGTTTGCAAGATACGTTGACCAAAAATTACTTTAGTTTTCAAGATGTAAAAGGAAATAAAGGCACAGTAGTGATGTTTATTTGTAATCATTGCCCTTATGTAAAGCACATTAATGATGAAATTATTCGATTGGCTAATGATTACCGAATTTTAGGTTTTGGCTTTGTAGCCATCTCTAGTAATGACGTGGAAAATTACCCAGAAGACCATCCGGATAAAATGTGGGAATATGGAAGAAAATTAAACTATCCTTTTCCTTATTTATATGATGAAACACAGGAAGTAGCTAAAGCTTATAAAGCCGCGTGTACTCCCGATTTTTACGTGTTTGACAATGCAGACGAACTTTTTTACCGTGGTCAATTAGATGATTCAAGACCAAAAAATGGCATCAATGTTACCGGAAGAAATATTCGCGAAGCCCTTGATGCATTACTGAATAACCAACAACCCCCTAGAAACCAAAAGCCAAGTATGGGTTGTGGTATTAAGTGGAAGTGATTTTAATGAAAAATTGTAGAGGCGTTTGTTTTATTGAAGAGGGGGTTGTTTTATTGTAGAGGCGTTTGTTTTTATTGTAGAGGGGGGTGTTTTATTGCAGAGGCGTTTGTTTTTATTGTAGAGGCGTTTGATTCAAACGCCTCTACAATAAAA
>JAIUMH010000009.1 GCA_022565635.1 Flavobacteriaceae bacterium | reverse complement strand
TTTTTTTATCACCTCTTCCATGCTAATTTGCAAGTTTGAAGGTAGCGGATGATCTTTTGGAATAGGAGCTAAATACCTATCATTATTAGAATCATATACTTGTTTAAACAGTGGTTGATTTAATTGTAGTTTGAAGCAAATCTCTTCTATCAATTCGTTATGATGAATTAAATCTGAACTTCCTAAATGATAAATACCAGCTAACTCACGATTAATTATGTAATGAATTTGTTGGGTAATTTTAGAATAAACAGTTGCATTAATTACAACGTTAGGAAAAACTTCAATTGCCTCGTTTATATCGTGTAACCATTTTATTTCATTTATTCGAGGTGAATCTTTTCCAAAAATCATAGGAAGTCTGGCTATACAAAAATGCGCCTCAGGTAACCGCATGAGTAGGTTTTCAATTCTGATTTGGTATTTTCCGTAGTTGCTCACCGAAAGGGTTTTGTCATACTCATAGGATGGGTAGTTGGTAAACGCATCAAATACGTTTGAAGATGAAAAAAAGATGATTTGAAAGCCAAATTCTAATGCCAATATAGCTAGTTCTTGATGCACTTGTATTTGATTGTTGGCTGAGGTTCTAAAGGCAGAAATTACAACATCTGGCTTTATTTGTTGAATGTATAAAGCTGGCGATTCTTCATAGGCATCCCATTGTTCAAAACGCATGTTTTTATGATACTTTTCTTGCCCCGTATGATAGCTGGCATACACATCAAAATAGGCTTGCAGTTCTTTATAAAGATGTGCTCCTAAAAAACCGCTACCCCCTAATATTAATATGCGTTTGCTTTTTTTTGCCATTTATAACTGCTTTTTAGTCCCTCTAAATCAATTTGATTATACAATGATTTTTGCTATGCTTCAATAAAAAAAAACAGGCACATTGCAAGTGCCTGTTTTAGGGAATAACAACTCTTTTTTATGCTTTGTAAAATGGAGTTTTTACCACTTTAGCAGGAATGATTTTTTTTCTAATTTGAATAAATATGGGATTTTCTAACTTAGAAAATTCAGTTTTAACATAACCTAAACCTATAGCTTTTTTAAGGCTTGGTGACATAGTACCTGAAGTCACCACACCTATTTCATTCTCATTTTCATCTAAAATGATATAATCCTTTCTAGGAATTCCTTTTCCTTCTAATTCAAATCCAATTAATTTTCTTTTGGCTCCCTCTTCTTTTTCTTTTTTCAAAGCTTCAGAATTGATGAAATCTTTATTGAACTTAGTAATCCAGCCTAATTTGGCTTCAATTGGAGAGGTGGTGTCATCAATATCGTTGCCATACAGACAAAAGCCCATTTCAAGTCTTAGTGTGTCTCTTGCGGCTAAGCCGGTAGGTTCAATACCAAAATCTTTTCCGGCTTCCATCACTGCTTGCCAAATTTTTTCAGCACTTTCATTTTTAAAGTAGATTTCAAATCCACCACTACCCGTATAACCTGTGGCCGAAATAATTACATCTTTACACCCCGCAAAATCAGTTTCTTTAAAATGATAAAACTTGATTTCACTTAAGTTTTCTGAAGTAAGACTTTGCATTGCTTCAACAGCTTTTGGACCTTGGATGGCTAATAGCGAATAGCTTTCAGATTCGTTTTTAAGCTGTGCGTCAAAGCTATTATGTTGGTTAATCCAATTCCAGTCTTTTTCTATATTAGAAGCATTAACTACTAAAAGAAATTTTTCAGCATGAAACCTATAGATAATTAAATCATCTACAATCCCCCCTTCATTGTTAGGCAAACAGGTATATTGCGCTTGACCATCAACTAGTTTAGAAGCATCATTTGAAGTAATTTTTTGAATTAAATCAATGGTTTGAGGGCCTGTTACAAAAAATTCGCCCATGTGAGAAACATCAAAAACGCCAAGGTTTTTCCTTACATTTTCATGTTCAATATTTACGCCTTTGTAAGAAACAGGCATTTCATAACCTGCAAAAGGTACCATTTTAGCTCCTAGTTTATGGTGTATTTGATTTAAAGCTGTTTTTTTCATGTGTCTTTAACAATTAAAATTTCACAAAAGATATCGATGTGAAAAAGGATTATATTCAATAATTCACAAAAATATGATTTTAAATTTCTATTCCATCAAATCTGTTCTTTAGTTTTTGAACTTTATTGAGAATTTAGGATTTTTAAAATGTTTATGCAAAAGCTAAATTTCCTTCAAGTGAGTTCTTGTTTAAGGTTTGTACACTTCAACCTCAATGCAAATATCTGAAATAGGCCATTCGCTACCATCTACTTCAACAGAGGAAATCTTTTCAGCCACATCCATACCAGAAACTACTCTACCAAAAACAGTATGATCTTCGTCTAAGTGATGCGCCCCGTCTTCTTTAGTAACTATATAAAATTCAAAAGGAGAGGAAGCATTACTTACATTTTGCTGAGAAAATTTAGCGGCAGCAACAGCACCATATTTATGCCGATGGATTGGTTTAAACTCATTTGGAATTAGGTAATTACCAATTTTTTTTCGCATTTGAGAGGTGGCTACTTGATCTGAGTTTCCTCCTTGTATTACAAAGTTTTCTGCTACTCTATGAAAGCAAGTTGTATTAAAATATCCGAGTTTGGCAAGTCGAACAAAATTTAACCGATGCAATCTTGGTCCTGCATACAGCTGAATCTCTATGTCGCCAAATTCGGTTGAAATTTTAGCCATTGTTTCTGCATTTCTTTTTTCATATTTGGTCAAAAACGGAATTAACTCTTCTTGGGTTAGTGTTTCAATATGCGAAACATCAACCACTTCTGTACCATTCGTTGGAATTTTTACCTCAGGCAAGGAAGATTCTTGAACCCCTTTTGGCTGTTCTTTATCAACACTATCTTTAGCGTTTGATTTTTTCGATTTATCTTCGCCCTGACAAGCAATAAATAGTAAAGCTAAAACTATAAAACTTAAATATCTCAATGGACTTTTCATATCTTAAAAATTTGGAGGCTAAAATAAGAAAAAATACACTACCAGGAAGAGAAGCGCATGCAATTATGACGCATGAAAGCAGACGGAGTGAGTTGCAAAAATTAGATTTTTCTACCTTAGATGCAAAAGTTGCATCGGTGATGGTTTTATTATACCCAAATTCTAATCATCAAGTGCAATTAGTTTTAATTAGAAGAAACAAATATCCAGGTGTACACTCCAATCAAATAGGTTTGCCAGGAGGCGCTTTTGAAGATAATGATCCCGATACAGAATGTACAGCTTTAAGAGAAACAGAAGAAGAAATAGGTGTGAATAAAAATGAAATTTGCGTTTTAAAAAAACTTACTCCTCTGTACATACCTCCTTCAAATTTTTTAGTTTATCCCTTTTTAGGGATTTGTGAATTTACACCAGATTTTGTTCCTCAAGAAACTGAAGTAGAAGAAATTATAGAAATTGAACTTAGTGATTTATTGGCCGATGAACATGTACAATTAAAAGAGGTTTCTTCTGCTTATATGCCAGCTACAAAAGTAACCTGTTTTTATTTGCAAAATCAAATTATTTGGGGTGCAACAGCTATGGTTTTGAGTGAATTAAAAGAATTTATTAAAAAAATTGAAGAAGATAAAAAATAAGAACTGCTTAACAGATGATGAGTAAAACATGCTATTATTAGCAACGGATAGTTGACCAACGTTAATTTTTACTTACTTTTGCACACCTAAATATGCTATATAAATGGGGTTATTTAAAAAAAATCCGTTTGGACATTATTTGTTTTTAAAAAAGTGGATAATACGAGTTATGGGAGTTTTAACCCATAGAAGGTATAGAGGTTTTAATCAGTTACAAATTGAAGGGTCTGAGATTTTGAGAAACCTCCCAGATAACAATGTGCTTTTTGTTTCTAACCATCAAACTTATTTTGCTGATGTAGTGGCCATGTATCATGTGTTTAATGCAAGCTTAAGTGGGAGGATTGATAACATTAAAAATGTTGGTTACTTATGGGATCCTAAATTAAATTTATACTATGTAGCTGCTAGAGAAACCATGAAAAAAGGATTGGTGCCCAAAATTTTTGCTTATGCTGGTTCGGTGAGTATTGATAGAACATGGAGAGCCGGAGGAAAAGAAGTGAACAGGCAAGTAAAAATGAGTGATATTACAAGTATAAAAAAAGCTTTAAATGATGGTTGGTTAATTACTTTTCCTCAAGGAACAACCACCCCTTGGAAGCCTATAAGAAAAGGAACAGCTTACATCATAAAAAATCAGAAACCTATTGTAATACCTATTGTTATTGATGGTTTTAGAAGGTCTTTTGACAAAAAAGGACTAAGTATAAAGAAGAGAGGTATTCTTCAATCTATGGTGATTAAAGAGCCTATGGAAATTGATTATGAAAATGAAAGTATAGAAGAAATAACAGAAAAGCTTCAATACGCTATTGAGCAACATCCTTCTTTCTTAAAAGTTATTTCAAAAGAAGAACTTGAAGCTGCTGAACGTCTAAATGAGCAAAGAAGATATAGTTACGACCCAAGTAAAGATGTAAATAACGAATAATTGAAGTTTTAAATTTCAATTATTCGTTCTATGCTTCAACAAAGCAGTAAGTTAGGTTCAACACTATTCAATTTTTGAGTTATTGAGCCAAGTAACCACCATCAACCGGGTGATAAGATCCAGTAACAAAGGAAGCTTTATCACTCGCTAACCACAAGATAAGTTCTGCTACTTCTTCAGATTTACCTAAGCGTTGAAGTGCGTGCATTTTTTTAAGCATTTCTAAGGTTGCTTCATCTAAATTATTATCCAGCAAGGGAGTTTTGATATAGCCTGGACCAACAGAATTTACCCTAATTAAATCCTCAGCATGCTCTAAAGCAGCGGCTTTAGTTAGTCCATTCATGCCGTGTTTTGCTGTGACATAAGCAGGAGATTGTTGTGTGCCAACACTTCCTAAAATGGAGGAAATATTCACAATGCTCCCTTTTCCATTTTTTTGCATGGCTTGAATTTGATGTTTCATTCCATAAAAAACACCATTTAAATTGATATTTATTACATTAAGCCATCCATCGGTTGGATAATTACCCGTTTTTGCTTGTGGACCTCCAATTCCAGCATTGTTTACTGCAATATCTAGTTTTCCAAATTCGCTTAAAGCTAAATTAACTAGCTTGATGTGATCTTCCTCTTGACCTACATCAGCTTTCAAAAAAACAACTTTCTTTTCCACTTTGTTCAGTTTTTCTTGTAAAGCTTTTCCGTCTTTTTCATTAATGTCCGAAAGAACAAGCATTGCACCTTCTTTTACAAATAATTCTGCTGTAGCTTTACCAATTCCACTGCTTGCTCCAGTAATAATGGCAACTTTATTTTTAAGTATCATAGTTTTTATTTTATTCTATAAAACTATAAAAACTTAGAAAGCTAAGCATGAAAAATGATAAGAAATATTGATTTTACTGATACTTATCAGTCCGTATTTTTGCAACTTTAAAGCTTTTGCTTAGTGAATCAAATTCTATTAAATCTTTTGGAAACATTTTGTTGAAGGCTCCAGATTCAGCTAGTTGCTCCGGACTTCCTTGAATTACCTGATCTTTATGAATTAAAATAATTTCATCACAAAGTTGAATGGCTAAATTGATTTCATGAGATGCAAAAACAACTGTTTTTTTAGTGTTTATACAGACATTTTTTAAAAGATGAAGCACCTGAGCTTTATGGTACATGTCTAAATGCGTTGTTGGTTCATCTAGAACAATGAGTGGAGTATCTTGAGCAATGGCTCTTGCTAGAAGCACTTTTTGTAACTGACCATCACTTAATTCATCACATTTTTTATTTTTAAGGTCTTGTAAGCCCACCTGTTGCAAAGCACTCAAAACCTGTTTCTTGTCTTGTGTAGAATTCACCCCCAACCAATTCGTGTAAGGATGCCTACCCAAGCTCACTAACTCATAAACACTTAAATTTTTAGAAATAGGTTGATGGGTTAATACCAAGCTTATTTGAGCGGCTAATTCTTTATCGCTTAACTGTTTTATCTCTGTGTCTTGAATATAAATTTCGCCATTAAGCCTGTCTTGAACGCCTGTTAGGCTTCTAAGCAAAGTTGATTTTCCAGAACCATTAACTCCAATTATAGCTACCATTTTACCTTTTTCAATAGCAATATTTACTGAAGAAAGTATGGTTTTTGGAGGTTTGAAGTCTTTGTAACCAACGCTTAAATCTATGGTTTTTAAAATCAAATTTTTGTTTTTTCAAAAATATAAAAACTACCTCTATAAAAGAGGAATTAAAATTAATTAAATGATGTTTTTTAAAAATTCAATTACTTTTCAATCAAAATTGAATACAGGGTCTAAACCTTTGTATTGTTTCATTTAAAACGGAATAAAATTTCCAATTTTTTTATCAATTACAAAACGGCTAAACATTTCTTCAGAGTACCAATCTATACTTCTTGTTTTCTTTATGGCTTCTACGTGCTCTTTACTCTGGTAGGCAAAATTAAATAAGTCATCTTTTGAGTTCCATATACTAAAGGTTGCCATTTCTTTAAAAGGAACCTCGCCAAATCCCTTTGTATAACACAAACCTTTTGCATTGGACAAAGGTTTTTGAGATTCAGGTACAAACTTCCAAAAAGTAAATAACTTGCTCCATTTTATACTAGCTCGGGTAATGACGGCAATTTTTTTATCCTTTACTTCTATATCATGCATTTTAAAAGGATTACTACCTGACCATTGGCCTCTTGCTTGAATACTTTTCATGTATAATATTGTGTGAGAAGATGAATGTTTCAGGTAATTTTTAAACAACTGACTATTTTGAATAAAATCATTAGCTACTGCTTCATTTTTCCATACTTGTAAAACTGAATAAACAGACCAGTCTGGAAGAGGGTTAAATCCTTCTTTACCGCTTCCTAAAAGCTTATAAAAATCACATCCTTCTGCCTTTTTGAGGTAGTGATGAGCAAACTGCATCATGCCAAAAGCCCAAGCTTTTGATTGAAATCCTCTGTATTTGAATATGCTTAATGTTACAACTTGACTCATAGCTTAAAAATAATTCAAAAGTCGGAATTAAAAACAGAAAAATGTGCTAAGATTTTAAGAAAGTTAATTTTAAAGCGTATTAGTAATAGTAGTGAGGTGTGGTATCATTTTCAATAGGAGATTTTACTCTTGATTATAAACTTGTCTATAGTTCTGTTTTAAAAAACTTGTTGTATTTCACTCCTTTTTCTTTGATTAATGAAACGAATAATTACGGAAAGTAGACTTAAAGAGTTTTAGGAAAATGGTACTGACTGCGAACGGTATTTAATATCTTGTATATTTTAAGTGGCTACTCATCTTGTAGCGTACTGAACGTTATGCCCAAACCTCACACAAGATATTTCCATAAGCTCAACCTTTTTAAAGCCAGTTATAACTTGTGTATGTTGAGGTACTACTAAACTTTATTCCGCTTGGGTCTTCGTTTTCATAACTTCATCAACAAGAGGTTCTCACCACTTGTTTTTACTAAAAAAGATTGGTTTTCATAGGTTGAAGCTTACTAAACAGCATTTGGTTTAAGTTTGTATTTTTCTTTCAATTTATGTTTAGGTTGTTTAGAAATCAGTTACCAGTTAAATTTTCAAAACTAATATCATAATTTGTGGGGCTGGTAAAGTAATGTGCAAGATGCCTTCCGTTTTATTCAGTATAGCATCAACACCACCCTTTTTTCTTATTACAACCTAGTGTAGCTGTTTTTTATTTCATGTTAAAGTAATTATATTTGTAGAAAAAAGATGAATAAACAACTTTTCGCTTTATCCTTATTTATGCCTTTTTTTCTTCTAGCCCAAGAAATTCAATTGGATTTTCAAAAACTTTCAAATCAAGAACTACAGATTTATACTTTTGAGGGGATGGATGTTATTCCACTTGCACAATATACATTTGATGCTGAAGGAAAAGTTCAAATTAATTTAGATGAGAATATTGAAGGGATGGGCTATTTAAGCCTTCCTAATCAAGAACAAAATTTACTAATTGCTTTATCCGATGAAAAAATATACTTTAAAGGAAATGATTTCTCTGATTACTCAACTATTCAGGTATTGGAAGGTGAAGAAAACAAAGCATTTTTTGCATATTCAAATGCATATCCTAAACGAATGCAGGTGCTAAGTGCCTGGTCATTTCTTCAAGAAAGGTATGAAAATGAAAAAATATTAGGGAATAACAAAAAAATAGGTCAACAGATTGAAAAAGAAATCAATAGAATTGAACAAACTAACCAAGACTTAATTAACCATCTTCCTGCCAATTCATACATTAAATGGTTTATTCCAAAGCGTAAATTAGTAAGTAATGTTGCTATGATTGCACAACAACAACCTCAATTAATTCCATCAACTATTGAAGAATTTAGAAGATTAGACTATTCTGACATGCGGTTGTTTAAGAGTGGTTTATTTAGAGAAGCTATTGAAAATCACTTTTGGTTAATAGAAAATGGAGTTGGTAGTTTGGAACAAGTTTTTAAGGAAATGAAAATTTCTATTGATGCTATGCAAGAAAACTTAGAAGGAGATGAATTAAAATTCAATATGGCTTTTAGTCATCTTTTTGATGTGTTGGAGCAACGTAGTTTATTTCAAGCTTCAGAATATTTGGCCATTCATGTTTTAGAAAAAAATGAATGTGAAATTGATGCTAGTTTAACTAAAAAACTTGAAACGTATAGAAAAATGAAAAAAGGAAATCAAGTAGCTGATATTCTTTTTTCAAATACTATATTTAATGGTGAAAATGAACTTCAAAAGTTATCTGATGTAAACTCTAATTATATATTAGTTGTTTTTGGATCAAGTTGGTGCCCGGCTTGTACAGAAGAAATTCCTGAAATTAATAACTATTACAAAGAATGGAAAGAGAAAGGCGTTGAGGTTGTACTTGTTTCTTTAGACACCAATTTAAAAGCTTATCAAAATTTTGCTCATCAATTTGATTTTATAAGTACTTGCGATTTAAAAAAATGGAATTCTAAAGCTGTTGAAGATTATTATGTAAATGCAACACCTAGTATGTTTTTGCTAGACCAAGACAGAAAACTTTTGCTAAAACCAAAAAATATTAATCACGCAAATTCATGGATATCTCACTATGTGAAGTAGCTTAAAGATGAAGCTTTTTATAATACTCCCACAAACAAACCCCAACTGAAACAGATATGTTTAAGGAGTGTTTAACGCCTGCCTGTGGTATTTCTACTACTTCATCTGAAGCAGAAACTACAGGCTGAGAAACTCCTTTTACTTCATTACCAAAAATCAATGCGTGTTTTTGATTAGGTTTTATATCAATTTTTTCTAAAGATGTAGAGTTTTCTGCTTGCTCAATACTCACAACTTTAATATTCTTTAGTTTTAATTCTTCAACTAGAGCAAGGGTGTCTTTTACATATTCCCATGCTACATTTTCACTGGCACCCAAAGCGGTTTTTCTAATATCTTTGTGGGGTGGGGTAGCAGTTATACCGCACAGGTATATTTTTTCTATTAAAAAAGCATCTGATGTTCTAAAAACAGACCCAATATTATTCAAGCTTCGTACATTATCTAAAATCACAATTAATGGTGTTTTTTTAGCTGTTTTAAACTCCTCTATTGATTTTCTGTCTAATTCTGCATTTTTTAATTTACGCATCTAATTTTTTTTTACAAAAATCACATTTATATATTCATTTACCAATACTAACAATAAGTATTTTTTTAAATTCAAATCTAAAAGTTGCATACATTTGTTGAATTGAGCAGACGGACCGAAGAATTCTTAAAAGATTAGATAAAGAGCAAGTAGTTTTTTTTAACTTAGCCTTTTTTTAAATTCAGTACATAATTATGGCACAAAAAGCAAAAGTTACTCCTTTAATGAAGCAGTATAACGCAATAAAAAACAAGTATCCAGATGCTTTATTGCTGTTTAGGGTAGGTGATTTTTATGAAACTTTTGGTGAAGATGCTGTCAAAACAGCCCGTATTTTAAACATTGTTTTAACGAATCGAAACAACGGTGGTGAACGTACTGAATTGGCGGGTTTTCCGCATCATTCATTAAATTCGTACCTTCCTAAATTGGTGAAAGCTGGAGAGCGAGTAGCCATTTGTGATCAGTTAGAAGACCCCAAAAAAACTAAAAAAATAGTCAAACGAGGCGTTACCGAACTGGTTACTCCAGGGGTGGCATTAAATGATGAAGTACTTCAATCAAGAAGTAATAATTTTCTAGCCTCTATTCACTTTGGAAAAAAACAACTAGGAATCTCTTTTTTAGATGTTTCTACAGGTGAGTTTTTAACAGCTCAAGGAAATCTTGCTTACATAGATAAGTTAATGCGTAATTTTCAACCTGCAGAAGTGCTTATTTCTAAAAAGGTAAAGTCGCAGTTTGTAGAACAGTTTGGAAAAGATTTTCATGAATTTTATTTAGAAGACTGGTTATTTAAAATTGATTACGCCAGAGAAAATTTAAATCAACATTTCAAAACAAATAGCCTAAAAGGATTTGGTGTTGATGAACTAGAAGATGGACTTATAGCGGCTGGCGTGATTCTACATTACCTTTCAGAAACGCAACATCATCAGTTAGAACATATTTCTAGCGTCTCTAGAATAGCTGAAGATGCTTATGTTTGGATGGATAAGTTTACCATTAGAAACTTAGAACTTTATCAGGCCACAGACCGCCAAGCGGTAACTTTATTAGATGTCATAGACCACAGTATTTCGCCTATGGGAAGTCGCTTACTTAAGCGTTGGTTAGCACTTCCATTAAAAAACATTGATGCCATTCAAAAAAGACATCAGATGGTGGATTATTTGCTCCAAAATCCATCTTTGCAGAACTTTATTCAAACTCAATTAAAACAGGTAAGTGATTTAGAACGACTCATCTCCAAAGTGGCTACCCAAAAAATTACTCCAAGAGAGGTGAATCAACTTAAGTTTTCTATTGAAGCCATTGTGCCTATTAAGGAAACGCTTCAAGAAACCAATACAGAAGCTTTTCAAGTACTTGCAGAAAACATCAATTCATGCGATTTACTTCAGCAAAAAATCACGGAGGCTTTAAGTGAAGAAGCTCCCGTCAACATCAACAAAGGAAACGCCATAGCCAAAGGGTTTAACCAAGAATTAGATGAATTGAGAAATATAGCTTTTTCTGGTAAAGATTACCTTGATGAAATGCTGGAAAGAGAAAGTGAAACTACGGGTATTCCAAAATTAAAAATAGGGAGTAATAATGTGTTTGGCTACTTTATTGAAGTAAGAAATACGCATAAAGATAAAGTCCCAGAAAATTGGATAAGAAAGCAAACATTAGTAAGTGCAGAACGATACATCACAGAAGAATTAAAAACTTATGAAGCTAAAATTTTAGGTGCTGAAGAAAAAATTCATCTACTGGAACAAGAATTGTTTCAGCAGTTGGTAGATTGGCTAGGAGACTACATAAAAGTTGTTCAGCAAAATGCTTTTCAAATTGCTCAAATTGACGTGTTGTGTTCGTTTGCTCAATTAGCGCGTGAAGAAAATTATGTGAAGCCAGAAATAAATGAAGGTTTTGATTTAAGCATTGAAGAAGGGCGTCATCCGGTTATTGAAAAACAATTACCCGCAGGCGAAACTTATATTAGTAACAGTGTTCAGTTGAATCAAGAAGATCAGCAAATTATTATGATTACGGGGCCTAATATGAGTGGTAAATCAGCTTTACTTAGGCAAACTGCATTAATTGTCTTGCTTGCTCAAATGGGTAGTTTTGTCCCTGCTAAATCGGCTCAAATTGGCTTAGTAGATAAAATTTTTACACGTGTAGGAGCGAGTGATAACATATCTATGGGAGAATCTACTTTTATGGTAGAAATGAATGAAACAGCAAGTATACTGAATAATATTTCTCAACGAAGTTTGGTGTTATTAGATGAAATAGGGAGGGGGACTAGTACATATGATGGGATTTCAATTGCTTGGGCAATAAGTGAGTACTTGCATGAACATCCAGCCAAAGCTAAAACTTTATTTGCCACGCATTATCATGAACTTAATGAAATGACACAAAAATTTGAACGAATCAAGAATTTTAATGTTTCCATTAAGCAATTGAAAGATAAAATTTTATTCCTTAGAAAGTTAATTCCTGGAGGAAGTAACCATAGTTTTGGTATTCACGTAGCTAAAATGGCTGGTATGCCACAGCATGTAATACATAGGGCAAATAAAATTTTAGAAAAATTGGAAAAATCACATGGCTCTGAAGAATTAGCTCATAAAATTAAAAACACAAATCCAGAACCTCAATTAAGCTTCTTTAACTTAGATGATCCTCTGTTAGAGGAGATTAAAGAAGAGATTATTCATCTAGATATCAATACACTTACACCCGTTGAAGCCTTAATGAAGCTCAATGAAATTAAACGGATGCTGATTAAAGAATAATAGCACTTATCAATTGAAATTAAGCAGTAATTTCATATAATAACTGATGTAATTTTTAAAAACCAGCGGCTTGTCCATCAACACGAGATTCTGAAGCTCCATAAAAAACATTTTTCTCAGCATCCCACATAATGCCTTGGTATCTTCCAAAAAAGCTATTACCAACTTCTACATGATGTCCTTTTTTTCTAAGACCGCGTACAGTTTCATAAGGAATATTAGATTCTACATAAACCTTGCCTTTAGATTTTAATGATGATTTTGAGGATGCTGTAGGTTTTGATGAGCCAGAATGATCCCATCTAGGAGCGTCGCCCGCTTCTTGAATATTCATTCCAAAATCTATAATATTGGTCAAGATACTTACATGTCCAATGGGTTGGTATGCGCCTCCCATACTACCATAACTAAAATAGGGTTGACCGTCTTTTACAACCATACCTGGAATTATGGTATGAAAAGGACGCTTTCCTGGAGCATACACATTAGGATGATTAGGATCAGTAGAAAATAATTCGCCTCTATTTTGAAAGCTAAATCCAGTACCTGGAACAACAAAACCTGTTCCCATACCTCTAAAATTGCTTTGGATTAAGGCTACCATATTACCCTCAGCATCTGCAGTACTGAGAAAAATGGTATCACCATCTTCTAAAACATCAACACCCGTTGTTACATCATTCATTGCTTGATTAGTAATGTGTTCTTTTCTTTTTTTGGCATAATCTTTAGATAGCAAAACCGAATAAGGGATGTTTTGATAATCTGGATCTGCATAATGTTTTGCTCGATCTTCATAGACTAATTTTTTAGTTTCAATAAAAGCATGTAAAGTGGCTTCTGTTCCAAAGCCCATATCCTCTAAATTATAGTTTTCCAAGATATTTAGCATTTGCAAAACAGCAGTTCCTTGTGCATTGCCACCTACTTGATAAACTTCATATCCTCTGTAATTTGTACTGATAGGTTCTACCCATTCTGATGTATGGCTTGCTAAATCTTCATACCTTAAATATCCACCATTAGCTTTCATCCATTGGTCTATTTCTTTAGCAATATCTCCAGTATAAAAAGCATCTCTACCATTTTCAGCAATCTTTTGTAAAGTTGAACCTAAGTCTGGATTTTTAAAAACGTCTCCTTTTTCTGGTCCCTTTCCATGGATGGTAAAAGTTTCTTCAAAAGCTCCTTTTTGATTTTTAAGAAAAGGAACACTTCTGGACCAAGCACTTGCTATTGCATCACTTACAGGAAATCCATCTACGGCATAGTCAATAGTTGGACTTAAAATCTCATTCATGGGAAGTTGTCCAAATCTTTGATGTAATTCAAACCAACCATCAACCGTGCCAGGAACAGAAACAGAAAGTAAGTCATAGGGAGGAATGCCATCCTTATTTAGCGCTTTAAGTTTTTTTAGTAGTTGTTTGTAACTTAAGTTCTTGGGAGATCTTCCACTTGCGTTTAATGCATATACTTGTTTGGTTTTGGCATCCCAAACTAAGGCAAATAAGTCCCCACCAATTCCATTTCCTGTGGGTTCCATTAAACCTGTTGCTGCGTTAGCAGCAATGGCTGCATCAATTGCATTTCCTCCCTGTTTTAAAATAGATAATCCAACTTGTGTAGCCAAAGGTTGACTTGTAGCAACCATTCCATGTTGAGCAATTACTTCAGATCTTGTGGAAAAATTCAAACCCACTTCTCGGTCTCCTTGCGCTAAAATAATTAAAGCCATTAAAAAGAATACGCAGAAAAAAGAATATTTTAATTTCATTTTTTTTGTATAAATGTAAGATTTATGTTGTACATCTGTTGTGTAAATTTGTAATTTAAATCGCTTTTAACCAAGGTTTGTTCAATGTTGAAACCATGCGCAGACTATTTTTGAATTGGTTAAGCGGAGTAATTAGTGTATTTATAAAAAAATCTTTTGAATGCTTTTGCACACAACACCTAACAGAATTATTAAATAGCCATAAACGTTTGAACTAGTTTAAGAGTTATTTGAAACTTCAACAGATGTTGTAAATTTTAAAGTCGGTTCTAAAAAACTACCTATCCAAATCTAGTCTAAGCTAAGGTTTATTTTTTTAACGACATAGAAACAAATAAGAAACGATTTATTAATTTTAGTTAAGGGTTTTAATGGTATAATCTTTTAAAGCAGCTATTTAGTTTTTTAACCAATCAAACTATTTTAAATCCAAATCTTTTTTGTATGTTTTATAAGTTTTACTATTTTTGGCAAACAAAAATTGAACTTTAAAATCCATTTTTTTAAAAAATTATGAAAAACTTTTTACTAATATTTTGTGTTTTTTTGGTGTGTTCTTGTGCGCCTTCATTGAAACAATTTGTAATCATAGAAAAAGAGGCATTACCTGAAGAGCAAAACGTAGCAATTTTGACTATTTATGATAGCTTGCCAGAAGGAGCTTCAAAATTGGGAGGTTTTGTTTATGATGAACCTAATCAAAAAAATATCAATTTCGAAAATCAGTTACAAACCATAGAAGAAAAAGCAAGAAGCCTTGGAGGAAACCTTGTTAAAATAAGGGAAATTAGTTCAAATTCGGGAAATACTTTTCAGCTTAAAGCAGAAGTTTATTTTTATGATCATGTTGATGCTTTAACCCAAAAAGATTTTCATTTTGATGCTACTCAAAATGAATCTACAATTTTTATTTACCCTCAACCAAGTGAGCATTTACATAAAGACAAGTATGTTATTAAAGTAAATGGTGAAGAAAAAGACGTACTTGCTAATGATATTTTACAAATTAAAACGTCTGATGAAACTATGCGTATTGAACTTGGTGAGGAAGAACTTTTTTTAAATATTGAAAAAGGCTTTACCTATTTTGTAAATGTTTCTAAAGCCAAGAAGTCTAAACCTGCTAAATTAAGTTTAATAGATCCGCTAAAAGCTAGGCTAGCTATGGAAGCTTATTTTTTTGATAAAAGTAGAGAGAATACTTATGAGTTTGATAATGAAATTTTAGATGAACATTCCACATCAACCACTTATCCAGAAATTGAGCATAATAAAACTAGAATAATTAAACAAAAAAGTGTTTTTATAAATACGGGATTAACTAATCGATTATTAGGATTACCATTGCACCGGTTTCCTGAACGTAATTCCATTCAAGAGGATTTAGAAAATGGCTATTACGCAAGTATAGGTGGGAGCTATTTTTTTGCTAAGTCCCACGGAGTTGGTTTTACTTATGATTATTATAATAATTCTGTTTCTACATCTATAGAAAACAACATAACAACTAACGGATTAGTTTTAAAAGATCATTATACTGTAAATAGAAACATTCATTATTTTGGTGTTTATTATCATAAACGTTTTTTTGTATTTAACCAGGACGAACTAGTTTTTTCTTTTGGCCCTGGATACTTTTTTTATGATGCTTTAAATAAAGATAATACTCAAAGTTCTAGAGTTTCAAGCTCAGATTTTGCAACCAAATTTTATGCTAGCTATGATTTTCATTTAAAAAATAATTTGTTTTTGCGTGTTGATGCTGGAGGCTTTTTTGGTAGAACCCAGAATATATCTTCAACTTATAGAGATTTTGAGTTGGAGAATGTTGCAAAAAGTAGAGATGAGCGTTCTCAGGCTAGATTATTTATTGGTATTGGACTCAAATACAACTTTTAACTTTTTTATTTTTTATAAGGTAAGTTCTCAATAAGAGAATCTATTCAACAAGGATTTGTTTATTGAAAAGTTGGAAGGACTCCCAAATTACAACTTAAAATTGATTTTAGGTGAATCAACGTTATGAGTTTTTTGTTGTGAATATCAAATTTAAACAATAATTAAAAAAAATAGTACATTGCCTAAAATTATACCATGGAAAGTAGTCTTATTACTGAACTGTTTTTACCCTTATCTCTTGCAATTATCATGTTAGGAATGGGCTTATCTTTAAAGCTAAGTGATTTTCATCAAATTTTTAAAACGCCTAAAGCAGTCTTTGTTGGACTTATAGCGCAATTAGTAGTTTTACCTTTTACAGGTTTTGCTTTAATGCATTTTTGGACTATTCAGCCTGAATATGCAGTAGGAATCATTTTATTGGCAGCTTGCCCGGGTGGTCCAACTTCTAATCTTTTTGCTTATCTAGGAAAATGTGATACAGCTCTTTCCATTTCATTAACTGCTGTTTCAAGCATCATCACCATTTTTACAATTCCATTTATAGTAAACCTTGCTATGGAAATACACCTTGGTAAAGGTCAATATGTTGCTTTACCGGTTCTACAAACCATACTTCAAATTATGATTATAACCATTATTCCTGTTGGTTTGGGGATGTATTTGAAATCCAAAAAAAACAATTTTGCTCAAAAAGCAGAACGACCTGTTAAAATTGCCTCTACTATTTTAATTATTGTCATTATTCTGGGTGCAATTTTAAAAAATAAAGAGATTATTGCTCAGGCTTTTCTTGAAACAGGCTTGCCTGCGTTAAGCTTGAATATAATTACATTGCTTCTAGGGTTTTTAGTAGCCAAACTTTTTCAACTAAATTTTAAGCAATCTTCTACTATATCTATAGAGTCTGGTATTCAAAATGGAACTTTAGCCATTGCTATTGCAGCAAGCTCAACTTTGCTTAACAATCCAGCAATAGCCATTCCTCCTGCCGTGTACTCTATTTTGATGTTTTTTACCGGCGGATTGGCTATTGCTATCTACGGTAAAATTAATAAAAAAAATGATGCTTAAATGGGTTTTTAAAACAACTGAACAAGCTTCTATTAGTTCATCTTGGTTAAATTAAAGATAAACCAAAAAACGAATGGAGAAAGACCACATAAATATGTGTAAATTAGCCCTTTTTTAATGAAGCAAATTATTTTGAATGAAAGATCATTTACTTGAGGTTAACCCAAAAGAAAACATCATAATAAAAGGAGCTAAACTTCATAATCTGAAGGATATTTCAGTGGTAATTCCTAGAAATAAACTAGTGGTTATTACAGGACTTTCTGGTTCTGGGAAATCGAGTTTGGCTTTTGATACGCTTTTCGCCGAAGGGCAAAGAAGATATGTAGAAAGTTTATCTTCTTATGCAAGACAATTTTTAGGTCGTTTAGATAAACCTCAAGTAGATTACATCAAAGGTATTGCTCCAGCAATTGCTATTGAACAAAAAGTGAATTCTACAAATCCGCGTTCAACGGTAGGAACATCAACCGAAATTTACGACTACCTCAAACTGCTTTATGCACGCGTTGGCAAGACTTTTTCGCCAGTTTCTGGTCAGGAAGTAAAAAAAGATACGGTTACGGATGTAATTAATTTTATAAAATCGCTTGAAATCAAAACCAAGCTGTTGCTTTTAGCTCCCATTGAATTAGATAAAAAAAAGGATTTTAAAAAGAAGTTAGAAATCCTTCAGCAACAAGGTTTTAGTAGAATAAAATTAGAGGATAAAGTACATCGAATTGACGAGGTGGATGTTGAAAAACAAGCTACAAAATCTTTTTACATCGTGGTAGATCGTGTGGTAGTTAAAGACGATGAAGATTTTTACAACCGCTTGGCTGATGCTGTTCAAAATGCATTTTATGAAGGAAAAGGAGTGCTTTTTCTAGAAGATTTGAATCAAGATAAAACGTTTGAGTTCAACAATAAATTTGAATTAGATGGAATTCAATTTTTAGAACCCAATGTGCATTTTTTCAGCTTTAATAACCCTTATGGTGCTTGTCCTAAATGTGAAGGTTATGGAGATATTATTGGGGTAGATGAAGATTTGGTAATTCCGAATACAAAATTGAGTATTTTTGAAGAAGCTATTTATCCTTGGCGAGGAGAAAAGCTTCAGTGGTATAAAGACCAACTTATAGAAAAAGCTTCGTTGTTTAATTTTCCCATTCATAAGCCTTACTTTCAATTAACTGAAGAACAAAAATCTGTACTTTGGGAAGGGAATCAATATTTTACTGGAATTAGTGAGTTTTTTGAAGAGTTAGAAGCCAAAGCTTATAAAATTCAAAATCGAGTTTTGTTATCAAGATACCGTGGAAAAACCAAATGTAATTTATGTAAGGGTAAACGATTACGAAAAGAAGCCAATTACGTAAAAGTAGGAGGGAAGAGTATTTCAGATTTGGTAGATCTTCCTATTGACCAATTGGCTGATTTTTTCAAACATTTAAAGCTAGCAGATACAGATGAAAAAATTGCTAAACGCCTTCTTAAAGAAATTAATAATCGATTAGCTTTTTTAATGGACGTAGGTTTGGTTTATTTGAGTTTAAATCGAAAATCGAATACTCTTTCTGGAGGTGAATCTCAGCGAATTAATTTAGCTACTTCATTAGGAAGTAGTTTAGTTGGATCAATGTATATTTTAGATGAACCTTCTATTGGATTGCATTCTAAAGATAATGAACGATTAATCCATGTCCTTAAAAAACTTCGGGATTTAGGAAACACGGTAATTGTGGTTGAACATGATGAAGAGCTTATGAAAGCCGCCGATAAAATTATTGACATTGGTCCTGAAGCAGGAACTTTTGGAGGAGAAGTTGTAGCTGAAGGGGATTATCCAAGTATCTTGAAACAGGATTCATTAACCGCCAAGTATTTAAATGGGGAGATGCAGATTGAAGTGCCAAATAAACGCCGAAAATCAACTCGATTTATTCAGATTAATGGAGCTAGAGAACATAATTTGAAGGACATTGACGTAAAAATACCATTAGGGGTTTTAACTTGCATAACTGGAGTTTCAGGAAGCGGTAAAAGTACTTTGGTAAAAAAATTACTGTATCCAATCGCCATGAAGATTTGTGGAAATTATGGAATTAAAGCAGGACAACATGATGGCCACGAAGGGAGGTTTAAACACCTTGAGGCGGTAGAATACATCGACCAGAACCCAATAGGAAAATCTTCTCGTTCCAATCCTGTTACTTACGTAAAGGCTTACGATGAAATAAGGAAACTCTTTGCTGAGCAGAAACGCTCTAAACTAAACAACTATCAACCCAAGCATTTCAGTTTTAATATACCCGCGGGTAGATGCGAAAAGTGTGAAGGAGAAGGAGAAGTAACTATTGAAATGCAATTTATGGCAGATGTGCATTTAGTTTGTGATGCCTGTAATGGAAAAAGATTTCAAGACGAAGTTTTGGAGGTTAAGTTTGAAGGGAAATCTATTTATGATGTATTAGCCATGACGGTAGATGAAGCCATTGTTTTTTTTAAACAGCATCAACAATCAAAAATCACCAAGCGACTTCAACCTTTACAGGATGTTGGTTTGGGCTACGTAAGTCTAGGGCAGAGCTCATCAACACTTTCTGGAGGAGAAGCTCAACGTATTAAATTAGCTTCTTTTTTGACTAAAGGAAGCAGAGCAGAAAACACCTTGTTTATTTTTGATGAACCAACCACAGGATTGCATTTTCACGACATTAAAAAACTATTGAAGTCTTTTGAAGCTTTACTAGAGAATGGGCATTCTGTAGTGGTGATTGAACATAATATTGATTTGATTAAATGTGCAGACCACATTATTGATATTGGACCAGATGGAGGAGAGAAAGGCGGAAATTTAGTAGCTCAAGGTACTCCTGAAGAAATTGTGAAAAAAGCCAAAGGCTATACTTATACCTATCTCCAAAACAAAATTGAATAGCAAACTCAAAAACACATTCAGTTTGACTGAGCTCATAGATTTAAAATAAATTGTAGTTAGTTAATGACAAGATTTTCAAAATTTGAAAATGTATTGCTTAAATCAAAATTAATTCTTTGTTCAATTGGCTTTTTTTCATAGATTTGTTTGATACTATTTAAAAACACTGAATGGAGATTCACGATTTAGGCAAAAACAACTCTATACTCAATCAGTTTATTGCTGAATTAAGAAATGTAGATATTCAAAAAGATAGCATGCGCTTTAGAAGAAATATTGAGCGCATTGGAGAAATTTTTGCTTATGAAATTAGTCAGCATTTTGACTACATAAACAAACAGATACAAACTCCACTGGCATCTACTGATGTAGATTTGCCCAATTATAAATTAGTAATTGCTTCAATTTTAAGAGCGGGAATCCCTTTACATCAGGGTTTACTTAATTATTTAGACCAAGCTGAAAGTGCTTTTATTTCAGCTTATAGAAAATATGAAAGCGAAACTAAATTTCAAATTGCTATTGAATACGCCGCTAGTCCAGATTTAACAGATAAGACAATTATTTTAGCCGACCCTATGTTGGCTTCTGGTAAATCTATGTACAATGCATATAAAAGTTTAATCAGTCAAGCCAAAACAAAGAAAGTTCATCTTTTATGTATATTTGCAGCTCCTGAAGGCATTCAGTATTTAGAGGAACATTTAACTGATGAGATAGAACTCTGGGTAGGAGTAATTGATGAAAAATTAAATGAGCACTCTTATATCATACCAGGTTTGGGTGATGCTGGTGATCTTGCTTATGGAGAAAAGATATAAAATTTATAAATAAATAAAATTAATCAACAACAAACAAAACAAAGAAATGAAAAATAAAATTGGATTATTTGGATTATGTATAGCGTTAAGTTTAGGTTCTTGTGTTTCTAAAAAGAAATTAACCCAAGCTGAAAATCAATTGATGGTTGCAGAATCAAGATTGAGTAAGGAAAAATCTGAAAACAGAGAATGCCAAGATGAGAGAGAAGAGCTTGAAGCAACCGTAGAAAGTTATAATCAAAAGATTTTTGCTTTACAAAAAGATAATGAAAATCGTGTTGAAATAGGCAAAGATGGAAGCATGATGACAGAAACATCTAAGCAAAATATGCGTAGAGTAATCCAAAAAATGGATCCAGAAAAAGTAGCTGGAGCTAAAACATTAAATGATTCTATTAACCTTGCCGTTGCTTATAACATTCAACAAAATTTAAATGATTCTTTCGCTTCATCAGAAACTGAGTTTGATGAAGATGGAAATGCTATTCAAAGTGAGTCTTCTGATGGAGCTTCATTAGATGGTTTGGATGTCACTGTTGCCCAACCCGTTGTAAAAATCACCATTAACAATAGTATTTTATTTAAAAGTGGAAGTGCATGGGTAAGTAAAAACTCACATCCATTAATTGAAAAATTAGCTAATTTGATTAAGTCTGAACCTAATATGGAAGTTCTTGTAGAAGGTCATGCTGATGCTATACCTGTTGTTGAAGGTTCTTATCTAGGAGATAACTGGATGATGGCTTCTAAACGTGCTATTGCAGTAGTTAGAGTTTTAGAGAATAAATTTGATGTACCAGGTGAGCAATTAGCCGCTTCTTCAAGAGGCGAGCACAAACCTGTTGCTGATAATGCCACACCAGAAGGAAGAGCAAAAAACAGAAGAACGACTATCACGTTAATGCCTAACATGGAGAAATTCATGGCCATGATGAAGTAATTAACTATACAACAATTTATCATTAAAATGGCTGTCTAATTTTAGACAGCCATTTTAGTTTAAAGTAACATCAATAATGTTTTTTGTAGTGTAAACTGAAAATTTAAACTTGATCTAGAAAGGTAAATTGGGCATACCCTCTTTTGCAATAGCACCTAATTCTGCCTCTAGTGTTTCCGTTGCCTTTTGGATGGCTTTGTTGAGCGTTAAAATCAAGTAATCTTCCAGTTGTTCTTTGTCTTCTAAAAGTTGGTCATCTATTTCAATAGACTTAATTTCTCTATTTGCGGTAATCCTAACATGAAGTAATTCATCATTAGATTTTTCTTCAACCGTTACATGGTCTAACTGTTTTTTAGCCTCTTCAACTTTGGCTTGGGTTTCTTTGATTTTTGTCATCATACCCATCATATCTCCAAACATAATTTTTATTATTTATTATATTGTTTTTGTTATCACTTTGCTCCTTATAAGTTGGCTTATTTTTTTTACATTAAAAACCAACATCCTGATAATTATTTTACAATCCTTAATTTCATTAGCAATGGAAGAATTAATTTGACACTCTACAGATGTGGCGCTATTTTTTTTGCTTCTTCAAATTCATTTAAGATATTTTCTACAATAGTTTTAGCGGGTAAAATATCATCAATTAACCCAGAAATTTGACCTATTTCAAGCTCGCCTTCTTCTAAGTCGCCTTCAAACATTCCTTTTTTGGCTCTTGCTCTACCTAATAATTCCTTCAACTCTTCAACGCTTGGCGCTTTTTGATACAGATGCTCTACATCTTGATAAAATTTGTTTTTTAGTAAGCGAACAGGAGCTAATTCTTTTAAGGTTAATTTTGTATCACCTTCTTTAGCTTTTAGAACTTCCTTTTTAAAGTTGATATGTGATGAAGCCTCCTCAGAAGCTACAAAGCGCGTTCCAATTTGAACCGCATCAGCACCCAAAATCATCACTGCTAACATTGCTTTTCCGGTAGCTATTCCACCTGCGGCAATAAGTGGAATAGCTAGTTTTTTAGCTACCATAGGAATAAGGCTTAAAGTAGTGGTTTCTTCTCTTCCATTATGTCCACCAGCCTCAAAGCCTTCTGCAACTACTGCGTCTACACCAGCGTCTTGGGCTTTTAAAGCAAATTTCACGCTACTCACTACATGTACTACCAAAATTCCGTGCGACTTCAAATGGGAAGTCCATGTTTTTGGATTCCCTGCCGATGTAAAAACAATAGGAACTTTCTCTTCAATGATGATTTCCATGATTTTTTCGATATCTGGATATAGCATCGGAACATTTACAGCATATGGTTTTTGGGTAGCTTTTTTACATTTCTGAATGTGCTCTCGCAAAATTTCGGGATACATTGATCCTGCACCAATAATACCTAAGCCTCCCGCATTAGAAACTTCGCTAGCTAGTTTCCAACCGCTAGCCCAAATCATACCTGCTTGTATAAGTGGATAGTCAATTTTAAATAAGTCGGTAATTCTGTTTTTTTTCATGATTTTAATTTTACGCAATTACTCCAGAACCTAAAAGCTCGTCTTCATTATACCAAGCAACAAACTGTCCCTCTGCTATCGCATTTTGCGGATTGTCAAAAATAACGTAGAGTCCTTTTGGGGTCATTTTTAAGTAGGCCTTTTCTAGTTTTTGTCGATATCTAATTCTTGCCATTACCTGCATTTCTTCACCTATTTTCATGCTTAAATCTTCCCTTACCCAATGTATTTCGTGTGGCTTTACCATCAAGCCTCTTCGCTTCAATCCAGGATGACCTTTTCCTTGACCAACATAAATGGTGTTGGTATGAACGTCTGTATCAATTACAAACAATGGCTCTGGAGTTCCGCCAACAGCTAAACCTTTTCGTTGTCCTTTAGTAAAAAAATGAGCTCCCTGATGACTTGCCATTTTGTTACCATCGGTTGGTGAATAGCTGTATTTGTAGCTTAATTTTTCTAAATCGTTTTCAGTTTCAATATTTTGTTGGTAAATGGGAGAGTTTGCATCAATTTCAATAATGTCTCCTGTTTTAGGCTTTAATTGTTGTTGTAAAAAATCAGGAAGCCTTACTTTGCCAATAAAACATAATCCTTGAGAATCTTTTTTATGGGCAGTAATTAAATTTTGCTCTTTTGCAATTTGCCTTACTTCGTCCTTTTGAAGATTTCCTACGGGAAACAAAATTTTAGCAAGTTGTTTTTGAGAAACCTGACAAAGAAAATAAGATTGATCTTTGTTAGGATCTAAACCAGCTTTTAATTGGTAAATTGTTTTTCCGTTTTTTTTAAAAGAAGATTTCCTACAATAATGCCCTGTTGCTACATAATCAGCACCTAAGCTTTCAGCAATTTTAAGAAATACGTCAAATTTGATTTCACGATTACATAGTACATCAGGGTTTGGAGTTCTCCCTTCTTTGTACTCATTAAACATGTAGTCCACAATTTTTTCTTTGTATTCTTTACTTAAATCTACCGTTTGAAAAGGAATACCAAGTTTTTCTGCCACCAACATTGCATCATTAGAGTCTTCTAGCCATGGACATTCATCACTAATTGTAACCGAATCATCATGCCAGTTTTTCATAAATAAGCCAATCACTTCGTAACCCATTTCTTTGCAAAGGGAGGCGGTTACACTAGAATCAACTCCGCCACTAAGACCAACTACAACTCGCTTCATTTCTTTTAAAATTTGGATGCAAAAGTAAGCTTTTTAGGTGGTTTGTTAAATTGAATTTACAAAGGATTAATGCTTTTTGCTAATAGGTAAATTGGCTTTTTTGATTACAGTTGCACATAAGCATAATTTTGCTATTTTTGTTGGATTAGTTTTAACAATTAATCACATGTCAATTTTGAAATCAGTATTTATATCCTTCTTCTTTTGTACTTCTTTACTTATAGCTCAAGAAGAAATTAACACCAGTTTAAAGCATGTAATTGATGATCAATTTGATGTACGATTATTAAAAATTGAAAGAGTTGCTAACCATGGTCTAAATACTAAAAGTGAAGACAGGAAGATATACGTTCAATATAAAAACGATCTTAAAGCCATCAAGTTGACTTTAAGCATTGAAAATCCTTACAATAAGAAGAAATTTTCTAACTTACATAAGCTTAGACTAGTTGATGAAAATCAAAATACACACAAAACTAACCATTGCGGAAAGGAGAATTCAATTACAATAGGTTGTAAAAAATTTAAGCTAAAAATGAAAGAGCTTAAAAAACATGAAGTAATTGTGTATTTCACTCCAATTCCTGATGACTTAAAAATTGAGCAAATCAAATATAAAGATCAAGTTTTAATCCGTTTTTAAATATCTTAATTGATTGGTGTTTGATTAAAAAAACCACCTTGCTACAGTGTCTTTAGATGAAAGGTTTAGTGAATATATTTTATTTTTAAATCTTGCTTACAAAACAATTCAAATTTTCATTTCCAACAACCACCCTTACTCAGTTTAATGAAAGTTAGCGATTTTATTTCTCTGAAATCACTAATTTCATTTCTTCAGTTTTGGGCATACAGGCTAATAGAACACTTCGCTTAAACCAAGTAAACCAATAATAAAGCACCAATCAGCCTGAGCTTTTTTTTTTGATTTTCAAATTGATGCGTTTTTTGTTGATGCGTCTTTTGTGTTTTATCATTAAATTTAATCTCTTTCTTTGAATAACCTTAGTATTTTCCTATGAAAAAATAAACCTTAAACATGTACATTTGCTTTAAAAATAGTTAATGAAAGCAAGCTATTCAAAATATACTCTAAACTTTAAACGCCCCAGCGGAACTTCTAGGGGAGTGCTAAAAACCAAAGAAACTTGGTTGATTCAAATGACTAATCAAACGCATTTTGGTATTGGCGAATGTGGTATTTTACGGGGTCTTTCTGTTGATGACCGCCCTGATTATGAGGAAAAACTAAAATGGACTTGTGAAAATATTCATTTAGGCGAAGAAGTTTTAATTGCTGAATTAAAAGAATTTCCATCCATTCAATTTGGCCTAGAAACCGCTTTTCTTTCCTTAAGCGCTCATCAAAAAAGAAACGATGCCTACCAATTATTTCCCTCTAAATTTGCTGAAGGACAGCAAGGTATGAAAATCAATGGCCTTATTTGGATGGGGGAATTTGATTACATGAAAGAACAAATTCAACAGAAAATAGACCAAGGCTTCAGTTGCATAAAAATGAAAATTGGATCTATTGATTTTGAAAAGGAAATTCAATTACTACAACAAATTAGAGCTCATTTTTCGGCAGATGAAATTGAATTGAGAGTAGATGCTAATGGGGCTTTTCATCCAGCTGAAGCGCTTGAGAAATTAAACCGATTAAGTCAATTTGACTTACACAGCATAGAACAACCTATAGCTCCTAAACAATGGGGAGAAATGAAGCAACTTTGCCAGCAAACGCCTTTACCAATTGCTTTAGATGAAGAGTTAATTGGAGTTTTTGGGTTGGCTGATAAACGCCAGTTACTTCAAGAAATTCAACCTCAGTACATTATTTTAAAACCTAGCTTAGTGGGTGGTTTTCAAGGAAGTGATGAATGGATTGAATTAGCAGAAGAATTAGCAATAGGCTGGTGGATTACCAGCGCTTTAGAAAGTAATATTGGGTTAAATGCCATTGCTCAATATACCTATGTCAAAAACGTAAGCATGCCTCAAGGCCTTGGCACAGGAAGCCTCTATACCAATAATATGAAAAGTCCATTGTTGGTTAGTGGAGAGGAAATTTGGTACAAACCAAGTCATCAATGGGCTGAATTAAATACTTTTTTTAATTAAGATGATTCAATTGATTTCTCACCATACTACGAATGTATATTTGAAGTTTTTTTATGATGATTAAAAGAATCAACTTATGAATAAGTATTATCTTTTTGTATTGATCTTACCTTTTTTAAGCTTCTCTCAATTTAAAATTGAAGTAGAAGGAGCTTTGGGTTTTCAGTCGTATAATGAAGTTCGCGTGCCTAACGAGGATGGAACAAAATTTGATTTAACCGAGGATTTTAGTATTCGTGAACCTGTAATTCCATTTCGAACACGAATCACCTATACCTTCAAAGAAAAAAATCACTTTAGTGCTTTGTACGCCCCACTTAATGTTCGGTATAGTGGAATTGCTAACGAAGATTTATTTTTTCAAAACACACAATTTTCAGCTTTGGAGGATATACGAGCTAATTACCAATTTAATTCCTATCGTTTAACTTATCGTAGAGACGTTTGGAAAACAGATCACTGGTATTTGGGCTTGGGTTTAACAGCAAAAATTAGAGATGCTAAGATTAGATTAAGCAATGGAGAAAACTCCGACCAAATTACAGACCTTGGTTTTGTTCCATTAATCAGATTTTATCTAACTTACACCAATAATAAACATCAGGCAATTTTTGAAGGTGACGGATTAGCCAGCACACAGGGTAGAGCTTTTGATGTTTTTGCTGGATATCAATATTTAATCGATGAACATTGGTCAGTAAAAGTAGGTTATCGCGCAGTGGAAGGTGGTGCAGATGTAGAAGATATTTACAACTTTACTTGGTTTCATTTAGCTACCTTTGGAATCAGTTATCAATTTTAAACATATGAATTTAATCATCGGCTTAAGTTTTTTTTCTGCCATTTCATTTATTATCTATGGAATTCGTTCCTTGACTACAGCGCATATGAAACTTGAGTTTCAACGTTATGGTTTGGCTAAATTTCGAGTTTTAGTAGGAAGTCTAGAAATTGTTGGCGGATTGGGTTTAATCATTGGACTTTATTTTTCTCCTTTATTTCTGATTGCTTCTGGAGGTTTATTTTTGTTGATGCTTTTAGGAACAGGAACACGAATTTACATTAAAGACCCTATCCCACAAACTTTACCAGCCTTTGTGTTTATGCTGGTCAATGCTTATTTATTTGCCCATGCTTTGGGGCTTCTCAGTTAGTTTTTCAATTCATTACTTCTTATTTTTTTTTGAAAATTTTATTTTGATTTTCTTGGATTTAGGTAATAATGGATATTTGTTTGGATATATTAGTTGTAGTAAATGTAGAAAAAAAATCGATAATATTACCAATTTGGTAATTATTTGTTATATTTTGCAAAAAAAAATTTGAGAGTAATTGCGAAACGAAATTTACGAGAGTTTTGGGAAATTAATCCAGATAGCGAACAGCAATTATTAGTTTGGTATCGAGAAGCTACAAAAGCAGATTGGAATAGCCCTAACGAAATCAAAGCGCAATACGCATCGGCAAGTATATTAAAAAATAGTAGAGTTGTATTTAACATTTGTGGAAATAAATATAGACTATTTGTCGAAATCAACTTCCCTCGAAAATGGGTATTCATAAGATTTATTGGAACCCACAATGATTATGACAAAGTAGACGCAAACAACGTGTGATATGGAAATAAAAGCAATTAAGACAGAACAGGATTATAACCAAGCATTGGAAAGGTTAAATGCAATATTTCACGCAGAAATTGACACCCCAGAAGGAGATGAAGCAGAAGTGTTATCGATTTTAATTGAAAAATATGAAGATGAACATTATCCAATTGGAATGCCTGACCCAATTGAAGCCATTAAATTCCGAATGGAACAAATGGGAATGAATCAAAAAGACTTGGTTGATGTCTTTGGTTTTACCAGTCGAGTGAGTGAAATACTAAATCGAAAACGAAAGTTGAATTTAAATATGATAAGAAAGTTAAATGTCAAATTACAAATACCGACAGAAGTTTTGGTTCAAGAATATTAACGAAAAAGCCAGATGCCAATAACGCATAACAAAAACCTACCTTTTGCTGGCAGGCAGGTCGAATACCATATGCTAACAGAAGCACATTTTAAGCGTCACGTTTTCTTTAATTTTAGAATAGAAGTTATTTTGACGGTTAACCCCGACTTAGAAAAACCTAAATTATGCTGTTAACTATTGGTTATATTTCAACAGTTGTTAGTTGAAATTGGATTTAACAACTATATTTCAGATGTTATTTTTGCTAGTCGTTTTTAAAATTTACTATTTTTGTATATGGCGATGAGGGATTAAGTTTTTGATAAAGTTTTATGAGAATCGTAGAACACCATTTTACAAATAAAGCAAACTAATCATCTTTTAACTTTTATTATCATCCAAAATCAAGACATGAAAATTATACTATTCATATTTTTATTTTTCTTTTTCACAAATATATTTTCTCAAAGTATAGAGGATGATTGGGAAAAGTTTGAACTTAATTCAAAATGGAAAATTAACTACATCCAAAACGATAACACTAACGAGAGCCATCCTTATATAGGTGAGTTAGTTTTTACAAATAATAATCCTATAGAACCACAATTTAAAGTCGTTTTTAGAGTTTATGAAATGGAAGCGGAATTTAGTTTAGCCTCACTAGAAAAACGTAAGTTTTTGAAAACTATCTTATTTCAAAAAAGTCCAGATGTTATGGATCAATTTGAATTTAAAAAAAATATTTACCTTTTATCATTATCTCAACAATTGCTTTTCAGAGATGAATTTTATAATTCTCTAGTAAAAGAAATTCACAAGTATATAAAAAACTAAAACTGTTTCATCACAAAAACCATCTTCAAAATGGCTTAGCCATGTAAGGAAGATGAGATTTTATATTTTACAAAATTGATTGTTAAGTCAAAAACAATACGCTTCTTTACTTTGAAAATAAAACAGTACGCATCTATGAAAAAAATCACTTTTATTATTTTGGCATTATCGTTTAATTTAACCTTGAACTCTCAAACTATCAGTCTCGGTAAATTCCCTTCAGAGAAAAATGAAAGCACACCTATGCTTACTTCTGATTTGCTAAGATCATTAGATTGGAAAAACTTGAAATCATTTAGCAACTTAAACGAAGGTCATTTTGCCTACGAAAGAAAAGATAGCTTATTGTTTGAATATGAGTACTTTCAAAGAGGTCGTCAAGCTAATTTTAAAATAATAAGTTTTAAGGGTAAAATTTTGGAATATAAAGGCCAAATAACAAACACGTCAAAGGAAATGAATACAAACTATTTTGATAAAAATGTCTGGTTAGAATATGCTCATTCATATTTGACAAACCTACCGGATTCCTTAAAATTGACCGTTTCTGAACCAAAAGATATTTTAGTAGCTTATTATAAATTGTTAGGTGTAGAAACTCGAGATGAGTATGGTTGGATTTGTGAGTATTCAACTGTTCCTGATTTTACTGATAGAAGAAAAGCTGTGATTAAATTGTTGAATAATAGTAGAGTAGACTTACTTAAACCATTAATGAAGCATCCTAATCTAGAAATTAGCATGTATACCATTGATGCCATGATTTATCATGATTTTAGAAGTGAACAAAAGGTCATAAATCAAATCATTCCAAATTATTTAAAATTATTTCACGAATTAGATAGTTTAAAATCAAATAATTATTCAAGTTATAAACTTTTAAACAACCCTAAGGAAATGAAGTATATAGAAAAACGACTTGCAAAACTTAACCAAGAAACGCTTAGTTCAAAAGATTGGGAATACATTTGTCAATTAAAAGAAAGTAATCAAGAAGTTCGTGTTTGTAAAGATGGTACTGGTTCATTCAAAATATATGAAGAATGTACAACAGACTTATTAAGTGAAGCTTCAATACTGGAAATAATAAACAAGTATAAAGAATGGCAAGAACTTGGATATGTTGATTGATAAATACGTTACACAAAACCCCATAAAATAATGCTTTGCAAGTAACAAAGGCAGTCAGGGTGATTCCTAATTACTAGTAAGAGTAAATTTTAATTCAATTTTTGCTAGAGAAACTGGCTTATATCTACCTCAAAATCATCACAAAAACACCAATTCAAAAAAACAGTTTTCAAAATAATCAACTAGCCGGTAAGTATTTTTTATCCGCATAAAACGGACCAAAAGGAAGTACAGAACAAATGGCTACAATTCCCAGAGTTTTGAAAGACCAGTTGAGTTTTTCATACATCCAATAGGCACCAAAAAGGTATAAAACAAATAAAATTCCATGGGCCATACCAACCACCCTCACGTATTCTGGCATATCCCAGATGTATTTCAACGGCATGGCTATAAATAACAATACCAAAAACGAGATTGCTTCTAAAAAACTGACTACTTTAAAAATCCTTATACTATTGTCCATTGACTTAAATTTAAAGTGGCAAAGATAACTTCAAAAACTGGAGTCTTTGTTTATTTTTAATGCTTTTTAAGGAAATAATACCCACATAAGCTTGAAGTTTCTTAAATTTACATTTTTTAAAAATGAAATGAATGAATAACCAATTTAGGTGCCTTCGTTCAATTAAAAAATCAAATTAATAAATTTATTTAAATGAAAATCTTAGTTACAGGAGGTCTTGGTTTTATTGGTTCTCATACCGTAGTTGCTTTAATAGAAAAAGGCTATGAAGTATTGATTATCGATAACCTTTCCAATTCTTCGTTGAGTGTACTGGAGGGAATTACAAGGATTACTTCTGTCACCCCTCATTTTACTAAATTAGATATTCGCGATAAAATTGTTCTTCGAGAATATTTTGAAAAACATAATGACATAAATGGTATAATTCATTTCGCCGCTTCAAAAGCAGTAGGTGAAAGTGTTGAAAATCCCTTACTTTATTATGAAAACAACATCAATTCATTGGTGTACTTAATGCAAGAATTGAAACAATTAGAACATCAAAATTTTATATTTAGCTCTTCTTGTACAGTTTATGGGCAAGCTGAAAAACTTCCAGTTAGTGAAGATGCTCCTGTTCAACCAGCCGAATCGCCTTACGGAAATACCAAACAAATTGGTGAAGAAATCATTAGAGATACTACCCAAATTTCACCTGGAATGAAAGCCATCGCTTTGCGGTATTTTAATCCTATTGGCGCTCATCCTACCACTGAAATAGGCGAATTACCCATTGGTGTTCCTCAAAATTTAATTCCATTTATTACTCAAACAGCTATTGGTAAAAGAGAAAAGCTTTCAGTTTTTGGAAATGATTATCCTACTGAAGATGGAACTTGTATTCGAGATTATATTCACGTGGTTGATTTAGCTGAAGCACATGTTGTAGCCTTAGAACGCTTGATTAATTCAAAAAACAAAACCGCGTTTGAAGTATTTAACTTAGGAACTGGTCAAGGAAATTCTGTGTTGGAAGTGATTCAATGTTTTGAAAAAGTAACTGGACAAGAATTGGCATGGGAGTTTGCCGACCGAAGAGAGGGAGATGTTGTAGCCGCTTACGCAGAAACCACCAAAGCCAACCAAGATTTAGGCTGGAAAACAAAATATACCTTAGCTGATGCGTTGAAGAGCGCATGGCAATGGGAATTAAAATTAAAGAATCAAAACAATTCATAATGGCAGACGATAAGAAGATTATTTTTTCGATGTCGGGAGTGACTAAAACTTTCCCAGGCGCATCAAAACCCGTATTAAACAATATTCATTTAAGCTTTTTTTACGGAGCTAAAATTGGAATTTTAGGATTAAATGGTTCAGGAAAATCTACTTTAATGAAGATTATTGCTGGTAAAGAAACCAACTTTAGAGGGGATGTAGTTTTTTCTCAAGATTATACTGTTGGATATTTAGAACAAGAACCCGAATTAGATGACCAAAAAACCGTGCTTGAAATAGTAAAAGAAGGGGTGGCAGAAACTGTTGCTATTTTAGAGGAGTACAATAAAATTAATGACGATTTTGGCTTGCCTGAAGTTTATGAAAACCCAGACAAAATGCAAAAATTGATGGACAGGCAAGCCGTTCTACAAGATCAAATAGACGCTTCAAATGCTTGGGAGCTTGATAATAAATTAGAGTTGGCCATGGACGCTTTAAGAACACCTCCATCCGATCAAAAAATAGAAGTGCTTTCTGGAGGAGAAAAAAGACGTGTTGCTTTATGTAGACTGCTTCTTCAAGAACCTGATGTTTTGCTATTGGATGAGCCTACTAACCATTTAGATGCCGAGTCTGTGCATTGGTTAGAGCATCACTTACAATCCTATAAAGGAACAGTAATAGCCGTAACTCACGATAGGTATTTCTTAGATAATGTGGCGGGTTGGATTTTAGAACTAGATAGGGGAGAAGGTATTCCTTGGAAAGGAAACTACTCTTCTTGGTTAGAACAAAAATCAAAACGATTAGAGCTAGAACAAAAACACGAAAGCAAACGTAAGAAAAACTTAGAACGCGAACTAGAGTGGGCTAAGATGTCGCCTAAAGGAAGACAAACTAAACAAAAAGCGAGGTTAAAAAACTATGATAAATTATTGAATCAAGATCAACAGAAACTTGACGATAACCTAGAAATTTATATTCCTAATGGTCCAAGATTAGGAACTAATGTGATTGATGCAAAAGGAGTAAGCAAAGCTTATGGAGATAAACTCTTATACGATGATTTGAATTTTAGTTTACCTCAAGCCGGCATTGTTGGAATTATTGGTCCTAATGGGGCTGGTAAAACCACCATTTTCAAAATGATTATGGGTGAAGAGCAACCGGATGGTGGAAGTTTTGAAGTAGGAGAAACTGCAAAAATTGCTTATGTTGACCAAGCGCATTCTAATATTAACCCCGATAAAACGATTTGGCAGAATTTTAGTGACGATCAAGAATTAATTATGATGGGTGGTAGAAAAGTGAATTCTAGAGCCTACTTAAGTCGATTTAACTTCAGCGGAAGCGAACAAAACAAAAAAGTAGAAACGCTTTCTGGAGGAGAGCGCAACCGACTTCATTTAGCCATGACCTTAAAAGAAGAAGGCAATGTCTTGCTTTTGGATGAGCCTACCAACGATTTGGATGTAAACACTTTACGTGCTTTGGAAGAAGGTTTAGATAACTTTGCAGGCTGTGCTGTGGTTATTTCACACGACCGTTGGTTTTTAGATAGAATTTGTACGCATATTTTAGCTTTTGAAGGTGATTCTCAAGTATATTTCTTTGAAGGTAGTTTTAGTGATTATGAAGAGAATAAGAAGAAAAGATTAGGTGGAGATATTATGCCTAAGCGTATTAAATATAAAAAATTAACCCGTTAATTATCAACAAAAGAATACTTTAAAATCGCCTTGGTTCTAGCTGAATCAGGGCGTTTTGTGTTAAATTATCATTATAATTTCCTTACAGACCTATTTTGAAACAGTTCTTAACATTATACTGCACCTAAAAAAACTACATTTGCAAAAAAAAATACCCTAATATGAGATTAGTATTACTTAGTGTGGCGTTGTTGTTTACTTTTACAATACATGCCCAAATTATTATTAATGAAGTTGATGCAGATACCCCTGGTGTTGATACTAAGGAATTTGTTGAATTAAAAACCGAAAACCCATTTACTTCTTTAGATGGTTATGTCTTAGTACATTTTAATGGATCTAATTTTGGTTCAAATCAAGTTTGGTGGACCTTTGATTTAGATGGCTACCAAACTGATGTCAACGGGCTTTTTACTATTGGAGGTCCTGAACTTACACCCGTTCCTAATGCCTATATGCCCATCAATACTATTTTGAATGGAAATGCCGCATTAGGTGTATATTCGGGTTCTTCATCAGATTTTCCTGAAGGAACTTTAGCGACAACAAGCAATCTTATTGATGCATTGGTGTATAGCGTAGGCAATCCTCCTAGTCAGACTTTACTTGATTTAATGGGGGAAACCGAACATATTGATGAGGATGTAAATGGAAATAAAGACTTTGAATCCATGCAACGCGACAATGAAGGTGATTGGTTTGTTGATGAACCTACTCCAAGAGCATTAAACGACGGTACTGGTGTTATACTTAATGGAGTGGCGATTAAATTTGATGAAGAAATTATTGAAGAAGGCGATGTTATCGAGATTGAATTTGAAACTGATTTTCCTGTTGATGAGGACTTAGTTATTGAATTTACATTAGAAAATGGTGACTTCAATCAAAATGATTTTACTGGTGAAACAACAGCAACTATCCTTCAAGGAGAAACCACAGGCTCAACTACGATTGAGATTCTTCTGGATAATCAACCTGAAGATGATGAGTTAATGATTATTACAATGTTGCCTCTAGATCAAACTATCTATATGAAAAACAATAATAATATTGAAGTATGGGTGTTGGACGCAGATTTCTTTGTTTCTCCTTTTGGAACTCCTTTAGAACCTACTTACGGAATTGTTCAACCTGCTATACCTTCTGGTTATTACAGTAGTTTAGATGGAAAATCTGGGGAAGAACTTAAACAAGCTTTGCAAGATATTATTGCTGAAGAAGGTGTTGCTAGAATTCACCCATATGAAGATGTTTGGGAAATGCTTAATGAATTAGATCAAAATCCTAAAAACTCTAACCAAGTATGGCGTGTATATTTGGAAAGCCCAGAACAAAAATTTTTAAGACAAGTTACTTCTAGCGGCATTGGGAGATGGAATAGAGAACATGTTTTTCCACGTTCAAGAGGAGGTTTTTTTGCATACGATGATTTTGATGATTTTCCAACTGGCATAAATGTTTGGCAAACTACCAATGCAGATTCTTTAAGACATGGAATGTCTGATATCCATTCGTTAAGAGTGGCTGATGCTACAGAAAATAACGTAAGAGGGAATCAACATTTTGGTCAGTATACTGGTCCAACAGGAAACCAAGGAAGTTTTTACGGAGACGTATCTCGTTCAATTTTCTATATGGCTGTTCGATATAATGGTTTAGAAGTTGTAGAAGGATTTCCTACTGAAACTCAAAATGGAGAACTTGGTGATTTAAACACCATGTTAGATTGGCACGACCAAGACCCACCTGATGATTTTGAAATGAACAGAAATAATTTGGCTTGGAACTGGCAAAGAAATAGAAACCCATTTATTGATTTACCAGATTTAGTGGATTATATTTTTGGCGATAAGCAAGATGAAATTTGGAATAATCCAATGTCTGCTGAGGATTTTAATCAGTTAAGCTTTAGCATCTACCCTAATCCATCACAAGGTAGTTTTTATATTGAAGGTCTTGACCAGAATGCAAATATTCAAATTTTTAATATGCAGGGTAAAAAAGTACATTTAGAAACTATATTTCCAAATCAAGAAATACAAGCTAATTTAAGTTCAGGAACTTATATAATTAAGATAGATACAGAAAACTCTTCTCAAGTTCAGAGAATTATAATCAACTAGACTTGCGTAGTAAATAATGGTACACAAAAAAGGCTTCAGTTAAACTGAAGCCTTTCTTGTGTTCTATTGATAACTCTCTTTATTGAATAGAATTAACTTAAATCTTTCACTTTATTAAGTGCTTTTTTCATGTGTCTAGAAGCATCAAGATTATTGAATCTCATTTGCAACATTCCATTTTTATCAACAACAAAAGTTTCTCTACCTGGTATAAGACCAAGTAAGCTTTTTTTAACGCCAAACTTTTTTCTTATCTTTCCTGAAGCATCAGAAAGAAGTGTGTAAGGTAGTTGAAATTTTTTAGAAAATTTTTGATGTGACTTTTCAGAGTCACCGCTAATACCTATAACTTCTGCACCTAAATCCTTAAAATCTTCGTAGGCGTCTCTAAAGTTACAAGCTTCTTTTGTACATCCAGGAGTAAAATCTTTAGGATAAAAAAAGATAACTACTGGTTTTTTTCCAATAATGTCTGAAGAATTGAATTCTTCACCATATTGATTTTTTGACTTAAAATTAGGCACTATATCGCCAATAGATAGTTTCATATTATTCTCCTTTATAGGTTACAAAATTTCTAGGAGTTTCATAAAGAGTAACCTCTAGATCTAATTTTTGATCGAGTTTATTTCTTAGTTTGTTCCAAATCACTACAGCTATGTTTTCTGCAGTGGGATTCAAATTTTGAAATTCTTTTACTTGTTCGTTTAAATTCTTATGATCTAATTTATCTTCAACTTCTTCTTTTATAAGATCTTTTAAAACTTTCATATCTATTACATATCCTGTTACAGGATCAATTTCTCCAGTAACTGAAGTTACAAGCTCATAATTATGACCATGATAATGAGGATTATTGCACTTACCAAACACCTCATCATTTTTATCCATATTCCAATTTTTGTTGTATAGACGATGAGCTGCATTGAAGTGTGCCTTTCTGTGTACGGTTACTTTCATAATTGATTTTTTTAAGATTGAACAAGCATGTCTGAATAATGTTTATCAAATATAATTTTAAACCAAGCTGTATACTGAGAAGGATTTTTTTCTAAATCGGCTTTGATTTCTTTTAAATCCATCCATTTGTAATTTTCTACTTCATCTGGATTTGGATTTGGGGTACCGTTAAATTCACCAACTAAAATATAGTCAAATTCGTGTTCTGTTAAACCATTTTCAAAAGGGGCCTTATAGATGAATGAAATCGTTTCTTTTAGTTCTGTAGTAAAGCCCATTTCTTCCATTAACCTTCTTTTTCCAGCTTCAATGTTAGATTCTCCTTTTCTTTGATGGCTACAACACGTATTGGTCCATAATCCAGGAGTGTGGTATTTACTTAATGCTCTTTGTTGAAGAAGTAGTTGTCCTTTGCTATTATAAACAAACACAGAGAAAGCTCTGTGCAAAACTCCTTTTTCATGCGCTTCCATTTTAGGCATAAGTCCTAAAATTTCATCTTTTTCGTTGACTAAAAGTACTTGTTCTTCTTTTTGAGATTCAGATAATGACATTCAAATATTTTTAAACAAAGAAAATACCTAAGCTTAAAACAACAATGCAATTAGCATATATTTATCATCTTACATTAATTAATAATTCTCTAAATTTTATACCTGCTTATAGGCATGTTTTTTGGAAATTTTTCAAGATTTATCTGTAGAAGCTAATTTAATTAAAATCTACTTTGACCTTTTAAACCAACAGTAAATACACCTTCAAGACCTTTTTGAAGAAGATAGTTTTTGTGTTTATTGGCTTCCTCTCTAGATCTAAATACTCCTGAAAAATACCTAACAAAGCCATCTTTGTAGCTGTAGAAAAAAACATCTGGTGCTTCAATTGCAGTATCTATTTCTTTGCCAAAAGCTCCAACTTGCACTGTGTAAACCTCTTCTGAAGAATTAAAATCATAAGAGTTACCAACTGAATTTGCTCTACTTCTAAGCTGAGAAGTTGAAGATTTATTAGTTGCTTTGTTTCTCTGGTCAATAGATTGATTGTATTTGTCTGCTAGTTTTTTTCTAAGATCTTCAGGGGTTTCATTTTTATTCAATATAATAAATTCAGATCTTCTATTTAGAGCATGTTCTTCTTCAGAACAATCTACATTATTTGCACAGTGATTTACAAGTTGTGTTTCTCCGTATCCTTTTCCAGAAACTCTATTACTTTCAATGCCTTTGTTTACAAGGTAGTTAATTGTGGCTTTTGCACGTTTGTCTGATAGAATTTTATTGTATGCGTCACCAGCTCTGCTATCTGTATGAGAGCGGATATCAATTTTCATATCTGGATAATTTCTAAGTACAGCTAAAACTTTTTCAAGTTCTACTTCCGCTTCATTTGTAATACCAAACTCATCTAATTCAAAATATATTGGATCAAGTTGAAGTATATCTCTCAAGTCATCTCCCTCTTTTACCTGTTTAACACCAAGTTCGTTTCCTTGTTCTAAACTCATATCTTTAAGAACGGAGTTTTCGTAATTATCACTAGTTTTCACAAGTGATTCAAAAGTCTTATAGCCCTCTTTAGTGATTCTTACAACATAGCGCTTATTACATTCAACTTCAAAAGAATAATCTCCGTTTACATCTGTAAGTTTTGTGCCTATGGAGTTTAATTCATCATCAAGTAGTTCAACTTGAACACCTTCAATACCTTTAGAAGTGGTGTTTTCTGAAATTTTGCCTTCTAAATATTGCTGGCATCTAGTAATTAAGTCATCATTTAAAATGGCTCTATATAATTGATCAATGTTATCCTCATTTCTATTGCTAGAAAAGAAACCGATGCCTCTTTTATCATTTATTATAAAACTAAAATCATCTTTTGAAGAATTTATTGGTCTACCCAGATTAAAAGGCTCACCAAAAGAATTATTTGTATCTGGGCTACTTACAAAAACATCATATCCTCCAAGCCCAACATGACCATTTGATGAAAAATACAACAGTCCATCTTCACTTATAAATGGAAAGCTCTCTTTTCCTTCTGTATTTATATCAGGACCTAAATTTACAGGTGCGCCATAATCATCTTCACCATTAATATCAACGTAAAATAAATCAGACATGCCTAAAGAGTCAAAGCCATCAGAAGCAAAATAAAGTTTATCTTCGTTAGGAGATAGGGCAGGGTGTGCAGTATTAAATTCATCGCTACAAAAAGGAAGTTCTTTTGGAGAAGTCCAAGAACCATCCTCTTGTTTTTTTGACTTATATATTTTTAGATAATTATATCCATCTTGACTTTTTACAAGTTTCTTGTTGTCAAAGTTATTTCTCGTAAAATAAACTGTTTTTCCATCCTTGGTTAATGTTGCTGATGCTTCATGGAATTTTGAACTTAATTCTTCTAAAAAAAATTCAGGAGTACCATTGGTGTTTAAACTATCGTCTAAATTAACTTGGTAAAGGTTTAAATAAGGTTGATTATTCCATTCGTGAATTCTTTGCACAGCCTTAGATACATTTCTATTTGAAGAAAAAATCAGTAGGCTATCACCAACAAATCGCGGACTAAAATCACTTAAATCTGAGTTGATTTCTAATTTTTCTATTTCAAATTTCCCTGATTGTAATTCAATTAATTCTAAATAATTGGCTTCACTCTTAATTCTAGTCACTCTTGAATCCTCACTTCCAGTAAGATTTTCAAAGGTTTTCATGTATTTGTCTGCTTTCTCGTATGCTTCAATACTTCTTAAACTTTGAGAATACCTATAAAAATATTCATGTTCACTTGGGTTTTCGTTTAATTCAAATAGTTTTTCATACCATTTATGAGCTTCTGCCAGATTTGAATTAAAGTAATATGAATCACCTAATTTTTTGAATAAGTTTTCAGATTTATAACCTGCTTCTGCTACTTCTAGATAAATTTCCTGCGCATCAATAAACGCGTAATTCTCAAACATTTTGTCTGCTTCCTTAAGTTTTTTTACCTGAGCAGAACTCAAGTTTGAAAACAAAAAAGCAACAAAAAATAAAATAATATATTTTGTAAATTTCATATTTTTCATAATTAAAAGAATCTAGGAGTGTACATTTTTTTGTATTTCTTGAACAACTCATAACGTAAAAACACTTCAAACGAGGCGTTTTGAAATTCTGCAAATTCAACGGTATCATAATCATATGCAAATCCAATAAGCAAAGCATCAGTTGCTTGTATGCCTACCATTGCACTAATTGCAGCATCCCAACGATAAGCAGCCCCAAGTGTGAATTTTTCGTACATTAAAAAATTTGCTGAAAGATCAACTCTTAATGGAGCTCCTCTTACTGCTCTTGTAAGGATAGAGGGTTTAAATTGTAAGTCAGGATTTAAATCAAACACATATCCAGCAGTTAGATAATAATGAATTTCTTCTCTAATTCTTCCATTGCCACCACCATCTTCAAATTGTGTACTTCTCAAAACAAAAGGAGCACTTAAGCCTACAAAATACCTGTCATTATACAACTGTAAACCGGCTCCAACCTGTGGAAATATTCGGTTCCTAACATTGTCAAAGTTGGGGTCTGTTGGGTCAAAAATGTTTAGCCTATTGAAATTGATGTTTTCAAAATGAAGTCCACCGCTTAAACCCATACTTAATTTAGTAAACCTTGAGACCTGGAGGATGTAGCTGTAATTAACATTCATAAATGTATTTTCAGCGGGACCAATGGCATCATGAACAATATTAAGTCCTAGTCCCATTTTACTATCGGCAAGTGGCGAATGGGTAGAAAAGGTACCCGTCATTGGTGCACCATCTATGCCTGTCCACTGAGAGCGATACAGCATACCTGTTGACCATACATCTCTAGTTCCTGCATAAGCTGGATTAATGGTCATTGTATTGTACATATATTGAGTAAAGTTAGGGTCTTGTTGTGCATTTGTTGACTTAGAAAAAGCAACAAAAATCAAGACTAAAACCAATTGATATGGGATGTGTAATTTTTTCATCATCTTTTACTTTAAATATAAATAGCCTTGTTTGTTTTTTCTGCTTCCATCAATATCTCTGTATTCAAAGAGATAAAAGTAAGTTCCAGCTGGTAATCTTTTGTTTTTTTGAATGCTTACTCTTCCTTCGCTAATACCAACAAACAAGTTTCCATTTAATCCATAATTATTTACGTCAAAAACCTTTATTCCAGATCGGTTATAAATTTTTAGGTTATTGCTTGGAAAGTTTTCTATGCCTTCAATTCTAAAAAAATCATTTCTACCATCACCGTTAGGATGAACTGCATTATAAATAATAAGCTCGTCATCCTCTTCTTCTTCTTCGTCCTCTTCTAGTTCAAACACATACCCAAAATTACCAAAATCAAAATTTTCTTCTGGGGTTAATAATATGGTTTGCGGTATTTCACCTTCTGTTAGAACTGCATCTTCAGGCAGGTTTTGCTGAGGTACTTCAATAAAGATTGAAGTAGTACCTGCAGGAATATTCGTTTCAAAATTACCTAAAACATCAGTAGAAATGGTAAAAACATCATTAAATGCATCTGTAATTTCAATTTCAACATTGGCAATACCTTGTTCGTTTAAATCTAGTTCACCGTTTCCATTGGCATCAAAATAAACTCTTCCGCGAATAGAAGACTGGAACTCTTCGTTAGGTACAAAGAAACCTTGATCTCCAGCAAAAACAGTAGTGTTAGGACCCACAAAAATTTCAGTTGGGTTGTTTCCTTCGGTTTGAACTATCCCTGGAGGAAATACTGGGCTATCTTCATTAATAAATAAACTTACGTTTCCTGCAACAACCTGAGTAAATACATTTCCATTTTCATCAGAAACTAATAGTATCTCGTTGGCGTTACTATCCGTCACCTGAACTTCTACTCCTTCCAAACTCGGTTCACCTGGATCTTGATTACCATTACCATTTTCATCTAAATAGATATGCATAAAAACAACTCCTTGTTCTTGATTTGAGGGAACAAAAAAACCATTATTACCTGCGTCTATAATATCATTTACAGGAACAAATATATCAAATGTTGGATTCACACCTTCAGTTTGTATTGCGTCTTCAGGAAAGTTTACATCCTCCTCATTGATGAAAAAAGAAGTTGGGCCTGAAGGAACAACAACACTAAAATCACCATTCTCGTCAGTGAAAACAGATTCTTCCTCATTGAATACATTTGTAACAATAACTTCTATTGACTCTATGCCCGGTTCATTATTATCTTGAATGCCATTACCATTTTCATCTAAATAAACCCGCGCACTAAGAATTCCTTCTATATTTTCTTCAGGAACAAAGAACCCATTGTTTCCGCCAAAAGCGGTTTCATTTGCAATTACAATAACATTAGTGGGATTATTTCCTTGTGTTTGAATAGCGAATTCCGGGAAATCTGGTTCTTCCGTTAGTATTGTATAGGTGGTGAAACCTTCAAAAGTATTGATGAAGAAATCACCATTTTCATCAGTAATTACTGTGCTTTGTTCACCATTTGCATTAGTGATTTCTACTTGAATATTAGGCATATCAGGTTCACTTGCATCTTGTGTTCCATTACCGTTAAGATCAAAATATAAATGAGCTGTTAAAAGACCAATTTCATTTAAGTCTGGATCAAAGAAACCATTATTCCCTCCAAAATTCACTTCATCTGCTACAATAAAAACATCTGTTGGATTTGTGCCTTCGGTTTGAGTAGAATTAAAAGGAAAATCAGGATCTTCTTCATTAATTTCATAAGTTGCATTACCCGCTACCATTTCTGTAAGTACATCTCCATTAATGTCTGTTTCACTTGTAAAAGTATCACCAAAAACATTGGTGAATATTACTTCTACATTTTCCATATCTGGTTCCCCTGGATCTTGTGTTCCGTTTCCGTTTAAATCAAAATATAAATGAACAAGAAGTTCTCCGGTAACTGTTTGATCAGGAATGAAAAAGCCTTTATTTTCTATTTGTGTTTGCGTTCCTACTATAATAAATGAAAGGCTTGGGTTGGAGCCTTCAGTCTGAATAGCTCCTTCCGGGAAGTTGGGATGGCTTTGGTCAACATTAATTAAAACCTCACCTTCAATTACAATGGCATTGTAAATACCGTTTTCATCTGTGAAAATTGTTTGGATATTTCCATCATTATCAATAATTGTTATTGCCAAGTCAGGGATTCCATCTTCATTAGGATCCAATGTTCCATTACCATTTTCATCTAAGTACACTAGTCCTGTAATTAAGCCAAAGTCATCAGAATCTTCAACGGAAAAAAATCCATTGTCTCCTCCAAAGTTATCAGTATCTGAAGCTACAAAAACTTCAGTAGGATTAGTTCCTTCGGTTTGTATAGCGCCAATGGGGAAGTCGGGTTCGTTTTCGTTGATTTCATACACATTGATACCAGCGGGAACATCTACTGTAAAATTACCGTTTGCATCAGTAG
>JAIUMH010000008.1 GCA_022565635.1 Flavobacteriaceae bacterium | reverse complement strand
GCATCAGCAATATCCACACCACCAACGGGAGAAGATAAAAAGCGGAAGGCACGTCCCGAGGGAATATAGCGTTCTACCTCTACAGGTCTTGATATACTTCCTGAAAATTCATCTAATTGCCCAGAGCCATTTTCATCACTTAAAAAAACAAGATTTCCATCATTTTCTATATTACCGGCCACATTTAGTATTCCTTCAACAGATAATCTTGAACCTATTTGTAAGGTTAAGTTATGAAGTTCAGTAGTTCCAGAAAGTGTAGTTTCACCATCAACAACTAAAACATTATCCGCACTTGTAGACAAGCCTGTTGGTAAATTTGGCTCCCATTGGTCATCGTAATATACAAAATCATCATAAATAACTAAGGTATAATCTTCAACCTCTCCAAACGTAGAGTTACCACAAGGAGTGGTATTAGGTTCTCCAAAGTCAGCACTATGAATTCTGATTCTCATGGTGGTTTCTCCCAACTGAGCATCAGAGGGTATTGTGATATCTCCTCCAAAAGGATAGATGCTCCAATCGCCATCAAATGAATCAGTTTCTATCACTTTTTCACCTGGATCATCAAAACTCCCATTTTGATTAAAATCTATCCATACAATTACTTGAGAACCATCAAAGACAGTATCATCTTTTTCTTTAACTGTTAAGGAGTAAGTCTCGCTTCGTTGAACAGTAGTATTAATCGATGTAAAATCAGAGTAACCATCATTTCCAGAAGAATTATCAATGGTATTAAACTCTACTTGTGAAATATTTGTGAAGTCCTGATTATCACTACCCGCCTCGCAGTATTCTGGCGTAAAAGCGGTACCAATAGCAAAAGCCTGCTCATTGATATCAAAGAATATATTGTCTGAAGCTTTAACCATTATTCTTACGTTAGATGCTACCACATCTGGAACAATAATATCTTCTTCACCATCATTGGGGGTGTTTTGTAGTACTACCTCCGTAAATGTTTCTCCACCGTCTAAAGAAAGTATAATATCTACTTCTTGTGCGTTTATTCCTGTTGAATCATCTGTTCCAGCAACATCCCAAGTAATGGTCTGTGTATCGTTTGCAAACCAAGGATCTTGTAAATCATCCTGAGATGTCACTCTAAAAGGGCCAGCCGAATCATCCACGGTTACCGTAGTAGTTTCAGTTGTTACTTGACCTCCAAGCGGATTATTATCTCTAACCACAACAGCAAAGTTATATGTTCTGTTTACTGTTGAGAGTACTTCCCAAGTGTTGGAATAATTACCCTCAGTTAAAGTACTCATAGAAGGAAAGTAGCGAATTGGAGATGTAGTTGGCAGAAACGTCCTAAACGCTGGACCGTCTGTTGCTGTGGGTTCAGGTGGCATTGGTGCTATTTCATTATCAAATTGCTCCCAAGAGTAGGTCAAATCATCGTCATCCGGATCAGTTGCCACTGCTTCCAACATAAAAGGAGTATTTTGTGGAATGGTGTAATTTGGTATCGCATCAACTGTGGGGGATTCGTTTGCTATGTTTACTATTTCAGCGCAATTTCCATTAAATCCACTAAAAAGATTACTTACTTCAGAAATACTTATGTAATGAAACATAGGGTCGGTATTGTTTTGAACATTTGGAGCTGCCGCTCCAGCATACCCCATTATAGTGCTTCCTGAGCCAGTCTCTACTGCGGTATCATTGTTCCTATTGACATCATTGTTCTGTGTATGATTTGCTCCAAATTGGTGTCCAAATTCATGAGAAGCAATGCGGATATCAAAAGGATCACCTGCTGGCGTAGTTGAACCTGTGGAGCCTCTAGCTTTGAAGTTGTCATTACAAACCGAAGGAGTTGAAGCAAGCCCGCCTCCATTTGTATTAAAAACGTGGCCAACATCATAATTATCGTTTCCTATCTCAGTATCAAGCACAATTTGATTTTCATCAATCATTTGTAAGTGATCTGTATTATCATAAGGGTCATCATTTGGGTTTCCTAAGAAAATGACATCATCGTTATTGGCAACTAATTCTAAGGTAACACCAAAATCTCTTTCAAACATTTGATTTACTCGATCAATAGAAACTACAATAGCTGCCTGTACAGCAGCTTTTTTTGCTGTGTCTGAATCACTTTCTTCAAGTCCAGCAGCTTGCCAGTGAAATTCTGAATACTGTACATTTGCCGCAACTGCTAAACGGTATTTTCTCAATTCCCCTTCTTGAATAAAATGGGTTGTTAATCCTAAACCACCAGTGGAAGGAATTGTTAACTCATCATCATGATGACACTCTAAGCTATCTTGATAGTGGCACTGCTCATTGCTAAATATCATATGAACATCAGAGTTTAATGCGTAAGGATTAATAAATGTTTGACCATGTTTAGACCCTAATGTCATTACATATAGACCTGTTGGGGTAGATGTTATTCGAGCTGTATGTGATTTTTTGTCCACATTATATCCAACATAACTATTAATTTGTTGAAATTTATCAGCTAATCCTCTAGCCATGGTTTGCGTGGAGAAAATTGTAAAAGTATCAAAATCTCCGTCTGGGTTGGGTATCTCCAATTGAATCGGAGAACTTGACGCTTCATAGCGATCAGGCGCTTCTGTTAGGTATGCGATTAATTCACTTTGGTCAACGGATAGAAGAATAGGATTGTTAACTTTAGTTGAATAATTTATCAAATCATGCTCTGATAGCTCTGAGACATTTGCAGATTTCCAAAAATTCCTTTCTTGAGCAAATAAAGTTAAAGGTAAAAAAAGTAAAAGTATAGCATTTTTCATGATAATTTTTTTTCAAATATAAAAAAATCATACGAACAACTTAACAAAAACATAAAACAGTGAGAATATTAATTTACATTCACCCCTTATAGTCAAACAATTAACAGAAACAAAATAAAAAGATAGATTTACTTATTTTCGATTAACTGTTATTTTTTTTACAAGTTAACTATTTTGATGCATTAAAGTATGTTCCCATTTCACTATTCAATGTTGTTTATGAAGTGATATTTTTCTTAGCTAACATTGCTAGTAATTTCCCTCCTGAAAGTCTTACGGAATCATTAATTATAAATAAGAGATGCAAAAAAAGAATAGTTAAATGGCGTGATTTGATGGTTAAATTGGTATAAAGCTTCATTTGATGTTGATACACTCAGCTATTCATCTAAAGACCATAACATATAAAAAAAGAACCCCTTGAGGTTCTTTCTTTTAAAACAATAAAGTTGGAGTGATTTAAACCACCTCCCCTTTTTCTAAAAATTTGCTTTCCTTACTTCCTACCAATTCAAAATCGATATTACGTTTAATTAAATCGGCTTTCTTTACTTTTACAAAAACCTCATCACCCAATTGATAAGTTATCTTTTTTCGTTTACCAACAATGGCATAATTTTCTTGATCAAAGTAGTAGTGGTCACCTTCAATATCTCTTAAACGTACCATACCTTCACATCGGTTTTCTATGATTTCAACAAACATTCCAAAATCAGTTACTCCCGAAATCACACCCTTAAACTCTTCGTTTTCATACTGTTGCATGAATTTTACTTGCATATATTTAATCGAATCACGTTCGGCGTTGGTAGCTAAACCTTCCATTTGTGAAGAATGTTTACATTTTTCTTCATATTCTTCTTGTTTCACGCTGTCTTTTTCGTCTAAATAACGTTGCAATAATCGGTGTACCATTACATCTGGGTACCTTCTAATGGGCGAAGTAAAATGCGAGTAAAAATCGAATGCCAATCCGTAATGACCAATGTTTTTGGTGGAATAATACGCCTTAGACATGGTTCTAATGGCTAAAGTATCAATCAGATTTTGTTCACCTTTGCCCTGTACATCTTCCAATAATTGATTTAAAGAACTGATGGTTGATTTTCTGCTTTTAAAATTCATCTGATAACCAAACTTACTTACTACCGTGCTTAAAGCCGATAGTTTTTCTGGATCTGGCTCATCATGGCAACGGTACACAAAAGTCTTTTTAGGTTTTTGTTTTCCTATAAATTCAGATACTTTTTTATTGGCCAATAACATAAATTCTTCAATTAGCTTATTGGCATCTTTAGAGGTTTTAAAAAATACTCCTTCAGGATTGTTTTCATCATTTAAATCGAATTTTACTTCAATTTTATCAAATGAAATAGAGCCGTTTTTCATTCTTCTAATACGCATCATTTTAGCCAACTGATCTAGCTTTATTACAGCTTCTTTAATGGCATCATCTACTTGATAAGTTTTTCCGCTGAGCGAAACACTTTCATCTACACTATTATCTTCTGTATCAATGATATATTGCGCTTCTTCATAGGCAAAACGCGCATCTGAATAAGTGACTGTTCTACCAAACCATTCGTTGACTACTTTAGCTTGTGGAGTGACTTCAAAGACCGAAGAAAAGGTGTATTTTTCTTCGTTGGGTCTTAAAGAACAGGCGTTGTTAGAAAGCACTTCAGGCAACATAGGTACCACCCGATCTACCAAATAAATAGAGGTAGCTCTTTGGTAAGCTTCTTCATCTAAAATACTTCCGGGTTGTACGTAAAAAGAAACATCGGCAATGTGAATACCAATTTCATAATTTCCATTCTCTAGCACCTTAAAACTTAGTGCATCATCAAAATCTTTAGCATCTGCTGGGTCTATAGTGAATGTAAGTACATCCCGCATATCTCTTCGCTTTGCAATTTCTGAAGCTTGAATAGAAGTATCTAGTTGATTGGCGTAATCTTCTACTTCTTTAGGGAATTTTTCAGGTAACCCGTACTGGGCTAAAATAGCGTGCATTTCAGTTTGATGTTCTCCGGGTATTCCTAAGACTTCAATGATTTTCCCTCGTGGCGAATCGTCTTTTTTTCCCCAAGAAGTCATTTCAACCAAGACCATTTCACCATCTTTAGCGCCATTTATGTTTTCTGGCGCCACAAAAATATCGGTGTACATTTTAGGGTTTTGTATGACCACAAAACCAAAATTTTTCTGTTGGTCTAAGACTCCCACAAAACGAGTGGTGTGGCGTTCAACTATATCAATTACCTCTCCTTCAGAACTTGAACGTTGGCGGTTTTTAAAGACGTAAACTTGAACTTTATCTCTGTTTAATGCTCCGTTTAGATTAGCATTAGCAATGTGAATATCATTTTCAAGACCTTCAACTATGACGTAAGCGTCACCTTTGGAAGTCATATCTATAGTTCCTTCATAAAAATCTGAACTTCCATTAAATTGGAATTTTCCTCTGGAAGTTTCTTTCAATTTACCTTTGGCGGTTTGTTGAGCTAAGGTTCGAATAATTCGATTTCTGCTTTTAGCATCATCTAGGTTTAAACGCGAAGCTATGTCTTTATAGTTGAAAGATTCGTTTTCGTTTGACTTAAAAATTCTAAGAATTTGATGTGTGAAGTTTGTACTGGGCACCCCACTCTTCCCTTTTCTTTTGTTATTTCTCTGTTTACTCATATATATTTTAAAACTCCTCAAATGTAAGTAATTTTATTGGAGGTACATAAGATTATAAAATAAGTAAAGGTTATGAGTTTAGAAATTACCTTAAATTTAAGTTTCTAAGAAACAATATGTAAAGCGAATAGTGGTTTGAATGTGGTGTAATATTAATTTAACCATCAAATGACGCTATTTAGCTTATTCATTTTTCCTTATATTTCCTTGTTCACAATTTCCATCCGGTACGTACAGGATGCAAATTAATCACATCGTCATCTAAGAAAAAAGCAATTTCGCTCTATGAACGACATTTAAAAGTTAAATTGGTATAAATCAAAAAGGAAGTTGAAGCTGATGTTCTTTGGGGGTTACTTTTTTAGGAGTATTGTCGTTATTTAAATTAGAAAGGCTAATGCCAATTAAGCGTACGGAATCTTTTAGCTTTTCTTGGTAAAGGAGTGCTTTAGCTTCTTCATAAATTAGGGAGGAGCTAGCAATAAATAAAGCCAATGTCTTGCTTCGGGTATGGGTGCTAAAATCTGAATACTTAATTTTTAAAGTAATGGTTTTTCCGGCTACTTGCGCAGATTTGAGTCGCCTTTCTACTTCTTCTGCAATTTGCTGTAGCTTATCTTCCATAAATACTTCAGAGCTAATATTTTTTGAAAAAGTTTGTTCTGCACCTAGTGATTTTCGAGTTCTGTTGGGTTTTACTTGACTTAAATGCACACCGCGCACAATTTGGTAATAATGCAAACCGCTTTTTCCAAAGTTTTTTTCAAGTTCTTCTATGCTCATTTTTTTTAAATCGGCTCCCGTAAAAATCCCCATGGCATACATCTTCTCCTGAGTTTTCTTTCCCACTCCGTAAAATTTACGCACATCTAAGTTTTCTAAGAAGGAAATTACTTCTTCTGGCGGAATGGTTTTTTGTCCGTTGGGTTTATTGATATCACTGGCCACTTTAGCAATAAACTTATTGATGGAAACTCCAGCGGAAGCATTTAAACCAGTTTTTTCTTTAATTTTTTGCCTGATTTCAGTAGCTAAAAGCGTGGCGCTAGGATGGCCTTGGGTGTTTTGTGTAACATCCAAATAAGCTTCATCTAAAGAAAGTGGTTCAACCAATGAGGTATATTCATAAAAAACTTTTCTAATTTGTTGAGAAATTTCTTTATACCGATCAAAACGAGCTTTTACAAAAATTAAGTCAGGACAAAGGCGTTGTGCTTGCCTTCCACTCATGGCGCTTTTTACCCCAAATTTTCTGGCTTCATAACTAGCAGCGGCTACCACACCACGATTAGAACTTCCTCCCACAGCAATAGCTTTTCCTTGCAACTCAGGAAAATCCAATTGCTCTACCGAAGCATAAAAAGCATCCATATCAATATGTATGATTTTTCTGATGTGTTGTTTAAAATCGGTTTCCGGTTGCATGAATAAATTCTTGCTTCAAATTTAAGCATTAATCCCCATTTCATTTTTTAAATCTCGTTAATAAATCAGAAGCCCTCATCCTCAGAGGAAGGAAAATTAATTTGTTCTCCACAGGGGCTTTAACCCAACTTTTTACAAAACTGATGTCCAAAATCACTCAATAAAAAATTTGGCTAAAGCCTGTTTAGGTTTTTAATCTATGAACGGGATCAATCCCGTTCCTGCTGAATGATGCAAATTGAATGTTTGATTCAATTTGCAACAATTGAAATTCAAAACTGTAAACAGGACGAATTCAATTATTTAAAATGGGTTGTTTTTGATGAATTTGGTGATTTTCTATTTACCGCTTATGTCTTTGAAAGAAACTAAACCAGTAAAAATAAGTCTTACCTAGCAAAATTTAGTCCAATTCCACATGAGAAGCTATTTCTTTAGCTAAATCACCCAATTCCTCCTGGCTCATTTTAACTTTATGCTGAAAAGTCATTTCTTTCATATCGTTAAGCGGAATTAAATGCACGTGTACATGCGGTACTTCAAGACCAACCACCGCCATACCCACGCGTTTGCAAGCAATGGTTTTTTCTAAACCGTGGGCTACTTGCTTGGAAAATTTCATCAAAGCTAAATAAGTCTGTTCGTCTAAATCAAAGATTTTATTCACCTCTTTTTTAGGAATGCAAAGTGTATGTCCCTTGGCGTTGGGGTTAATATCTAAAAACGCTAAAAAGTCATCGTTTTCAGCGACTTTGTGCGCTGGAATTTCTCCGTTGATGATTTTTGTAAATAATGTAGGCATAAAATTATTTTTGGATAAAGTTAATGGATTTTTTTAAGGAATCCAATCTCCATTGAAAATTGGAGAATCGGGATAGAGATTCGACCCCGATGGGGTCTGATTCAGTGCTTTGTGAATTGGTATAGGAGAATAAAAAACACGCTAATTTTTGATTTTGAAAGACATTCATTTTATTTTAAAGCTTACCGGGAAAAAGGCCAACCTCTTAGGGTCTGGCTTATTGTTTTTAAATCCATATGTGTGTGCTTGAATCTAGCCCTTTCAAACTATGGCTTAAAGTGTTTATTCTGAACATCGTAGGATTACTTTAACTTCATCTTAATCAACAAAAAAATCCACGAATCCAGCGGATTCGCATGTGTATAGAAATTAATTTCACGTTCTGACGCTCGACCCCAGCGGGGTCGTATTTCGTGTACTATAAAACCGATGAGCATTCCAAGTACAAGTTAGAGTTTGAGTTATTTTTTCTATTTTCGCTTTCATTTAATAAAGATGTGGTATCCTATAAAATCTTATTTACCTTATTTGCTGAATTCTCAAAATCAGCATGGTTTGCATTCGCCTTTTGTGTATAAATTGGTAACGGAATGCTTTTATGATACTTCAGATTTTGAGGGGTATTTGGTTTGGAAAAAGTTTCAAAAACAACTTTTGAAGTCGAAAGAAACCATAGAGGTCAAAGATTTTGGTGCTGGCTCTCGGGTGTTTTCTTCCGCAGAGCGAAAAGTCTCCGCCATAGCTAAAAATGCTGGTACAACTTACAAACGCGCTAAACTTTTACATCGGTTAACGCATTATTTAAAAATTAAAAACGCCTTAGAATTAGGCACTTCTTTAGGATTGGGGAGCCTAGCCATGGCATTGAAACCCGAACTTGAATTAACCACTGTTGAAGCCTGCCCACAAACAGCTCAAGTAGCAAAAAATAATTTTGATGCACTTCAATTAACCAAGGTTACATCAGAAGTTTGTACTTTTAAAGACTACTTAAAATCGCTTTCTTCCCATACAAAATTCGATTTGGTTTTTGTGGATGGTCATCATGATGGGGAGGCAACTTATACTTATTTTGAAAGGCTTTTACCACATCATCACAACGATAGCGTGTTTATTTTTGACGATATCTATTGGAGCAAAGACATGCAGGAAGCTTGGAAAAAAATTATTCAGCATCCAGCAGTAAAAGTTAGTATTGATACTTTTTATTGGGGATTGGTTTTTTTTAGAAAAGAACAAGTTAAACAAGATTTTAAAATTAGGGTGTAACTGTTCTTTTACCTACTGCTTCAACGTTACCAATTCTTGTTTTTCGTTTTAAAAATCAGTGAAATAAAAAATGGTATTAATTAAAGATATGTCTCAAAACATCATAGAAATTCAATATTTTTGCTTTATGATGGAAGTTTTTGATGATACCTATTTTATGAAAAAAGCCTTAGAAGAAGCGCAATTGGCTTTTGAAAAAGGAGAAGTTCCTGTAGGGGCTGTAGTGGTAAGCAACCAACAAATTATTGCAAGGGCACACAATTCTACAGAGCAACTAAATGATGTTACCGCACATGCAGAAATGCTTGCAATCACTTCTGCTGCTAATTATTTGGGCGGAAAATACCTGAAAAAATGCAAGCTTTATGTGAGTTTAGAGCCTTGCCAAATGTGTGCAGGTGCATTGTATTGGTCGCAAATTGATGAAGTGGTTTTTGGAGCAAGTGATGAAAAAAGAGGCTTTCTTAAAATGGGGACTCACCTCCACCCTAAAACACAAATAAAAGGTGGGGTTTTAGCCAATGAAGCTCAATCTTTGTTACAGGCTTTTTTTACCAAGAAAAGATAAAAATTAAAACAATTAAATTACATAACCTAATGCATAATTCAATGAAGAAGTCGCTTCAATTACCTATTTCTTTAATTCTACTTCTTGCTATTTTGGTTAGCTGTAAAAACCAAAAAGAAGAGAAAGAAACCAGCGCAAAAACCACTATTTCTGACTTAAATATGGAAATGGAGAGCCGACTAGGCTACGGTGATTTCATCCCTAACAGAGAAATCCTTTTCCCTTTAAACCAAGAAATTTCATACATTGGGGTGCCTGAAAATTTAACTTCTTATGTGGTTCGTTCTTTTGTCCTTCAGAAAAATCAACATTATTACAACCAATATAAGCTAGGGCAAATTTCTGAAGAGCATTATCAAAAAATTCAAGAAATTTTTGATATTGATCAAAGCGTGCTAAGCGAGGAAATGCCCAACACAGAATTATTGTTTTTAATAGGTACGGACACCAATGGAAATAGGGTAATTATTCCTGATGCAAATCAAAATTATGACTTTTCTGACGACGCACCTTTGCAATTTGAGTTTCCATTAGAGTTTATTGACGAAGACGACGAAGAGTTTTTTGAGGAAAACCAAGAAAAATTTCTTCCTAGGGCTCAATTTACAGCAGATTACGTATTGCGTGGAGAAGTTACAAAAAGAAGCTTTATTGTTTCAGTGAATCCTTATGCACTGGAAACTGAAATGAATTTTTATGCCGATGATCCTAATGAAAAAGAATATTTTTTAGCAGTAAGCTTTCCAAAAATTCAGTTTACACAATTTGAAGTAGATGGTCAAGAATTTCAACTACAGGTAGCTAACAATTTTTTAGATCCTTTTTACGCTTCAAATGATGTTCAATTTGTCTTTTATAAAAAAGATGAAGAGGTAACTCAGCTAAACAAAATACCTTTTCAGCTTAAAGATACTGTTAACTTAAACAATCAAGACTATCAGATTGAGTCTATTTCAGACGATGGTAAAAAAGTTACGCTGAAACATTTAGGAAAAAACAAAAAACCATTAGGAAGTAGAATGGGAAATTATTTTCCGCTAAGCGAAGTAAACACATTTCATGGAGAAACACAAGCGTTTCCTGTCACTGACAAAGAATTTCAACTTTTGTATTTTTGGACTTTAGAAGAAAAACGAAGCTTGAAAGAAGTTCCTGATTTAAAAGAAATTGATACTTCAAGAGTTGACATTATTGGGTTTTCTGTAGATGAAAATGCTGGAGCAGCAGACCGTATGCAATACCGTAGAACAATGAAATGGCCCAATTACCATTTGCCTCTAAGCCAACATAAAGAAAAAATGGAACAACTAAAATTAGAAACCTACCCTACCTACTTTCTATTAAACAAGGATAAAAAAATAATAGTAAGAAGTTTACATTTAAGTGAAGTTAAACGAAATTTTTAAAAAGTAGTAGAGAGAAAACTCTTGTTTTTTGGCAACCTATACAAAAAAAGAATTTTTCTGTAATAAATATTCTTGATTTAATTTTAAATTCACCTAAAATTAGTTGCAAATTTCAGCAAAAAACATACTTTTGCAAAAATTATAATACGAATATATATGTATTGGACTTTAGAATTAGCATCTTATTTAAGTGATGCGCCTTGGCCAGCAACAAAGGATGAGTTGATTGATTATGCAATTAGAACTGGAGCGCCTTTAGAAGTTGTTGAAAACTTACAATCTATTGAAGATGAAGGAGATACTTATGATTCAATAGAAGAAATTTGGCCAGATTACCCTACAGATGAGGATTATTTATGGAATGAAGATGAATATTAACATTCCCAGCTCATAAAAGCTTTTAAAAGTCTCGGTTAGAGACTTTTTTTTTTCCTTACCTTTGGAGTTGAAAATAAAATCATTACAATAAATTAAAAGCTATTCGTTTAGCATATAAATTATACACTTTCCATTATGGGATTATTAGATTCAGTTTTAAAAACATTTGTTGGCGATAAAGCCAAAAAGGACCTTAAATTAATTAAGCCTATAGTTAACCAAGTTAAATCTTTTGAAAAAGAGTTTGAAGCTTTAAGCATAGACGAGTTAAGAGCAAAAACACAAGAATTTAAAACTCAAATTGCAACCGCCACAAAAGAATTTGAAGAAGAAAAAATAAATCTTACTGCAAAAGCAGACCAAGAGTCAGATATTAACCTAAAAGAAGATATTTACGTAGAAATTGACGCTTTAGATGATAAAATTTATGAAGCATCTGAGGCTGTTTTAGAGAAAATTTTGCCAGAAGCTTTTGCCGTGGTGAAAGAAACAGCCAAGCGTTTTTTCCATAATTCTGAAATGAAAGTTCAAGCCACGGAATATGACCGTGCACTTTCCTCTGAAAAAGAATACGTTCAATTAGAAGGTGATTTTGCCCTTTGGAAAAACTCATGGAACGCCGCCGGAAAAGAAGTTACTTGGGACATGATTCATTATGATGTTCAACTTATTGGAGGTATAGCTATGCACCAGGGTAAAATTGCAGAAATGCAAACCGGTGAAGGTAAAACTTTAGTGGCTACGCTTCCCGTTTACCTTAACGCACTAACCGGTAAAGGCGTTCACTTGGTAACCGTTAATGATTACCTAGCAAAGAGGGATAGTTTGTGGATGGCTCCACTTTTTGAATTTCACGGGCTTAGTGTGGATTGTGTAGATTACTACAAACCCAACTCTGAAGAACGCAGAAAAGCTTACAATGCAGATATTACCTACGGAACCAATAACGAATTTGGTTTTGATTATTTGCGTGACAACATGAGTCATTCTCCTAACGATTTAGTACAACGCAAACACAACTACGCTATTGTAGATGAGGTGGATTCAGTTTTAATTGATGATGCAAGAACACCTTTAATTATTTCTGGACCAGTACCCAAAGGTGATGTACATGAATTTAATGAACTCAAGCCTCAGGTAGCCAAAATTGTTGAAGCTCAACGAAAATACTTAACCGGTGTGTTAGCTGAAGCTAAAAAACTAATTAAGGAAGGAGACACCAAAAAAGGAGGTTTTCAACTGTATAGAGTTTACAGAGGTCTGCCTAAAAACAAAGCTTTAATCAAGTTTTTATCTGAAGAAGGAGTGAAACAAATTCTTCAAAAAACAGAAAACTTTTACATGCAAGACAATAACCGCGAAATGCCCAAAGTTGATGCGGAACTATTTTTTGTAATTGAAGAAAAGTCAAATCAAATTGATTTAACAGATAAAGGAGTAGAGTTTTTATCGGGTAAGGAAGATCCAGACTTTTTTGTGATGCCAGAAATAGGAATGGAAATTGCCCGTATTGAGGCTCAAAAACTTCCTAAAGAAGAAGAAGTGGCTAAAAAAGATGAGCTTTATAGAGAGTTTAGTGTAAAAAGTGAACGCATCCATACCTTACGTCAGTTATTAAAAGCCTACACCTTATTTGAAAAAGACACCGAGTATGTGGTGATGGAGAACAAGGTAAAAATTGTTGATGAACAAACCGGCCGTATTATGGACGGTAGAAGATACAGTGACGGACTTCACCAAGCCATTGAAGCTAAGGAAAACGTAAAAATTGAAGACGCAACCCAAACCTTTGCCACAGTAACTCTTCAAAATTATTTCAGGATGTACCGTAAACTCTCAGGAATGACGGGTACAGCCGTGACTGAAGCAGGCGAGTTTTGGGAAATATATAAATTAGATGTAGTTGAAATTCCAACCAACAGACCTATTGCTAGAGATGATCGCCAGGATATGGTTTTTAAAACCAAGCGTGAAAAATACAATGCTATTATAGATGAAGTAGTAAAACTTTCTGAAGCAGGAAGACCTGTTTTAATTGGAACAACTTCAGTAGATATCTCTGAATTGTTGAGCAGAATGCTAAAAATCAGAAATATTAAGCATAATGTATTAAATGCAAAACTTCACAAAAGAGAGGCAGATATTGTAGCTGAAGCAGGTAATGCAGGTATAGTCACCATTGCCACCAACATGGCGGGACGTGGTACGGATATTAAACTCTCTGATGAAGTTAAAAAAGCAGGTGGTCTTGCTATTATTGGTACAGAAAGACATGATTCAAGACGGGTTGATAGACAGTTAAGAGGACGTGCAGGACGTCAAGGAGACCCTGGAAGCTCACAGTTCTACGTGTCTTTAGAAGATAATTTAATGCGCTTATTTGGTTCTGAGAAAATAGCCAAATTAATGGACAGAATGGGATTAGAAGAAGGTGAAGTAATTCAGCATTCTATGATTTCAAAATCTATTGAACGCGCCCAGAAAAAAGTAGAAGAGAATAATTTTGGTGTTAGAAAGCGTTTGTTAGAGTACGATGATGTAATGAACGCACAGCGTGAGGTCATCTATAAACGAAGATACAATGCCTTGTTTGGGGAACGCCTAAGAATTGATGTTGCTAACATGATTTATGACATTTCAGAATCGGTTACCGCAAACAATAAACTAACCAACGATTTTGACAACTTTGAGTTTGAATGTATTCGTTTTTTCTCTATTGAGCCTCCATTAAATGAAGCGGAGTTCAAAAAAATGAACGAACAACAAATTACAGCGAAGTTGTACCAAACGGCTTACCAAGCTTACGAAGATAAAATGAGTAGAAATGCAGAAATTGCTCTGCCAGTAATTCAACAAGTCTACGAGCAACATGGTGAGCGTTTTGAACGCATTGCTGTTCCGTTTACTGATGGAAACAAAACACTTCAGGTGGCCACCAACTTAAAGGCCGCTTATGAGTCTGAAGGTAAGCAATTGGTGACAGATTTTGAAAAAAACATCACTTTAGCTATTATTGACGAAGCTTGGAAGAATCATTTAAGAAAAATGGATGAGCTTAAACAAAGTGTTCAATTAGCGGTTCACGAGCAAAAAGATCCTTTGCTTATTTATAAATTTGAAGCTTTAGAGCTTTTTAAAGTCATGTTAGATGAAGTTAATCGAGATGTAATTTCCTTTTTATTTAAAGGCGAAATTCCTCAACGAGATACCTCTACTATCAAAGAAGCTTCAGAGGTTAGACCGAAGCAAGGTGTACAAACAAAAAAAGAAGAAGTAAGAAACCTTGATGAACAAGCGGCTCAAAACAGAGTGGCGGGTCAACAAGCTGGAAGACAGCAACCACAAGTAACAGAAACCATAGTTAGAGAGCAACCTAAAATTGGAAGAAATGATAAGGTTGTTATAAAAAACGTAGCTAACGGTGAAGAAAAAACCACCAAATATAAACAAGCTCAACCGTTAATTGAAAAAGGCGAATGGGTGATGGTGAAAAAAGCATAAAAAGCAAATGAGTAAATTTGAAATTGAGTTTAAATGGGCATTGTATTTTACAGCATTCAATGCCCTTTGGCTTTCTTTAGAGAAGTTTTTAGGATGGCATGATGAATTGATTCAACAATATGCATTTTACTCATTAGCCATTATTGTTCCTCAGGTATTTTTCTTCTATTTAGGGATTAAAGAAAAAAGAGACAAGTATTTTAAAGGAGAAGCCAATTGGCAACAGCTATTTCTTTCCGGTGGAATTTTGTCTTTAATAATCGCAGGTTTATCGCCCGCAGTGGTATATTATATGAACACTTTTTTATCGCCAGATTTTTTAGATTTAGCTTTAGACCGTTATTTAATGAGTGGAGGTAAAGAAGCCGAAGCAAAAAATTTCCATAGCTTAGAGGCTTATATTAAAAATGGAATTTTATTTAATGTTTCTATGGGCATTGTTATTGCTGGTCCAGTTGCCTATTTTTTAAAAAAGGAAGCAAAAAATTAATTTTCATCACCATTTTTTCCTCCAAGCACCATCTTCAAAAGTATAGTGAAAATCTATTTCATGTTCTTGACAAGTGGTTTTCCAAAGCTCTACAAAACTTCTGTAATTATTGGCATCTGCAATAATGATGGATGGCTCTAACATTTCTATTAATCGCTCAAGGTTAATTTTAGGAGAATTGGTTAATAACACTATAGGCTTCTTCAAATCAGGAATTTCATAAACTTCTTTTTCATCTACAACCAGAACAAATTCTTCATTGAAACGATAAATATTTTGTTTTTTATTGAACGTAAGTTTTTTTAAACCCTGAAGTTTCTCGAAATTTTTGATTGCATAATTAGCTGTCAAATCACTTTCTTCATCAGAAAAAACCTGCAAACCTCCAGCTAACTGTCTAGCAAAAACACTTTTTCTTGCTTGATCAAAAACAATAAATTCTTGATGTTGATTGGTATGCTTGAAGTGAAAAGTAGAGGCTATAAAAAATGAAATAAAACCTAAAAGCATTGGTGCCAAATTACCAAATTGAGGTTTTCGAAAAGACAACAAAAGGAAAAATATGGCTAGGGATAAACTAAAAAACATCCATTCATCAAAAGAAATATTCTGAATAACAAATTGCTCTTGAGAAGCTATTTTGTTGACAAAAACAGTAAGTAACTGAAGAATCTTAGCATAGGTAAGCTGTAAAAATTCAGGTAAAAATCCAATTAAACTCAATATAACAACTAAAATTCCCATGACAAGCAAAACACCTAAAAGCGGAATAATAACAATGTTTGCCAGCATAAAAAGACCAGGAAATTGTTGGAAATAATATAAACTTAAGGGCAACACCCCTAATTGGGCGGTGAGAGTAACGCTTGCAATAGACCAGAGGTACTTGATTGGTTTCCACTTAGGTTTCCAAAGTTTAAATAATGGAGGTTGCATGGTAACAATGGCAAAAACAGCGCTGTAACTTAATTGAAAACCAACTTCAAAAATTCGCTGCGGGTGAATTAACAATAAAATAAATAATGATATGCAAAGCACATTAATGGTGTTGGTTTTTCTTTTCATGTTAATGGCTATAGCAAATAAACTAAACATGGTAACCGCCCTTGAAACAGAGGGTGAAAAGCCAGCCATTAAAGCAAACAACCATAAAAAAGCAATAACCGTTAAAGTTTTTATGATTTGCCCATACGGAAGCCATTCTAAGGGCTTAAAAACATATTGCAAAATCAACAAAACTATACCCACATGCAAACCAGAAACAGCTAAGATATGTACCACACCAGCTTTTGAAAAGTCTTGGTAAGTTTCAGGGTCTATGCCATCCTTTTGGCCTAGAATTAGCGCTTGAATTAAACCCGATTCATTTTGTAAAAAACCATTGACTAGAAGCGAGTCCTTAATCCGTGAACGCTGTTGATGTGCCCAATATGTGATTTTTTCTGAATAAATATGGTCTATATTTTTAAGTTTAAAAGGGGTTAAATATGCTTGTTTGTAAACTCCCCTACGTTTCATAAACTTTTTATAGTCAAATGAAGTTGGGTTTTTAGGCTCGTTAAAATCCTTTATGATGGTATTTGCCCAATAAAACTGACCGGGATGAAATGGAATAGTTGTGCTGTCTTTTTTTAATTGAATGAGACATTGTCCAAAACATTTATTTTCATCAATTTGATGAATCTCTACCAAGTATTTATAGTTATAATCATTTTCCTTTTGCACTTCTGAAACTTCAAAAACTATATTTTGTGCAGATTGATTCACATAATGAACATAATGATTTTCTTGGTGATCTGGGAGTTGTATAGTAGCATTTAAGCAACCTATTTGAAATACAAGCAAATAAGCTAAAGCAGAAAAAGTATATTGAGGATGCAGTGAGCGGTATTGTAAGAAATAATAAAACAGTAAAATAAGTAAACTTATTCCTAGACCGATGTACTGAAGACTTTTGTCGATTTCTATATAAAAACCAACTAAAACACCTGTCACAAAAAACAGACTTAACCGTATAACGATGAAGTTGAGTAGTCTCATTTTTAATGGATTAGAAGGACTAAATTACTATTTTTTGAAATTATTTACAAAAAAAATCAAAAAAATTATTGTAATGCACCGGTTTTTAGAGAACCCTCCTAGCCTTTTTGAAGTTTTTTTTCCAATAAGTGTTGCTAAGAGATGAAATAATAACACCTTTACTTGTAGAGGAATGAATAAATTTAACGTCATTTTGATCAACACTAACTACAATACCTACGTGATTTACTTTTCTTCCTCTTTTGGCCGTATTAAAAAAAATTAAATCACCTTTTTTCAATTTACGTTTAGATTTTCGCTTTCCTTCTTTGGCCATTTCCTTTGCTGTTCTTGGCAGATCTACTTGTACCTGACTAAAGGCGTTACTCACCAAACCAGAACAATCTATTCCGCTCCTATTTGTACCCCCCCAAGCATAAGGTGTGCCTATATATTGTTGGGCGTAATTTACCACTGTTGAGGCTTTTTGTTTTCTTAGTTTTTGACTTGCACAGGACTGTAACAGAATTGCCCCTGTAACCAAAAAAAGGAAGCGCAGGTAAAAGTGTGCATGTAATAACTTAGAAAATTGATATTGCATCAAACTACTTTAATTTTAACTTGATTATCATCATTGTCTGCTTGCTTATATTCAGGAACTAATAATTGCATAGTTTGAAAAGCTTTTTTCACATCGCAATTTTGAATACTTTCAGTCATTAGGTCAAGTAATTCATAATTATCTTTACTAAATTGATAAGAGTTTTTAGCAATTAATATCTTTTCATGATGCGTTGGTAAAGTGTTTTCTTGGTCGGCCAAAAGCTCTTCATAAAGCTTTTCACCTGGTCTTAATCCACTAAATTTAATTTCAATATCTTGGTGAGGAATAAAGCCTGATAAGCGAATCATTTGTTCTGCTAAATGCATTATTTTGACAGGTTTACCCATGTCAAACACATAAATTTCACCTCCTTTACCCATTGCTCCAGCTTCAAGAACCAATTGACAGGCTTCATCAATAGTCATAAAATAGCGCGTAATATCTTTATGTGTAACGGTCACCGGACCTCCATTTTCAATTTGTTCTTTAAAGTAAGGGATTACAGATCCATTAGAGCCTAACACATTGCCAAACCTTGTAGTAATAAAGTTAGTGTTGCTTAAGTGGTTTCTAGAGGCGGCTTGAACATAAATTTCTGCACTACGCTTTGAAGCCCCCATAATATTTGTTGGGTTGACTGCTTTATCGGTGGAAACAAAAACAAAACGCTTCACGTTAAATTTTTGAGATAAATCAACTAAGTTTTTTGTTCCCATATAGTTTACACTAAAAGCTTCAATAGGGTTTGCTTCCATCATAGGCACATGCTTGTAAGCGGCTCCGTGAAAGACAACATCGGGCTGAAAACTTTCAAAAACATGGCTTAATCTATTCAAGTTAGTGACATCTGCAATTACTTTTTCATAGGCTACCTCAGGATGATTGTTATCTAAGTAAAGACTAACCGAATGCAAGGGAGTTTCTGCTTGATCTAATAACACAATTAGTTCTGGCTCAAAAGGAATAAGCTGATTAACAATATCACTTCCTATAGAACCTGCTGCGCCTGTTACAAGTATAGTTCTTGACTCGTAAGTTTTACGAATTTTGTTTTTGCTTAATTTAATTGGATTCCTTTGCAAAAGATCTTCCAAATTTACTTTTTTCACTTCAGAGGATAGAGATTGACTGTCATCCCAATCTTGTATTTCTGGTAACTTATAAATTTTGTAATTAAATTCTAAGAGCTCTTGAATAAGTTCAGGGTTATTTCGATTGATTTTAGCAAGTTTTTCAGAAGAAACTATAATAGAGTCTCCCTTGGTTCGCTTTAACGGAATTTGATCTACGGTAATTATGGGTAAAGTAAAAATTTTATTTTTTTTCACTGTTTTAGATTCAGAAATAAATCCGATTATATCAAATTTTTTCTTTGGATCAGAAATAATTCCTTCGGCTATTGCTACATCCGTTAAATCTGTACCTAAAATAAATGCCTTAGAAGAATTTGTGTTAGACTGAACAATTTGGTAAGCTCTTTTTACAATGATTCTAAAAAAATACAACAAGGAAAAGGCAATGAAACCGTAAATAATAACTCCAGCATCATAAATAATTTTGCGTCCTAAGTAGTAAAACAAAACCTGGTTAAAAATTAAGACTGTAGCAACCGTTGCTAAGGTTGTTTGAAGCTGGCGGAATGCATCTTTAAAACTTGTGTATCTTACTATACCAGAAAACGACTTGAAGGCTAAAAAATAAAAAACTTGTACTCCAAAAAGAATCCAAAACTCTTGACTTAAATTAATTAACTCTGGTTTCTTACTAATTGAACCTACTAAAAAAAAACTAGCTTGAGCGGCAGATAGAACAATTAAACAATCAATCAAAAAAATAATCCATCTAGGAACATAATTTCTAGATAGTTTTCTTATGTATTTAATAAATAATGCTTTTAAACTTCTCAAAACTTAAATAATTGGCTATTTAATTCAGACAAAAGTAAAAAAAATAAACGGTATAAAGTGATAATAGAATTTGTTTGTATGAAAAACCATAATTATTTCATGAAATAAGCATTTTTATTTAAGTAATAAATGTTGTTTTTTTACATTTAACCTATATTTGCGGCATGAAAAAATCATTATTAATACTTATTGCGTTGTTTTTGGTTAGTTCTTGTGCAACCAAAAAACAAATTGTTTATTTTCAAGATGCAGATGAAAAATCACTAACCGATGTTAAAAACTTAAATGATCATCTAGTTATTCAAGAAAATGATATTCTAGACATTAAAGTCCATGCTTTAAACCCAATGTCTACAATACCTTTTAATAGAAACACAGGACAATCTAATATGCCTCAGCGTTTAGAGGTTTTAAGATTGTTTGGGTATGTTGTTGATAAAAATGGAGACATTGATTTTCCTCAACTTGGAAAGGTCAAAATAGCTGGTAAGACTACACAGGAAGCTCAAGAACATTTGCAGAGCCTTCTAGCTAAAGAGATTATAGCTCCAAATGTTAAACTCACATTAATCAACTTCAAATTCACAATCACTGGAGAAGTAAAAAACCCAGGGACATTTGAGGTAATTGAAGAGAACTTGACATTACCACAAGCTCTTGGAATGGCAGGAGATTTAACTATCACAGGAAAAAGAGATAATATACTTTTAATAAGACACAATCCTGATGGAGAAAGAGAAATTAAAAGAATAGATCTTACATCTACAGAATGGATGAATACGGATGCTTATTTTATTAGGCAAAACGACTTAATTTATGTAGAACCTAACCAACCAAAAGTAAAATCTGCTGGATTTGTGAGTAATGTTGGGACTGTTTCAACAGTAATATCAATTATATTAAGCACCGTTGTACTAATTACAAGATAACCTATGGAAAACAATCAAGGACAACAAGAATTTATTGATGGAAAAGAAAATGCTGAGGATATTAAAAGACTGCTTTTAAGGTATCTTTCCTATTGGCCCTATTTCATTTTATCTGTATTTATATTAACTGGTGTTGCTTATTTATATTTGAGATCAACTCCTCCCGTATACCAAACCACATCAAAAATTAAAGTTTTGAAAGATGAGGGAGCTATTGACATGTCTGGATTTCAAGGAAGCTCACCTTTAATTGACATGACTAAAGTAAATCTTGAAAACGAAAGCGAAATCCTTAAATCAAGAAGACTAACTAGTAATGTAATTAAGAACTTAGGTTTGCAGACCTCAGTATATTTAAAAGGTAATATTAGAACTGTTGAACTTTGGAAAGATGAAATTCCGTTTGAGATAATTTGGGAAAACAAAGACCTTGATAAACTTACAACTAACCAGTATGAAATCAACTTTTCTAGCACAGAAAAATTTAGTATTGAGGATACTGAAACGTCTTTTAAAAAAGAATATTCGTTAGGAGAGCTAATTACTCATGAAGAAGCTAAGTTTAGAGTTTTAATTAAAGATGGTGTAGAAACCAACAAGTACTTAAACAAAACGTTTTTCTTTGCTCATAAGCCATTAGAGTTATTAATAACTTCTATTACTTCAAAAATCAACGTAGAAAATATTGGTCAGAGAAGCGAGATACTCAACATCTTTCTAAACGGTCAAAATAAACAAAAAAATGAAGATATTATTAATAATCTGATCTATCAGTTTAATTTTGATGGTATAGAAGACAACAAAAAATTAGCAAGAAAAACAGAAAAATTTGTTGTTGAAAGACTTAAATTCTTAAATCAAGAATTAGATACTGTTGAGTCTTCCTTAGTTGATTTTAAGACTGAAAGTGGTTTAATCACTGTAGAAACTTCTGCCCAAGAGTTGTTTGGAAAAAACACCGCTGCAGAAGCCATGTTTTTTGAGGTATCTCAACAACTTCTTTTAGTTGAGGATTTTCAAAGAGAAATTGATGAAATGGATGATTTTGAGTTGCTACCTGCCAATATTGGTATATCTGATAATGGAGTAAATCAATTTACAACAGACTACAATAAGCTTATCATGGAGCGCGCTGAATTATTAGTCTCTTCTACAGATGAAAGTATACAGATTAGAGAAATAAACAAACAATTAAACCAAGTTAAACAAAACATCATAAGAACACTTGCTAGCTTTAAAAGACAATTAGAGCTACGCCTTGAAAAGATAGAGAAACGTGAATCTTCAACAAAAGGAAGAATCAATCTGCTCCCTTCTCAGGAAAAAGAAATTAACGAAATTGCAAGACAGCAGCTTGTAAAACAGCGTTTGTATGTATTCCTACTTCAAAAAAGAGAAGAAGCAACATTGTCTGCAGCTGTTGCATCAGATATTATAAAAGTAGTTGACTTCGCCTACACAAACCCAAATCCTGTTAGTCCAAAACCCAAAATAATAATGCTGGGTAGTATTTTACTAGGATTAATTATACCCTTTGGAATAGTGTATATTAAGTTTTTGTTGGATACAAAAGTATACACCAAAGAAGACATTAAACTAGGTATTGGAGAAATTCCGATTGTTGGAGAAATTCCATTTGAAAAAGAGTATCAAAACAAGGTTTTAAGCAGTAGTGATCATTCTGCATTAGCTGAGTCGTTCAGAATTTTAAAAACTAACTTGAAGTTTCTGGGAAAAACTTACCACTTTGAAGAAAAAAACAAATCTAAAGTAATATTTATTACATCAACAATGAAGGGTGAGGGAAAAACTTTTACCTCTGTAAACCTTGCTAGTATATTAGCAACTAATAATAAAAAGGTAGTTTTGATTGGATCAGACCTTAGAAACCCTCAAATCCACAACTTCTTAGGCTTAAATAAAGCCACAAGGGGGCTGAGTTACTTCTTATATGAAAACGATGCCAAGGTAAGTGACATTACAATAAAAGGAGAAAATATTAAGACTAAATTTGATGTTATCCTTTCCGGAGAAATACCCCCTAACCCATCCGAACTTCTGTCTAACGGAAGGTTTGAAGTGCTAATTGAACAATTAAAAGAACAGTACGACTATATCTTAGTTGACTCTGCACCAACAATCTTAGTAACCGACTCTCTCCTAATTGCTGAAAATGCAGATTTTTCACTTTATATGATTAGATCTGGACACACAGACACTCAGCTACTTGAACACATTAGAGAAATTTACAAAAAGAAAAAACTAAAAAACATGGGAATTGTTTTCAATGGTCTAAAAGACAATGGTGCTTATGCTTACAATTATGGGTATGGTTACGGGTATAATGAAAAAGCTAAAAGTAGGAATAGATTAAGATTTTGGTAAATCTTGTAAACACAAAAATCATGGTTGAGAAGGTGTATGTAGTGGATGATGATAAAATGGTTCTTTTTATTCAAGAAAAGATGCTTAGTGCATCAAAGTTTTGTAAGTCTATACTTAAATTTTCAGACGCGCAAGATGCATTAGAAGAATTGAAAGACGAAAAAGCTAATGAGGTTGTTCTTTTCTTAGATATCAATATGCCTTATATGAGTGGTTGGGAGTTTTTAAAAAAGATTGAAAATATTGAACCCCAGACAAAAATAAACGTGATTATGGTTACATCCTCCATTAATCCTGAAGACGAGGAAGTGGCACGTAGTAAAAGTTTAGTAATTGACTTTTTAATAAAGCCCGTAAAAATTGATCATCTAAATCAATTAAAAAAACATGAAGCTATCCAACACTTATTCTAACTAACAAACAACTAAAACACTCATTAACAAATTGTTTATAGAGCAAGGTAATCCTGAAACCTAATATAACACGGTTCAAATGCTAACGTAAAAGATTTCTTTTTTCAAAAATTGAAGGTGATTTTGTTTAATTTCCTAAATAAAAATCAACTTTGGAACGATTTTAGCTGTTGTTCTAAATAAATATTCAACAAAATGAGAGCACTTTTATTTTGCTTTATTCTTACTTTTTGTTTTGGTTGTCAAGACAATAATAGCAAATCAGAAAAAACCGCTACAAAGTCAAGTTCGTCAGGAAACATCAACTCTTTGAATGTAGTAATGGAGACAAAAGATTGGAACGGGGCCATTGGTGAAAATGTTAGGTCAGTTTTTGCTGCTGAAGTGGATGGTTTACCACAAGTAGAACCTCTCTTTAACTTGAATCACTTACCTACCGAAACCTTTTCTGGCTTTGCCAAAAAAAATAGAATCTTCATCAAAATTGAAACCAACAAAGAGCAAGGCTATAAAATTCTTGATAACCCGTATGCAAAACCTCAAAAAGGGATATTAATCTACGGTCAAAACCCAAAAGAAATTGCTGAAATTTTAGAAGAAAAAGGAGAAGAGTTTATTCATGAGTTAAAGAAAACTGAGCTGGCTGAAAAATCCAGAAGAATTAGAAAATCAACTAAATCTCCCCAACCGCTAATCGACCATTTTGGTGTTTCATTAAACTTTCCATCAGCGTATAGATATGCCAAAGAGGAAAAGGATTTCATCTGGATGCGTAAAGATATTCCAAAAGGAAATTTAGAATTACTGGTTTACGAAGTGCCTATTCACCTTGTGGAAAACGAGAATGAACCTATTGTGAACTTAATAAAAATAAGAGACTCCATAGGGAAGAAACATATACCCGGTCCACGTGAAGGGCAATTTATGATTACTGAAGAAGCTTACATGCCCTTTATTAAGTCTATTAATTTTAAAGGTAAAAACGCTTACGAAGTAAAGGGAACTTGGGAAGTTGAAGGCGCTTTTATGGCGGGACCGTTTTTACTCTATGCCATTAAAGATGAGGTAAACCAACGCTACCTCATTGCTGAAGGTTTTGTATTTAGACCATCAAAAAGCAAACGCGATCAAATTTTTGAAATTGAAGCGATTTTAAAATCCTTAAAATTTGAAAACTAAGTAATTCTTTAAATGAATTAAAAAAGCTCTTTAAATCAATGATTCAAAGAGCTTTTTTAATTTTATACTATTTTTTTTTAAAAAATCAGTGTACTACCAATTAAAAAATTTCTTCCTGCTTGTGGGTAAAAACCAGCGCCTTCCATAGTTGTGGTAACTCCGGGTTCAGACCAGGTATCATCAAACCTGAAAAAATATCCATTGGAAACAAATTTTCTGTTAAGAACATTGTTAATTAAAGCATTAAAAACTATTTTTCTAAAGAAACCCACATCGTTAAACTCATAGACCAGATTGAGGTCATTAACAAAAAAAGAAGGAAGTCTTGAGGTTGGACTATCAATATTTCCCATGTATTGAGAACCTACGTATTTACTCAAGAAACTAGCTTGAAAGTTGTCTTTAGGTTTCCAAATCAACATATTCGCGGCGACTAATGAAGGAGAAAAGGAAATATTGGTTCTTCCTAAATTCACCAATTCGCCATCGGTTTCTGTTGAAAAATCTCTGTTTTTGTTACTGCTCCAGCTGGCATTAGGACGCAAAGTAAATTGCCCCATTCTTATTTCTGCATCAACTTCTATTCCTCTTCTAAAACTTTCACCAGAAGTTTCTCTAATGGGTCTTCCTACATCATCAAGTTCTCCGGTTAATACCATTTGATTTTTATAATTCATATAAAATAAATTAGCATTAATGGTAGCTATTTTACTTTCATAACGCCAACCCAATTCATAATCATCTAAGCGTTCGGCATCTCTAATTCCTTCTTCAAAATCAGTTCTTCTTGGCTCGCGGTGAGCTCTTCCATACGAGGTATAAAACTGACTTTTTTTATCTAGTTGATAAGTAAATCCTGCCTTTGGATTAAAAAAATTAAAATCTTGGTCAATGATTAAGTTTTCTAATGAAGAAGTAATTCCAGAGGTTTGATAATTCACAAATCGGTACTGTAAATCGCCATAGACTGAAAATTGATTATCTACTCTATAAGTAGCTTTACTAAAGGTAGTAAATTCTCTTTTGGTTCCATTTCCATCATAGTATAAATCGCCTGGCTCGGCTAAGCCGGTATTTCTAGCCCAAATCACCTCTCCAAAATGGTCATTGGTATAATAGCTATAAAAAGCTCCCGTAGTCACATCCCACTGATTATCTTGGTAATTGATATTGGCATTAATTACATAATAGTCGTTATCTAACCAACGCTGTCTTATTAAATCGGTAGTTGTGTTTTCTGCCGTTGTATTTTCGGGTAATAAACCGTGAAAAATCATATCGGCTTCAGGTCTAAATTGCTCAAAGTAACCTCTTCCGTAGGTATAATTTAAACCTAAGTTAGTGGACCAATAGCGATTGATTTTTTCATTCCAATGCAATTGAAAGTGATCTTGCTTATAATCGTCAATTTCATTATCGTAAAAACGAGTATTTCCGTTTAAATCGGTGTATTGTCCTGCTGGGTTAAACGTTCTGTCTTCGTTTAAGGTTTCTTCATCAATACCAAACCAAGCTTGGTATGTGATATTATGACCTCCAAAGACAATGGCTTTAATTAAACGATTTTCATCTTGGTAAGCACCTTGAAGAAAATAGGATTTTAAATCGGAAGTAGCCCGATCAATGTATCCATCTGAGTTGATATTAGAAAGTCTCCCTGAAATTTCAAAATGATCATTCATTAGTCCTGTGCTAAATTTCACATTGTGCCTTCGGGTGTTAAATGAACCAAAGGAATTTCCAATTTCACCGTAGGCTTCTTCAGAAACTTCATCCGTAAGAATGTTCAAACTGGCGCCAAAAGCTCCAGAACCATTGGTAGAAGTACCAACCCCACGTTGCAACTGAAGGTTTTCTACAGAGGATGCAAAATCGGGTAAATTCACCCAAAACGTACCCTGGCTTTCTTGGTCGTTATAAGGAATTCCGTTCAAGGTTACATTTACACGAGAGGCATCACTACCGCGCACACGGATACCCGTGTAGCCAACGCCATTACCGGCATCTGAAGTAGAAACTACAGAAGGCATGTACTGCATCAAAATAGGAATATCTTGCCCTAAATTTCGCTCTCTAATTTCTTCTTTACTCAAATTAGAGTGGGTGATGGGTGAATCTGCATCTACCCTTACAGAACGAACAATAACATCTTCTAAGTTAGAAATAGCTTCCGCTAAATTGACATTAACTTCTTGGTCTTCAACAAGGTTTAATGAAATCTCTTTTCGGTTTCCAAAAGCAAATACAAGAATGTATTCTCCTTTTGGTAAATCAAGTTGGTATTCACCATTTTGATTGGTGGTTGTTCCTGTGCTTTTCCCTTTAGGATAAACACTAACACCTTCTAGAGGAAGGTTTTCATCGGTAACTTTTCCATTGACTTGGAAAGTTTGTGCGTGGGTTTGGAGGTAGCTAAGTACCATCAAACCCCAAAAAAATAACTTTTTCATTTGTAAAAAAATTCACAAATAAAAGGGGCCATTATTTGGGTGATTATTAAAATAAAAAATCCTGTAAGCTACTTTAGCTAACAGGAGTAAAACACAATTGAAGCCACAAAGATTAACTTTGCGCTTTTTCCCTTGGCAACATTACTTGCCCAGGTTCATTGGGTATAATCTCAGCCTTACTTTCGTAAAACACCCCTTATGAGATTGAGCGCGCAAAAGTAAATTATTTTTTTAAACGGCAATTGGTTTTCATCAGTTTATTTTTGGGTTCAAAAAAATCAATCAAGCTCAATAAATTGGTAACTTGAAGAATAGTTGCCAAAAATTTCTACATCATTAAGCTCTCCCATACCGGAAGCTTGAACAGCCATGACGTCAACTTCAACACTAAAGCTTGAATCATCAATTTCTAAGACAACCCCATTAGAACCTTCAGGCACAAACACCATAGGAATATCGGTTGGCCCATCTAAATCAACGGTAACATCATCTAGAAAGTAGCCTTCCACAGTCATAGAGAAAGCTCCATAGCCCACCTCATAACTTCCACTTGTAAGAAACTCTTCAGATTCGTCCACCTTAAAGTCAAAGGTTAAGTAATCACCAGTACTCCCACCTGTAAAAACTCCAGAAGAACTATCAAATGTAGCGCCTGGAGGTAAAATATGCAAACGATAAAAATCAACCCCTGTTTGATTGTCTTCATAAGTCACATAAGAATTTCCAAAGTTTCTTTCTTCAGCTCCTATGTCAAAACTAAACTCTTCACCATTTCCTGGGTCATCTAAACCGTTAGTGCTGTCATCATCACTACTACAAGCCCATACAAATAGGCTAAAAATTAAAAGTAATCTGAATATTTGTAAATTTTTCATAGTTAAAATTTTTAATGTTAAGGCACCAAAGTTAAAGAGAAAGGAAATTTTAATGAAGGTGAATTTTGAGCATTGTATAGTTTGAAGATTTACACTTATAAATAACAAACACTCTATATAAAATGCAGTAAAAAACATAGAAATAGCAATACAATAACTACTATGGATTTATTTTAATAACTTTGCAAAATAGTGCAATAAACAGAAATGTATATTTTAATTTCTACCTACAAATTACATATACATCTCAACATTAAAATTACAAAACAAACAGATGAAGTACGTGATTAGAATATTAGCTTTACTTATATTGATTGCTTTATGCTCTGGTTTGTATTGCAGTTATACCGATGAACATAAGGAATTGGGAGAAAAATTAATTGGTTTTAGTGTACTGGGAACTGTTTTATTTTTGATGCCCATTTTTATCTATTATAGCTGGAAGGGGAAGAAGTTTTCTGATTATACGCTTACAAAAGAAAACTTAGACAAAATGAGGGAAAAAGGAATTGACAAATTCTAAATAAGTAGTGTTTTCAGCATTTAGGCGAGTAAAAAAATAGTTTTGTCTTATAAAAAGCAATTAGAAGCTTATACCATTTATCAATTGAAATTATTTTTACCAATAAATCAATCATACAATTAATTGACTAAGAATGCATTAAACAATAGAGCCACAAAGCATAGTTTACTGCTTACACAACAAATGATTTGAAAATAGTTTAAAATTTTAACGCTTAAAAAATAAAAATAAAAAAGATAAATTGTTTTGTTTGAAATATTAATACGTATATTTGCATCATATTTAAATACATTATTATATTACATTATGGAAGGTACAGTAAAATTTTTCAACGAGTCAAAAGGTTACGGATTCATTACTAATGAAGACACCGGAAGAGACATTTTTGTTCACATCACTGGATTAGGTGACGAGACAATAGCCGAAGGAGACCGCGTTGAATACAACGAATCAGAAGGAAGAAAAGGAATGAATGCTACAGAAGTACGCGTAATTTCTGAATAATATATAGAGTATTATTTAAACCTTTAAGCCTCAGAGTAATCTGAGGCTTTTTTTATGCGTTTACTTTTATGCTACAATGGCCATAGTAGCCACGCTAATCTTTACGTCTATGGCCTGTTTCAGTTGACTTCCACAAGCTTCAATAGTGGCTCCCGTAGTCATTAAATCATCCAATAACAATACATGTTTACCTTCAATCTGTTTTAGGTTGCTTGCTCTATAGTTTTTTTCAGTGACATCTGTTCTAGCTAAACGATTTTTAAACACTTGTGTAGAGTTACTTGATTCTCTGCGAAGTACGTTTTTGGCAATAGGAATATCAAAAACTTCTGCAAAAGCTTCAGCATAGCCTTGCACTTGATTAAACCCTCTCTTTTTTAATCTAGCTGTACTCACAGGAACGGGGATTATTGTATCAATACCTCTACCCCAATCAACTGATTTTAAAAGTTCTGCATGCCAATTTCCTAGATAGGCACTTATCTTTTCATTTCCTCGGTATTTTAAATCGTGAATCAGCGCTTGTACCATCCCAGCTTTTTCAAAGAACAAAAGCGAGCTTGACTTTTCAATCAACAACCTTCCTCTCAATGCTTTTTGGATTAAGGCATCATTAGTTTCATGGTCATTGGTGAGAGGCAAATCATGCATGCAATTTAAGCAAATAACTTTTTCATCAGCTAATAAATTGTGGTCGCAACACGCGCAAATTCTCGGAAAAAGCAGTTGTATGAAATCTGTAATCATAAGTTTTATTGGTTTGGATGCTATAAAAGTAAAAAAAAAAGCAAATCAATAGAACAAAACAAGCAACTTTTTTTGAATGAATACATCTTAATATTAGAGAATAAGAATGTAAATATTGCGTTAAATATACGTAATTTGCATCTTTAAACGAATGAAGAAATGAAACAAGAAAAAAACAATCAATATTCAGATGAAGTAGATTTAGGGTATCTGCTTTCTAAAATTGGAAACTTTTTTAAGAAAATAGCAAAAGCCTTTGTTTACACAGTTGATTTCTATCTGAATTATAAGTGGATTGTATTAGGCTTGCTTGTTGTTGGAGTAGTAGGAGGTTATTTTTTAGAAACCTCAACTCCTTCCAAATCAAAAATAGAACTTGTTGTTGAGCCTAATTATGACACCCATAAATTATTCTATAATGCCATAGAAAACATACCTGTTTTGCTTCAAAAACAACATACTGATGATCAAGCAAAGCAAGATTTGATAGCTCTTTTTGGTGAAGATTATGCATTTATTAGAAGTGTAGATATAAAACCTTTACGCGATTTCAATTACCTAATGAAAGGAGAAGAGTTTGTTGAAATGATAGAAACGCTTTCTGAAATAAAAGATTTAGACTGGATTTTTGAGGATTTGGAAGAAGGCTTTCTTAATAAGCAACACTTGTTAGAAATTGTTGTTGTTGATGGAGATGGCTTAGATAAAAACAAAATTGCTCAAAATTTAATCAACTACTTTAATCAAATTGATTATTTACAAGATTATCGAAAAGTAAGTTTGACCAATACCCAGTACTTGCTTACTCAAAATGATAAATCCATCACGCAAATTGATTCTGTGATGCATGCGGCAGGAAGTTTAGCTAGTTTAAAATCTATACAACAAGGCGTTTTATTATCGGATAATTCACAGTTAGCTAATTTGCTAGAACAAAAAACAGAAATCTTAGACCAGCGTTTTGAACTCTTTAAAAAAGTTGAAATGCAAGACCAAGTAATTGAGGTTGTACATGTAAATTCTAATGCTAAATTTGATTCTGCAATCGCTTCTTTAAGCAAAACAATTTTACTACCGTTTCTGTTAATTTTTGGTTTTTCTGTGCTTATGTTTTTTAGATTCACCTATAGAAAATTAAAATCTTATACCCATGCTTAGATTTTTTATAAGTCTTTTATTAAGTTTAAGCAGTTTTACATTTGTCTTTGGCCAGGATGTTGAAATTCCTGTCCCTGAATTTTCTCATGCGTCTGGATTTTATCCAGAGAGCTTGTCTTTAGAGATGACACACCCAGATACTGAGGCTATAATTATTTACACCTTAGACGGCTCTGAACCAAAAATAGAAAATATAGGAGGAACCACCTATCCATACAAAAACCAGTATCCAATCACAGCTGATTTACCTATAGGTGAATTTCTAGAAAACCAAATTGAAACTTATATCTATGAACAAGAATTAAATCTTCAAAACAAGTCGTCATCAGACAACAAAATTTCCATGATTTCTCAAACCTTTGATTTTGAGCCAGATTATTTTCCTTCATATTCTGTGGCTAAAGCCAATGTGGTAAGAGCTAAAGCTATTGGTAATAATCAGCAGGAAAGTGAAACCATTTCAGCGACTTATTTTGTAGGTGATGAAGATGAATTTCAAAGTGATTTTCCAATCATTTCGTTGAGCTTATCAGAAACTGAATACTACGACTTTTATGAAGGTATAGGGATTGCGGGAATTGACTTTGAAGAATGGCGGTTAAATTATCCTAACCATCAAACTCCTGCTTGGGGCCAAGCTAATTACAAACGAAGAGGTAGAGATCATGAAATAGAAGCTAATTTTGAGTATTTTGAAGGCAATAATCAGGTTTTTAACAAAAAAATTGGTGTGAGAATACATGGTGGGGCATCTAGAAACTATCCCTTAAAATCCCTTCGTTTGTACGCTAGAAACTCATATAGCAATAATACTTTAAATCATCATTTTTTTGAAACTGAACCAGAAAGTGCCCACCGTAGACTAATTTTAAGAAACTCAGGTCAAGACCGCCATCAAACCCTTTTTAGAGACGCTTTTATTCACAACCTATTTAGCCATATTAAAAATGAGTACCAAGCCTATCGCCCTATAAATCTGTTTATCAACGGTGAATATTGGGGCATCATGAATATTAGAGAGCGTTATGGCAAACAGTATTTTGAAATGAAATACAATATTGACGAAGAATACTTAGATTTTCTTGAAAACAATATGAATGTAAAAGAGGGAGATGCTAATCATTTTAGTAATATGAGGCATTATGCAATCATCAATGATTTGTCTGAAGAAGAGCATTATCAATACATGCAAACTCAGATGGATATGGAGAGTTTTATTGATCATTTTGCAGCTAATATATATAGTGCTAATTACGACTGGCCACAAAATAATATAGAATATTGGCGTAAAAAAGTTGACTTTAATCCTGATGCTCCTTATGGCCATGATGGTAGATGGCGTTGGGTTTTAAAAGATATGGATGCAGGGTTTAACGGTATACCCACCTGGATTCCTAATTCTACGCTACACAATACACTTTATCACGCTTTAAGAAGAGAAAACACGCCTAATTGGTCACAGAGGCTTTTTCAGAATTTAATAGAAAATGATCAATTTAAGAATGACTTTAATGTACGCCTATTAGATTTATTGAACACTAACCTTACCGAAACCCACATAGAAGAGCTTATTCAAAGTTTCAAATCTAAATACGAGCCAGAAATACAGAAACATATTAATCGTTGGAGCTACATGGAAAGTTTTTCTAACTGGGAATTTAACGTCAACAAATTACTAGATTTTGCTTCCGTAAGAAATCAGGTTGTTAGAAACCACCTTAAAGACGAATTTGATTTTGACGAAGACGAGCTAAGTTTAGTGGTAATCTCATCAAATAAAAACCAAGGACATGTTCAGCTTAACCGAACATTGTTAAACTCAAGCACTCCGGGAGTTGACACTGGAACTATCCCTTCTTTGGGCAATAATCACATTTGGAGTGGTTCATATTTTAAGGGCTTAAATGTAAAATTAATAGCAGTTCCGCAAATAGGTTATAAGTTTAGTCATTGGAGTGGAGATTCACAGTCAACTGAATCAAGCATAGAAATTAACCTCCAAGACCATACTCAGGTTGTAGCTCATTTTGAACCACTAGAGGAGGAAGAAATTGAAGAGATCCCGATTCATTTTTGGGTGATGGACTCCAACATGCCAAATAATACTCCACTAGAAAGCTTAGAGGCTACTTACTCTTTTGATGACTTAAATGCTTCAATTGAGTTTTATTCTTGTTTGACGGGATATTCTTTTGATGAAAATCATGAACTTTGGAGAAAGGCTTCTATGGAACGCAGAAATAGACCTACTTCAATCAATTATACTCCTGAAGGCAATGATGATTTGCCATTTGAAAGCGTAAATATGAGAGGGCTTCAAGTAAAACAGCCTTTTGTAAGTGAGGATCAAGAAAACGAGATGATTTTTAATGTCAATACCTCAAATTTTGAAGATATCAAGTTTTCTTTTGCCGCTAAAGATGAAGGTGCGGTTAATGGTTTTGAAGTTAGCTATTTTGATGAGTCCAATAATTCTTGGTCTACAAACATGATAACTCCCAATTACAGCTTAACAACAGATGTCTACAATTTATATGAAATTGATTTTTCAAATGTTAGTGCTGCAAGCAACAATCCAACGTTTCAAATTAAATTGACATTTACAGGCAATGATTTAACTCAAGATGATGGAGACCGAGTTACTTTTAACAATATAGCAGTGCTAGGAAAGCCAATTACTATGAGTGTTGATCAACCAGAACAAACTCAAAATATCAAGATTTACCCTAACCCTGCAAATAATCGATTTTTTATTCAAGGTATTGAAGAAGGAGCAGCTATAGAAGTTTATACTATTCAGTCTAAATTAATAGATCGAGTTAATTATTCTAAGGCTGGTGTTAATGTAGATCATTTACCAAAAGGAGTTTATTTTTTAAACATTTTCCAAAACAACAAAAAATCAAATTTAAAGTTGATTAAAAACTAATGTATGTGGAGACGGCTAAAAAAAGGGAATACACTTGATACTTTAGCTGTTTTAATGCTGAAAGTTATAGGTGTTGCTTTTTTATTTGGTACTACTTTTTTCCTTACTAATAATTTTGACGCTTCCTTAGTAGGTCAATACGATTTTACACGCGCGGTGTTATTGATTTTTGGTGGCCTAACCGTCTTGGGCATGAATCAATCAATTGTATATTATGCTGGTTTTTTTAAAGCTAAAAATAACCTTAGTGCATTAAAGAAAGTATATTTTAATATGCTCAGCATTGTAATTTGTGTGGCTATTGCTGTTTCTATACTTTACCTTATTCTACCAGAAAGCTGGTTAAAAATGCTATTTCAAGATGAAATTACCAGAAGCTTAATTGGTAAAACAATTATTAGTTTAGGTTTCTTTGCAATTATGCAACTTAGTTTTGACGCATTGAGAGGCTTGGGATTAATCAAAACTTCTGAAATCTTTAAAAACATATTGCGTTATGTTCCATTCTTTTTAGCAATAATTTACATCAGTTCCATTAATCAAGAAGACTATTTAGTAGATGTATTTTTACTCAATTTTGTCCTTTTGGCTGTGATTAGTTTCTTATTCGTGATTTATCAATTAAAGGGATTTAAATCAAAAAAAGAAAATCTTCAAATAAGCAAAAAAGACATTATTAACCGCTCCTACCCTATGGCCATTAGTTTTATTGCTTATATATTATTGCAGAGCACAGACATTATTCTTTTATCTCATCTAGAAAGTTATGAAATGACCGCATACTATGCTGTTGCGGTTAAAATTGCTACTGGATTATCTTTGGTTTTACTTTCCGTAAATACGGTAATAGCTCCTCAAATTGCCCAATATTTTGAAGAGCAACAGTGGAAAAAAATCAACCAAATTATAAGCAAATCTACCCGGTTAATTTTCATTTTAACCCTGCCAGGAGTACTTATTTTGATTTTTTTTGGGGAATATATTTTAAGTCTTTTTGGCGAAGCCTACACCCAATCTTTTTGGGCTTTGATGTTGCTGTTAATTGGTCAAGTAGTAAATGCAGGTTTTGGCCCAGTAGGCACCTATATGAATATGACGGGAAAGCAAAGAAAACTCCAATTAATCCTTATTTTTGCTGTAATTTTAAACATTGTGCTTAACTTACTATTGATTCCTGTTTACGGAATTGAAGGAGCAGCGATTGCCACAGCAACCACAACTATCTTATGGAATATTACGGCAAGTGGCTATGTATATAAAAAAGAAAAAGTGAAAACATTTTTAAATTAAACAAATGAAATTACCTAATTTTTTAGTGGTTGGTTTTCCTAAGTGTGGCTCTACAGCCTTGCATTATTATTTAGAAGCGCATCCTGAAATTTTTATGCCAACACAGAAAGAATTACACTATTTTACCGCAGATAAGTTGCTGAAATTAAACAAAGGTCCTGGTGACCAAGAGGTAAAAAAATTCATGTTAACCACGAAAGATTCTTACTTAAAAGCTTACAAAAATGCAGGTAATGAAAAGATGATAGGTGATGCCTCTCCTTCTTACATCAATCATCCAGATAGAATACCCAAAATTAAATCGCTTTTAGGAGAGCCTAAAATCATCATTTTATTAAGAGACCCTATTAAGCGTGCTTACTCTAATTATCTTCATTTAAAAAGAGAGCAGAGAGAAACATTAAGTTTTTTTGAAGCCATACAAGCAGAAGAGAAAAGGAAGAAATTAAAGTATTCAGATTTTTGGTATTATCAGTACAATTCAACTTATTATTCTAAAGTAGATGCTTTCGTTAAAGCCTTTGATCATGTTTTAATCTTGACCCAAGAAGAATTAAACAGGAATACCAAAAACACGCTTTTTAAAGTGTATGATTTTTTAGGAGTAAAACAAATAGAACCAGAAAATGTAGGTCAGCGTTACAATGCTGGTGGAGTGTATGAAAAAAATATTCTTACTCAAACACTTTTAAAGCAATCTAAATTGCGCTCAGCGATTAAGAAACTCATTCCTATTACTCCAAAAATGAAAAAAATTAAAGAAAAAGTTATTGCTAAATATCAACAACCAGCTCCTGCAATTAGCAAAGAAGCAGAAAACTATTTAATTGAAAAATGCAAAGATGATGTAAAACAATTGGTGAATAATTATCCTGTAGAGATTAGCCATTGGAATAAAGCTTTTCAAAAGCACACAAATAACTAAAAGTGGAATTAAAAAGCAAAAAATATAGCCTTAGTTTAAGCCTGTTATTTGTTTTAATTGGCTTTTTCTTTATTCCTTTTAATTCAGGCATTTACGTGGATTCATTAGGAGAATTTGCTAGAGAAGCTCCTATCTTTTTTTTTGGAATAGGGTTGTTTTTTATACTCCTTAAATCGCTTTTCACCAACCGACTCTATCTCCCAAAAAATCACGTTCTCACGCTACTTTTAGGTGTTTTTGTGTTATGGATTTTAATCGGTTTTGTTTTTAATTATGCAAGCATTAGCCAAAATGAAATCAAGCACACCAATGGTTTAGTAAGGTTTGTTAAACAATTTATTTCATTGGGTTTAAGTCTTGTTTTTTTTATGGTGTATTACAATGCATTTAAAACTAAGCCTGTTTGGGAGCTTCTTAAATGGATTCGATTTTTTTTCTTATTATCTCTTTCCGTAGTTAGTGTTTATATTTGTATTGAAACCGCAATTATTAAGTTGAATCTAGGTTTTTTAACCCAAGTGCTTTACTTATTTGATTATTTTCCATTTACAGACGCATATTTAGACACTAATTTAGGTCGAGTTTCAGGGCCAACTTTTGAGCCTCCTTCTTTAGCTACTTACCTCATTACCATTACTCCGTGGATGCTAAGTTATGTTGCTACCCACAAAGGAATTGTTAAGTATATTCCTAGTTTATTGGTATTGATTTTTGCTTTATTATCAGGTTCTAGAGCGGGTATTTTTATTATTATACTTCAGTTTATAGTCTTCTTTTTAAGTTTTGTCAACATCAAAAAACTGCAACCCCACTTGGTAAAAATTCTACTTATTGGTAGTATTGGCTTAGGTGTCATTTTTATTTTAAAAGGAAAAGCTATTGGCGGTTATGTAGTAGAAAAAGCAACTTCATTTAGCACAAAAGATGAAGATCATGCTGTTTCCAATAAATCGAGATTAGGTATTCAATACGCCAATTTTCAAGTTTTTAAAGAAAACCCTGTTACAGGGGTAGGTTTAGGACAGCAATCTTACCACGCCATTCATCATTACCCAAAATGGGCAACCGAAGATAACTGGGAGTTTAAATTTAAATACCTTAACAACAAACATCCTAGTTTTGTGCCTGGTTATAATTTGTATGTTCGCTTATTAGCTGAAACAGTAATTATTGGATTCTTGCTGTTTTTGAGTATTTTATTATTAAGCATTTATATATGCATAAGCGCAATTATTCAAAGAAACCAATATGCTTTAATTTACGTAATCATTCTTACAAGTCTTATTGGAGCTTCATTCAATTGGTTAAAAATGGACTCTTTGAGAGATTATGTATTTTGGATCAATTTAGCTTTGTTAATTTACGTAAGTTCGCAAAAATTGGTTTTTAAAATCAATACCAAAAACCTACCCGTTAATGACAGCTAAAATTTGTACTCTAATCACCCACTACAACAACCTGAAAGGCCTGCAGCTTAGTTTGGCTTCTATTCAAGAAGAGGTTGCCGTAGATGTTTTAATTGTTGATGACGGAAGTAAACAACCTCCGCATTTGTCTGACTTAAATTACACACAAGGGAAATTAAATATTGTAGTTCTTCCTGAAAATAAAGGACCACAAATAGCTTCTAATTTAGGGTTAAAGCAAATACTTGACCAAGGTTATGATTATGTGGGAAGACTAGATGCAGGTGATACTTGTCTGCCAAACCGATTCACTCTTCAATTAGCTTATTTAGAAAAAAATCCAGCCACTTATCTCTTAGGAACGTGGGTAAATATAGTAGATGAAGATTTTAATTTTCAATACGTATTAAAACATCCTACAGATTATGAAACAATTAGAAAAAAAATGTATTTCAACTTGATGTTTGTTCATCCAAGTATTGTGTTTAGAACTTGCATTTTAGAAGAGGTGGGGTATTATCCAGAAGATTTTAATGTAGCCTTAGATTACGCTTATATTTTTAAAGTTGTGCAACAAAAAAAAGCTGAAAACTTACCCCAAGTATTATTAAATTATGTAATTGACCCTAATTCTATTTCAAGTAAAAGAAGACAAAGACAAGTATGGAATAGAATACGCGTAATCAAATCACATTTTTATTTGGGGTATTACCCAATTGTTGGACTGCTTCGTAATTTCCTATTGTTATTTATAAGTAGAAATTTAAGTGAGCAATTAAAATCTTTACTGAGAAGATAAATTATAAGTATCAAAAAAGCATTCTGCTTTTTTCTAGTTAAGCTTATGAATTTAGTATTTTTGTAACTGAATAAATTCAAATGAAAAAAATAAGAATTCTACATATTCTTCATGCTGTAGGTGGAGTTGAAGTTTCACTCAGGCTCATTCTTGCCAATACAAACCCAGATGAATTTGAACACTTTGTAATTCATGGTAGAAATGAAGTTTCGTCAACATTTTTTGATAAAAACAATGAAAAAATAACTACTTTTAAATCTTCTATTGTTAGAGATATACAGCTATTTAAAGACCTTAGCGCCTTAAAGGAAATCAATCAACTTATAGATCAAATAAAACCTGATTTAATTCATGCTCACAGCACTAAAGGGGGTGTTTTTGGAAAAGTTGTTGCAAAAAATAACAACCTTAAGTGTCTGCACACCCCACAAGCATTCTCTTACTTAAGTACTAATAACAAGCTTAAAAAAAAAGCATTTCTTTTTATTGAGCGTTTATTATCCAAATTAAATAATAAAATACTAGCTTCTTCAAAATCTGAAATGAATCGTGCAATCAATGAAGTTGGCTATCCAATAAGCCGAGTGCTACTTTTTTCAAATTCAATAAACTCAGTTCATATTCCTCAAGACTATTCTTTAAGTATCAAAAAAACCTGGCCAGATAAATATATTTGTTCAGTAGGAAGACCTTCATATCAGAAAAATATTGAATTAATGATTGAAGGACTTTATGAGGTTAAAAAAACACAACCTAACATCCATTTGATTCTTATGGGAGTGGGCTTGTACTCACCTAACTTAGAACAAGTAAAAAGGCTTATCTCTAAATATAACTTAAAAGAAAACGTAACCCTGTTAGAGTGGACAAAGAGAGAGGATGTTTTTAAAATTGTTTCTGATGCTGACCTTTATGTATCAACAGCAAGATATGAAGGCCTTCCTTATTCAATTATTGAAGCTTTAGCCTTAAAAAAAGCTGTAATTGCTACTGATTCTGATGGTAATAGAGACCTTGTAAAAGACAATGTAAATGGCTATTTAATTAAGCCTGAACCGAAAGAATTTGCAATGAAAACTTTAGAACTACTCACCAACAATGAGCTGAGAAAAAAATTTGAAAAGGCTTCTTTCCTCAGATTTAATGAGGAGTTTAACATTCAAAAGACTATCACCAACTTAGAAGTTTTATACAAGGAAGAAATCTTAAGCTAATTCCTTATATGTATTGATAATGAAGATGAAAACAGCAATAATTTTTGGAGGTGCAGGGTATATTGGCAGATTTCTTCTTCAAGATTTACTGGCCAAAAAAAGCTTTGAACAATTCATTGTTTTTGATTTACAAACATTAAGTCAAGACGTTCAATTGCCTTCATCCAATAACTTTCATTTTATTCAAGGAGATGTTAGACAACCTATTAATTTAGATAAATTTAGTTTTTCTCAGGATTCTTGGATTTTTAATTTGGCCGCCATTCACCGTGAACCCGGCCATGAAGAACATGAGTATTACGAAACGAATTTAAAAGGTGCAGCGCACGTCAACCAATTTGCTGAAAAAAATCAAATCAACAACATCTTCTTCACCAGCAGTATTGCTCCTTACGGAAAATCACGCGAGAAAAAAATGGAGGATTCTCCACTTAATCCTGTAACTCCCTACGGAATTTCTAAAGCAAAAGCCGAAAAAATTCACCAAGAATGGTTGGCAAAAAACAACAACCGAAGATTAATTATTGTTCGCCCTAGCGTAATTTATGGCCCCGGTGACCCTGGTAACGTGTACCGAATGATTAAAACCTTAAGCAAAGGCACTTTTATCATTCCAGGCAAAGGAGATATTATAAAAGCATACGGTTATATTTACGGGCTTATAGATTCCATCAACTTTACTCTTCAGCAAAATCAAAGCCTGATTATTTATAATTATGCTGAAAACAATTTGCTTACGCTTAAAGAAATGACCCATACAGTGAAGAATTTTATGCACATTAAAAAACCCACCTTGTCTTTGCCAATACCCGTTTTGGTGATGATTGCTTCTGTGCTTCAGTTGTTGAGTAAACTACTAGGAAAAAAATCCGATATTCATCCAGTTCGCGTAAAAAAAGCAGGATTTCCCACACATATTGAGCCCACTTATTTAAAAGCCAATAACTTTCAATTTAATTACGAATTTGAAGCTTCTCTTCAACACTGGAAAAAAGTAAAACCATCCGATTTTCAATTGTAAAAAAAAAGAGCCTTTAGTTTCTATAGCTACAATACTCAAAAAATTCTTTTATTCATCACTAAAGATTGTAGTATATTTGTGTGATCATCAACTCAATAAAATCTCTGACTTATGCGCTTGGCTACATCTATAGAATCAAAGAAAATTTTTTTAGCCCATGACAAAAGGGCAAAATATGGTTTTTTAAAAGCTTTAATTGGTATGCTTTTCATATTGTATTTTCTATATGCATTGTTCTTTTTAGATGTTTCAGACGGATTAAGATTTTCAGATTATTTCTTTGTAATCTATGGTTCAATCATGGTTTCTGAATATTTTTTAGGACCTAAAATCAGGTATTACGAATTTACAGCGGAAGGAATTTATCAACCACAAGATTTATGGCGCTTTGAAAAACGAAAATTTTTAACTTATGAAGCCATGAATGAAGTACTATTTGTTGTTGGTGATTATGTTTTTAGAAATGACAAAATTGAAATTAGGTTACCAAAAGAAAGCCTAAAGAAAGAAGATGTAGAATTTCTTGAAGAACAAATGCAACATCATTCAACTGAAGCAAAATAAGACTGAAATTAATGGAATTATTTTTTGATTAAACTAGCCAAAAATCAAGTATAGCCTTAGCTACGCTTTATTTTTTTAACGACACTTAAGAAAAAAAACGATTTATTAGTTTCCTTTTAGGGTTTAAATGGTATTTCTATTGGGTCAACAAAAAGAATTACAACAAAGCCAAGTTAGCCATATAAAAGTTGATTAAATTATTGTAATTTTGTGAGTCTTAAAAAATTAACAATTTAAAATCAAAATGTTTTGAAAAGAATCTTAATAACGGGAGCAGCAGGTTTTTTGGGCTCACACCTGTGTGATAAATTCATAAAAGAAGGATACCATGTGTTAGGAATGGATAACTTAATTACGGGAGATTTAAAAAATATTGAACATCTTTTTGGCCATGAACATTTTGAATTTTATCACCATGACGTTACCAAGTTTGTCCATGTTCCTGGTGATTTAGATTATATTCTTCATTTTGCTTCGCCTGCAAGCCCTATAGATTATTTAAAAATCCCTATTCAAACCTTAAAAGTTGGTTCTTTAGGAACACATAATTTACTTGGTTTAGCAAAACAGAAAGAAGCTAGAATTTTAATTGCTAGTACTTCTGAAGTATATGGAGACCCGCTAGTTCATCCACAAACCGAAGATTACTACGGCAACGTTAACACCATTGGTCCCAGAGGTGTGTATGATGAGGCTAAGCGTTTTCAGGAATCCATTACCATGGCTTATCATACATTTCACGGATTAGAAACAAGAATTGTAAGGATTTTTAATACCTACGGACCAAGAATGCGCTTAAACGATGGTAGAGTAATTCCTGCTTTTATTGGCCAAGCCCTAAGAGGAGAAGACTTGACCGTTTTTGGTGATGGCGCTCAAACCCGCTCTTTTTGCTATGTAGATGACCAAGTAGAAGGCATTTACAGATTGTTATTAAGTGACTATGAACAACCCGTAAACATAGGTAATCCGCATGAAATTACTATTTTAGAATTTGCTGAAGAAATTATTAAACTTACCGGAACCAAACAAAAAATAGTTTTTAAAGACCTTCCTAAAGATGACCCTATGCAACGTCAACCTGACATTACTAGAGCTAAAAATATACTTGGTTGGGAGCCAAAAGTAAACAGAGAAGTAGGTATGAAAATCACTTATGATTACTTTAAAACACTAACTGAAGAAGAATTGCGTTATAGTGAACATAAAGACTTTAGCAAGTACATCCAAAAGTAAGGCATTAATTCATGAAAACGATTGGAAATAAAAGGTACTCAATTTACCTAAGGCCTATTTCTTACCTTATAGACTTGGGTCTAATTTTATTGTTTGCATACTTTAGTTTTCCATTTAACTTCAATGAATTCTCCCTAGTAGCTTTTGCATTAGTTGTCGGCTGGGTGTTGCTTTCTTTTTATTCTGGCTTCTACGAAGTTTACAGATTTACCAAAGTAAGCAGAATCATATCACTTTCCCTTACGCATTTTTTGGTCTTTGCTTTTATGGTTTTTACCTTCTTCAGGTTTTTTTTGGAGGAAGTTGAAAACCGGTTAATTATAATTTTTTTACTTTTTTCCTATAGTTTTGTTCTGCTGGCTAAATTCACCCTGTTTTATTTTCTAAAAAGTTACAGAAGTGTATATGGAAAAAATTTCAGAAAAACCATCATTATAGGAAGCTCACCCAAAACCTATCAATTAAAGAATTTTTTTGTTGAAAATCCTGAGTATGGTTACCAATATGAACGTACTTTTTTTGTGGGCAGAGGAGAAAAAGGAAAGCAAGATGTAGAAAAAATATTTCGCTTTATAGAAGAAAATGAAATCCATGAAATTTATTGCTCTGTTTCAAATATTGAAAACGAATACATCAATGAGCTAATAAATTTTGCTGACAATAACTTAATTGTCATCAAATTCTTACCAGACAACAAAGATGTTTTTTCCAGAAAACTCCGGGTAGATTATTATGGAGTATTACCTATTTTGAGCTTGAGAAATATCCCACTAGACGATTCCATCAATTTATTTCAAAAGCGTATTTTTGATTTATTGGTTTCCAGTTTTGTAATTATCTTTTTTTTATCCTGGTTTACACCATTAATTGCATTGCTTATTCGCCTTGAATCTAAAGGTCCTATTTTCTTTAAACAAATTAGAACAGGTTTAGGGAATGAAGAATTTAATTGCCTCAAGTTTAGGTCTATGGTACCTAACAAAGAAGCCGATTTTAATCAAGCTCAAAAAAATGATCATCGCGTAACCAAAGTTGGTGAATTTCTTCGCAAAACAAGCCTTGATGAAATGCCACAATTTTTTAATGTTTTTGCCGGAGACATGAGTGTTGTTGGACCAAGGCCACACATGATTAGTGACACTAATATGTATGCAAAACAAGTAGATAAATTTATGGTTAGGCATTTTATTAAACCAGGCATTACAGGTTTAGCACAAGTAAGCGGTTTTCGAGGTGAAATTGAAACAGAAGCAGATATTGTGAATCGTGTAAAATACGATATTTTTTACATTGAAAATTGGTCTATTTTTTTAGACTTAAAAATTATTTTACTCACCGCTTTAAATATTTTTAAAGGCGAAGAAAAAGCATACTAAATGAATGAATTGGTTTCCATAATCACTGCCGCATACAATGCTGAAAAATTTATAGAAGAAACCATTGCGTCTGTGCAGAAACAAACCCACACCCATTGGGAGATGCTGATTGTAGATGATGCTTCAACAGACGCTACACTGGAAAAGCTTGAAAAAATAGCTTCACAAGATCATCGAATTAAGTATTATAGCCTAACGGAAAATTCTGGCCCTGCTAAAGCAAGAAACATGGCTATTCAAAAAGCAAAAGGAAAATACCTGGCCTTTTTAGACGCCGATGATATATGGTTTGATTTTCACTTAAAAAACAGTATTAAAACCATTCAAAAAACAGGTATTCCATTTGTTTTTGCCTCCTATAAACGAAGTGATGAAGAACTAAATTTTGTATATTCAGACTTTATTGTTCCGCAAAAAGTAACCTATACTGATATTTTAAAAACCAAC
>JAIUMH010000007.1 GCA_022565635.1 Flavobacteriaceae bacterium | reverse complement strand
ACAGAAAGGAAAAAAGGGCGTTTTATTGCGGTAATTTCAATTGATAAATGGTATTCAATAAAATCAATTTTCAAATTCAACTAAATAATTATCTTTACGGCAATGAACGGGATAGATATTTTTATTGGTATATTAATAGCCTTTGGTCTGTTTAGAGGATTCCAAAAAGGCTTGATTCAAGAATTGGCCTCTTTAGTGGCTTTAGTATTTGGTCTTTTAGGCGCTTTTGCTTTTTCTGATTTAACCAAAAAGCATTTGTTGTTCTGGTTGAAATGGGAAGAAGACTATTTACAAATAGTTGCTTTTATTGCCACTTTTCTGGGCATTGTAATTATCATCACACTTATTGGAAAACTCTTAACCAAATTCATGCAAGCCATTGCTCTTGGTGGGATTAACCGGATTTTTGGCGGCTTATTTGGTGGTTTTAAAATGCTACTGATAGTGGTTTTACTTATGCTGGTTTTTAAAGCTTTGAACTCTGGAGCTGATTGGTTTGAAGAAGAACAACTCTACCAATCTAAGACCTATGCATTTATTGACCACCAAATTATAACTTATCTGCCTGATTTAATTGATTACGCAAAAGAAAATGAAATTATTTCTGATGAGATTGAAGTTCTTTTGAAATAATTAAAGTTTTAATTCCTTGATTTTGCTGGAAGGTATCCAAGCAGTATTGTCATTAGCAATTCTCACTTTTGTAAAATCTCTAAACTCCTCCTCAATTTTTACTTTTGTTCCTTCATGAAGCGTAAATGATTTACTGCTTCTCTGATTCGGTTCGTTTAGCAGTTCTACTTCTTCAGCAAAAACAATGGCATAGCGTTTACTGTCAATTGCTTTTACCTGTTGGTTAGCTATCCAGAAAAAACCTAAAGCCAGGAGTAAGCAAACTACAGAAAAACTAAGTGTTAGACGTTTTACAGCTGTTTTTTTTATGAACAAAAACAAGACAAAAAACAACAGCGTACAAATACTGCCCAAAATTGCAAAGATGGCCCATTGGTCTTGATCAAAAGCAAAAATGATATTTTCTTTTTGCAACTCAAATTCTGAAGATTCTAAAACTTCAATTTCATCTATTTTCTTGTTTTCTGCAAATTTTAAATTGTTTATAGCAGATTGATGATTAGGAGACAATAGTAAGGCTAATTCATAATAATAAATACTTTCAGCAATTTTTTGTTGTTTGTAGTAGGTGTTTCCTAAGTTGTAGAAGAGTTCTGCAGAAACCTGCCCTTCATCAACAATTTGTTTATAAAGGCGCGCAGCTTCTCTATAATTTCCATCTGCGTATGCGTCATTTCCTTTGTTAAATAAATCTGTATTTGCCCAAGTTAATTGACAACTCACTATAAAGATTAGGCTGTAAATCAAATATCTTTTCATCATTATAGGGTTTTATCTAATTGAGAAATGATTTGTGTGGCTTGTTTGTATTCATCGTTCATAGCTTCATTGCTTGAAGGGCTATATTTAGCCATCTCACAAGTGGAAAGCAGGTTGATGAATGACTGAACCACTTGCTCTTCTACTCCATTTTCACTTAAAGTCAGTTTGATTTTATCTTTGCTCATTTCTGCAGTAGCAATTTGGAGCTTGGCTTTAAGATAATTGTGTAAAGCACGTTCTAATGCATCAAAAAACAACTCTTTATCACCTAGATTTTTCTTTGCTTCTCCTAAATATTTTTTGGCAAGCTGATTGGCTTTTCTTTGTTTTTTACCGGCTTCAGAAAGTTGAAATCTACTTGAATTCTTTTTAATAAGAATAAATAGAGGCATTAAAAGTAAAGGAGAAATAAACAAAGCCCAGAAACTCTTGCTCTTAAAAAAATTAGATTGATTAGCAGGTTTTAGTTTTGTATTAGTTGCTATATAATCAAATGACATATCTGCAGAAATAGTGTTTATTCTTGCCCCTGCTTCTGAAGATTCACTGGCAATTGAAGGACGTCTGGAGGGGTCTTCTGGTCCAGCTTCTACATTGATTCTGATTTGATCTGTTGCAACGGTTTTATATTTTTCTTCTTTAGGATCAAAGAAAGAAAGTTTTACTGGAGCAATTTTATAATCTCCTTTAAACTCAGGTACAATAGTATATTTGTTAGAGATATACCCGGAAAGACCACGGTAAGTAGTTCTATAACTATCCTTACGTTCTGGCTCATAAACTTCTAGTGAAGCAGGGATTTTTAAGTCGGGTAAACTCATTAAACTTAAATTTCCTGTTCCAGAAATCTTTAAGTTAGCGCTTAAGCTTTCCCTAGCTTCTAAGGTGGTTTTACTAGCATTTAGTGCAATATCAAACTGCCCAACAGCACCAGTAAAATCTGCAGGTTTACCTTCTTCTGGAAGAGGTTTTACCTGAAGCTTTCTAGTTTTAGCAGAAGCGGTTTTATCTATATACTCGTACTGTCTTCTGCCAAAAATATCTCTACGGTCTGTAGGAGCCTGAACAGACAAAGACACCGTTAAAGGCTCTATCACTAATTCTCCAGTTTTTTGCGGATAGAGCAAGGTTTTTCTTAGCTCAACGTATTGATAAGGTTCTCCTCCATATTCACCTTCCTTCACTTCAAGCTGTTCAATATCTATATTTTGACTCCAAAAATCAGCAAATTTTGGGTCATCTAAGACTCTATAATTCCTGATATTTACATCTCTTCCAATAAACAATTTGTAAACCACATAAACTTCTTCATTTAAATAAGGTCTTGTTTTGGATACCTCTGCCACCAAATGAATAGCATCTGAAAGTTTGCTTTTTGCTATACTTCTATACGAATTGGGATTATCTACAGCGGCAGTTACTTCAATATCTATAGGCGAAGATTTATAGACTTTTCCTTGGTATTCAATTTCTGCCTGACCTACAGTAAGTTTACCTCTACGCTCAGGTTCTAAAAAGTAGGTGTAGGTTTTTTGAAAACTGCTTTTACCATTCACCCAACTTTGAGAAACAGATTGATTGGGACCAGCTAATCGCTTAAAGCCTTTAAAATCTGGGGCAATAAAATTGTCTGCATCTTTATCAATTGTAAACTCGATTTTTACGCGCTCATTGATGCCCATCTTTTCTCTGCTAGCTTTAGCTTCAAATTGTACTTCCTGCGCTACAACAGAGAGTCCAATGAATAAGGAAAATAGGATGTAAACTAAATTTTTCATTACCAATCTTTTTCTGTTCTTACACGTTCTCCTTTCTCTTCTTTTTTATTGACCTTATCTTGCGTGTCTCTTTCTTTGTTCTCAATAGCTTCTAAGAGATTTTGAATTTGTTCTGGAGACAATTTTCCATCCACTTGTTGCGGTTCTTGTTCTTGTTGGTCTCCTTCCTTTTCATCATCTTTTCCTCCTTGATTTTCAGGCTTTTGTTGTTCTTGCTCTTGATCTCCTTCATCATCATTATCTTGATCACCCTCTCCTTCTTTGTCTTCATCTTCTTGATCACCTTCATCTCCTTGATCTTTTTGATCTTGGTTTTGGTCATCCTTACTGTTATCGTCTTCATCTTCTCCTTCACCTTCATCGTCTTGTGGTTGTTCCTGTTCATCCTCTTGATCATCATCATCTCCACCGCCACCGCCTTCTTCTTCTTGCTTTTTCTTAGCTAAAGCCAAATTATAACGCGTTTCGTCATCGCCGGGATGATGTCTTAAAGCATTTTTATAAGCCTCAATGGCCTCTGCATAACGTTCCTCATCCATTAGCATATTGCCTTGGTTATGAAAACTCTTATGCTTTAAGGCTCTATCTTCACTTTTTTGTACAGTTTCTGCTAAATTAATAAAAGCTTCCTTTTGTTTATCGTTTTTTAAATAAAGATTACCAAAATTATAACGTGCTATATCATTTTCTGGATCTGCTGACAAAGCTTTTCTGAAAGCAGCTTCCGCACCTGCAAAATTGTCATTTTCTATGTATGAAGCCGCTTCGGCTAAGTGTTTTTTTACCTCTTTTGAAACTTCTTGAGCATGCAAGTTGCCTACTGAAAACAATAGCATCAGTAGTAAAATGAAATAGCTTCTTATGGATTTTAAGTTATTCATTCTCATTTTCATTAAATAAATTCAACTTGCTTAACCAGCCTGTTTTTCGTTCTAAAAGCAATGCTTCAAATATTATAAAAATTATGCCAATTAATAAAAACCACTGAAAATGATGTTGGTAATTGGCATATTCTTTAGCCTCAAACTCTGTTTTCTCTAAATCATTCAGAAAATCTAAAACACTTTCAACAGCTTGTGTTGTACTGCTTCCGTCTATATGAATACCATTTCCTAGTTCGGCTATTCGCTTTAAGGTTGGAATATCAGCACGGGTGATTACGGTTTCACCTGCACGGTCTTTTTTGTAGGTAACTCCTCCTCTGCCGTCTCTTATAGGAATTGGTCCACCGCGTTCTGTTCCTGTGCTTATGGCAATTATATTAATACCTTGTTCTGCCGCTTTCATAACCTCCGCTTCAAAATCAGCTTCATGGTCTTCTCCATCAGTAACTAAAATCAATACTTTACTGGTTTCTTCGTTATCAAAATACCGGTTGGCTAACCGAACTGCCTCACGGGTGGCTGTTCCTTGGCTAGAAACCATACTGGTATTCATAGAACGCAAAAAGTTTTTAGCGGCAGAATAATCAGTAGTAATAGGCACTTGCGGAAAAGCACTACCGGCATAACCAATTAAACCAACACGGTCTCCAGAAAGATTATTGATAACTTCACTTATAATGCGCTTGGATTTATCTAAACGATTTGGCGTTATATCTTCAGCTAACATACTTTTAGAAACATCTAAAGCAAAAACAATATCTACACCTTCTCGCTTAACTGTTTCTAATTTGGTCCCCAATTTAGGATTGACTAAGGCTATGCTCAAGAAAGCTACGGCTAAGACCAAGCATAGCATTTTTAAGGTAGATTTCAGGTTAGATTTATTTGGCGTAAGCTCATGAAAAAGGGCTGGCAAAGCAAATTTTTTCTGTGTACGTTTACGCCAATAAAGCACCAACAAATGGATAGCTATTAAAAAAGGAATAGCTAGCAAGCACCACAAATATATTTTCTCTTCCAGTATATACATTATATAAAGCTTCTAAATAAGGTGTTTCTCAACAAAATTTCAAACAATAACAAAATGAAACCAATAATCACTAAAGGTCTAAATTTCTCTTCGTAATCATAAAAAGTTTCTTCTTCTATTTCGGATTTTTCTAAGCTATCAATCTCATCATAAATTCGTTGCAAAGACTCTTCATTGGTAGCTCTAAAATATTTACCTCCAGTTTCTTTAGAAATAAACTGCATGAGTTCTTCGTCAATTTCAACCTCAACCGGACGGTACTGAAATTCGCCGTTAGGCAGAATAGCAACGGGTGATAAGGCTCTACCTCTACTTCCAATACCAATGGTGTAGATTTTAATGTCTAATTCTTTGGCAATTTCGGTAGCCATTACTGGGTCAATTAAGCCGGTGTTATTCACTCCATCGGTTAGTAAAATAATGATTTTGCTCTCGGTGTCACTTTCCTTAAGTCGGTTAACTGCTGTGGCAATTCCCATTCCAATGGCTGTTCCATCATCAATATTAATGGCGTGGGTTAAATTCTCTATGGCATTACTCACCAATGCACGATCTGAAGTAAGTGGGGTTTGTGTATAACTTTCGCCCGCATAAATCACCAAACCAACACGGTCTGTTTTTCTGTTTTGAACAAACTCTGAAGCTACTTTTTTTAGGGATTCAAGTCGATTGGGTTTAAAGTCTTTGGCCAACATACTGGTTGAAATATCTGCTGCCATAATAATATCAACCCCTTCAATACCAGAAATTTTACTGCTTACATCAACCGTTCTGGGGCGTGCCATAGCTATAATTAAAAACGATAGCCCTAACAAGCGAAGAACATACAAAACAGGTCTTAATTTAGGAAGCAGGCTAGTTGTTTCTTTAAATCCTTCAAGACTTGAAATAGCCAAACTTGGGTTTTGTTGGTTGCGTTTCCAATAATACCAAAATGCAACAAAAGGAAGTAGCAAAAACAGCCAAAACCATTCTGGGTTTTCAAAAAATATGTCATTGTAATTCCACATACTTATCTCAATCTTAGTTCTAAAGAATTAATTACTCGTTGACTAATTTCTTCTGCATATTTATCATCTGCATCATAAATTAAAATGAGTTGTTGAAAAGCGCCCATTTCAGCAAAATTTAAAATTTTATATTGTTTTTTAATATCCCTTTTTGTGAATGGATTTTCTATGGCAAAATTTCCTGAAACTAACTTTCCATCAGCTCCATCTAAGGTGTTAACCTCCCCTTCTTTGGTTAAAATATTATACGCTCCCTCGGCTTCTAAAATATCATAAACCCCTTCAACTATAGTTTCTAAATCAAACTCTACTCCTTCCTGAAACTGCATTACAGAAAGTACTGCATGAAAGTTACCATAAATTCCTCCACTTACAAAGGTTTCTGCATCTGCTAAAATTTTCTCTGCTTCTTGGGTCATTTCAGAATTACCACGCACTAAAACTTCGGGAGTGGTGATGCCAACTGGTGGAACTCCATACTGGCTGGTTACCCAATTTCCTTCTAGCAACTCTTTACTTGGGTGACCAAAATATTGATCACGCACATAATCATAGCCTTTACTCGCAATTAAATAGGTTACCGCTCCTGAAGCAATTAATAAAACAGCCAAAACACCAATAGCAACTTTAATTCTTTTTTGTCGCCTTGCTTTTTTGGCCCTAAAAGCTTCATCTTTAGCCAATTCCTCTTCCGTAGGTTCTGGAATTCCTTGATCTACTTCATCGGTAAAAGATTGAATAAACTTACGGTCTTCTTTAGCCGTAAGCACATCGGGTTGTGAACGTGCAAATTTTGCCAAATCAGATCGTTCTAGTATTTTTCTGAAATCATCAATAGTAGATTGTTTGATGTTAATTCGCTTAGCATCTTTGTTGCGTTGCAATTCATCAATCAATTCATTAGTAGTAAATTCTAAAGCACGTAACTCAATTTTATCTTCTAAATACCTTCGACTAATATTGGTTAAAATCGAATAGTATTCACGAAGGTTTCTTTCTTTCATCAGCGGACTCTCATCCAGCTGTTGTAAAGATTGAATAGCTTTTTGGTAGGGAGGAATATTTTCTTTTGCCTCTTTTCTTTTTTGAATAAACAACTGAATTAAATAAAACAGCCCAACTGCAACACCTAAGAGCAAGAGGGTCCACCAAACCCATTTTGGGATATGGAACGGACGCTCCATTTCAATATAGGTTTTAATTGGATATAGTCCTTGCTTAGTAGTATCAACAACCACGTCTTGCACATAAAGCTGAAGCGAATCTGTGCTTATTCCTCCTTCATTAATTTGAATGAATTGACCGGGTATTGTATAAGTTCCGGAGTCAAATTGCGTGAGTGCGTATTCTTTTCTGAGCTTTAATTTAGGTTCTAGCTGTGTAGTATCAATCTTAAAACCTTCTATTGCCTCAAGAGGAACAAAAGTTTGCCCTTCTGGAAACTGAACTAAATCATCCATTTCAGTTTCTACTTCAATGGTATAAATTACTTGTTCACCAATTAATATGCTATCTCGATCAATAGAAGCTTGTGCTTTTTGTGCATGCACTTGAAAACTGGCAACGCAACAAAAAAGCAACAAATAGAATACGCTATGTAAATTATGGTTTTTCATGATTTTATCTTGCTTTAAAATAAGTAAGCAATTGCGTTACATAATTTTGGTCAACGCGCGTAGTTAGGCTACCTGCACCACTAGAGCTAAAAGACTTCTTAAAGTATTCAGAGGTTTGTTTGAAATTAATTTCGTACCGATTTCTGGTTTTTTTAGAAGCTGTGTTTACCCACATACTTTGTCCAGTTTCTTGGTCTTTCATTTGCACCATACCTACATTAGGCATTTCTTTTTCACGGATATCATAAATTCTAATACCGGTGATGTCATGACGTTGGGAGGCAATTTTCAATTCCTGTGCGTAATCTTCACTCATGAAATCTGAAAGCACAAAAGTGATGGCTTTTTTCTTCATTACATTGGAAAGAAATTTAATAGCCATGCCTACATTTGTGTTTTTGCTTTTAGGCTGAAATTCCAGTAATTCACGAATGATACGCAAAACATGAGACCTTCCTTTTTTAGGGGGAATATAGAGTTCTATTTCATCGGTAAATAAAATCAAACCAATTTTATCATTGTTTTGGGTGGCTGAAAAGGCTAAGGTAGCAGCAATTTCAGTCACTAAATTTCTTTTGGTAGTAGTTTGTGTTCCAAAGAATTGAGAACCTGAAATATCTACCAAAAGCATCATAGTAAGTTCACGTTCTTCTTCAAACACTTTAACAAAAGGCTCATTATAACGGGCGGTAACGTTCCAATCGATAGCGCGTACATCATCTCCAAATTGATATTTTCTTACTTCGCTAAACGTCATACCCCGTCCTTTAAAGGTAGAGTGATACTCCCCTCCAAAAACGTGGTCACTTAACCTACGTGTTTTAATTTCAATTTTTCTAACCTTTTTTAAAAGCTCCTTGGTATCCATATTAATTTAAAAGTCGGTGAATAATATATTGGTCAAACAGAAGATTTTATGGCACTTCTACTTCATTCACAATCTTATTAATAATATCTATGGAAGTGACGTTTTCTGCTTCAGCTTCGTAAGTAATACCCACACGATGTCTCAATACGTCATACACCACTGCACGCACATCTTCAGGAATTACATAACCTCTTCTTCTAATGAAAGCATAACATTTAGCGGCCGTTGCTAAATTAATACTTCCCCTTGGCGAAGCGCCGAAGCTAATGAGAGGCTTTAAATCTTGTAAATTATATTTTTCTGGATAACGTGTGGCAAAAATTAAATCGAGGATATATTTCTCAATTTTTTCATCCATATACACCTCTTTAACAGTTTCTTGAGCGCTTAAAATTTGTGCCGTAGTAATTACTGGGTTTACTTTTTCAAAGCTTCCTGCTAGGTTGGCGCGCATAATTAATTGCTCATCGTCAATTTTAGGATAATCAATCACTGTTTTTAGCATGAATCGGTCTACCTGTGCTTCGGGCAGTGGGTAAGTTCCTTCTTGTTCAACGGGATTTTGGGTAGCCATTACCAAAAAGGGCTTGTCTAAAATAAAAGTTTGGTCACCAATGGTTACTTGCTTTTCCTGCATAGCTTCAAGCAAAGCCGACTGCACTTTGGCGGGAGCACGATTAATTTCATCAGCCAAAACAAAGTTGGCAAAAATGGGTCCTTTTTTGATGCTAAAATCGTTTTCTTTCATGTTGTAAATCATGGTCCCCACCACATCAGCAGGGAGTAAATCTGGAGTAAATTGAATTCTTGAAAAACTTCCTTGTACAGCTTTAGCTAAGGTGTTAATAGCTAAAGTTTTAGCTAACCCAGGAACCCCTTCTAATAAAATATGCCCTCTACCTAAAAGCCCAATTAATAAGCGTTCAACCATGTGTTGTTGCCCTACAATAACTTTATTCATTTCACGAGTTAATACATCTACAAAAGCACTTTCTCTTTGTATCTTCTCGTTGATGCTTGCCATGTCCAAGTGATCATTTTGATTTTCCATACATTCAATTTTTAGTCTTCAATTGAGCGTGCAAATTGAAAAATAATTGCTCTAGTACTTGTTAATGTATGGTTAAATATTGTCCTTCAAACACTTATAAAATAAGGCGTACGAGGTTTTGTTTAATTTTTTTATACGAAGAGTTAATCAAGTCAAAAAGAAATACGAATGAAATTGATTGGTGGTAAAAAAACAAACAATATGCAACGAAATAACAAAAACACTTACACCAATTCAACTCGGTTCAAATCGCTATTAAAACGAGTTGATAAATGTATAGGAATCACAATAGGTCTATTGTAAATGCAACTGAGGCAAATTCATTTTGAGTTTACTAGACACAGATGATAAAAAAAATTCTCTATTGAAAATTGAGGGTTTATGCGAATTGTAATATTTAATGCTAACAGAATGGCTAATTTGGACAGAAATGAAAAAATTAAAAAGAGGCATAAAAAAAACGTCTTTTCAAAAATCATTTTTTTTGATTAGACGTTTAAACAGCTTTTCAAGCATTTGAAAATGTTTTTTTGAGTTTCATAAAATGACTTTCTTTTCTTTGAATTTCATTTTTAAAACCCGGCACAAACGGCCTGCTTTCAGGACTTAATTCACCAAAAGCTTTCATCAAAATCTGATTCATTTTTTTTGCTTCCATGACTTAATTTTTTAAGGATTTAATAATAAATTAAAATTCATACAAAAATATACATAATCTATATATTTTATAGTTAGCATAATGTTAGAATTTGATGATGTTATGGTTAATTTTTATTCATCTTATTAAAATAAACGGTTATATTAATTATTTATCAATAAAAACAGTTGATTTAGGGCTTTGAATATGATATTTTTACTAAAATAAAAATAAATATGTTAAAAGGAAATTTATTTTGCTAATCGAATTTCAAAAAAAAGTTTCTCTCTATTCTGTAAACGTTTGGGAAGGATTTTAATCCCATTTATCAATTGAAATTTTCGCCATATCAAAAAGTATTCTGTTTATACCTAGCAGTCCATTTAAAAATCAAACTCAAACAAAAAACCACCTAAGTATCAAATCCAACTTAAGTGGTATTTCAAATGGTTTAAAAGCTGTATAAAAAAAAGTTGCACACTCAATGAAATCTCAAATAGGGAGCTCATTCATGTATGACTCACTTTAAATTTTCCTAAACAGAATTCAAGTTTAAAGATTTGGAGACTTTACTCGTTTAAGCTCATAAACATCCTTTCTTCTGTCTTTCAGGTTCTTTACACTACCAAAATTATGCAGTTCTCTAAGTGCATCTAAATCTACATCGGCAATTAAAATCATTTCGGTATTGGGAGTGGTTTGTGCTTTAATACCATCATAAGGAAAAGCAAAATCGGATGGAGTAAAAACTGCCGATTGTGCATATTGAATATCCATATTATGTACTTTAGGCAAATTTCCCACGCTACCTGCAATAGCTACATAACATTCGTTTTCTACTGCTCTTGCTTGGGCGCAAAGTTTCACTCGCGAAAAACCATTTTGTGTATCGGTTAAAAAAGGGACAAATAAAATATCCATTCCTTCGTTAGCTAAAATTCTTGAAAGCTCAGGGAATTCAACATCATAACATATCAAAATTCCAATTTTACCGCAGTCGGTATCAAAAGTTTTAAATTGGCTTCCACGTTGCATTCCCCATACTTTGGCTTCGTCTGGTGTTACGTGAATTTTTTCATAGCGCTCAACACTTCCGTCTCGTTTACACAAATAACCTACATTATACAAATCTTGGTCAATTACCTCAGGCATACTTCCTGAAATAATGTTGATGTTATAAGCGATAGACAACTCTGTCATTTTTTGTTTGATGGGCTCAGTGTATTTGGCTAATTCACGAATAGCTTCAGGCTCGCTTAAATGATTGTACTTAGACATTAGCGGAGCATTAAAAAATTCTGGAAAAAGAGCAAAATCAGACCGATAACCCGAAAGTGATTCTACAAAATACTCTACTTGATGCAATAATTCTTCAAGCGTTTTATAAGAACGCATTTGCCATTGCACCAAACCCAATCTTACTTCTGTTTTTTGAAAACTAGGCTGTTTACTGTCTTTGGTATAATAAATATTATCCCATTGCATCCAAACGGCATATTCTTTAGAGTCAGAATCTCCTTCTAAGTAGTTAGACAAAATTCTTACGGGTCTAAAATCGTTGGCCAATTGAAAATTAAGTACTGGGTCATGTATTTCTTTAGAGCGAACTTTTGAAATATATTCTTTAGGAGTAATTTCTGAAGAAAATTTATGGTAATTAGGAATTCTTCCACCAAATACTATACCTTTTAAATTAAGTTGTTCACAAAGCTCTTTTCTAAAATCATAAAGCCTCCTTCCTAGTTTTAGCCCTCGGTATTCTTTTTTGATTAAAATATCAATACCATAAAGCATGTCACCTTTAGCTGTATGGTTTTTAAACTTTGCATCTCCAACTATATCATCATAGGTGTGCTGTCTTTCAAGTTTTGCAGAGTTAACTATAATTGAAAAAGCGCAACCAGCTAAATCACCATTTACGGTTAAAACTACTTGACCAGTGGGAAATAAGTCAATTAAGTTTTTTAATTCATCTTTCCGCCAATAGGCATCTGGAGCATCACCATAAATTTCTACAAAAACTTCTTTCAGCGCCTCAAAATCTTGAAGTGATAAGTACTTTAATTCTATTTGTTCAATATTATCTTTCTGATTCATAAATTTATTTGATGAATTACCAAAGTACAAATATAATTAAAATAGAAACTGAGTTTAACACATTATTTCTTCTCATCGAATAAAACAAAACACCTCCTTTTCATAAAATAAATCTAACTTTAAAGTTCATGAAGCTAGAACCAATACGTTGAATCATCCATAAAAAAGCCCTTATCCAAAGATAAAGGCTTTTAAAATCATCATCAAGCTTCAACTTCATGAAGCTAATTTTAAGCTATTACGAATAGAAAAACTTTTCAATTAAAATAAACACCCCTGCGCCAGCTAGGAATCCTACTAAAGCTAACCAAGCAATTTTCTTAAAGTACCAGATAAAATCAATTTTTTCCATTCCCATGGCCGCAACACCAGCAGCCGAGCCAATAATAAGCAAGCTACCACCTGTTCCTGCCGAGTAGGCAATAAAATGCCAAATTGGGTGGTCTATTGGATAAGTGTACATCCCCATGGTTGCAGCTACCATAGGCACGTTATCAATCAAAGAAGACAAGGCCCCTAACAAAATAACTACCACATCCATATTAGGAATGGCATTGGAAAGCGATTCGGCAGCATACCTTAAAGTTCCCACTTGTTCACCATTAATTGATCCATATACTAAACTTTCTAAAGCACCAACAGCTAGTAAAATACCTAGAAAGAAAAGAATGCTAGAAAACTCAATTCTAGAGAGCGCTTTATGGGTAGAATATCGATGCTTTTCTGCTCTTGGTAAGTTGCGTTCGGGTTTGATGTATTCTGAAACTAACCAAACCACGCCTAAACTAAACATCATCCCTAAATAAGGTGGCAGGCCTGTAATACCTTTAAAAATTGGCACAAAAGCGATGGCTCCTAAACCTGTCCAAAGCATGGTTTTACTACTTAAAAGTTTTTGAGCTTCCGTATCTGCAATCAATTCTTTACGTATAGCTTTACCTCTAAAGGCTTTCATTCTACCGGCAATAATAAACGGAACAACAAAACAAACCAGAGAAGGCAGAATTAAATACTCTGACAAACCAACGGCGGTTACTTTTCCGCCAATCCAAAGCATGGTTGTGGTTACGTCTCCAATGGGCGACCAAGCACCTCCGGCATTAGCAGCAATGATTATCATTCCCGCAAACCACAGTCGGTAATTTCTCTTTACCATGATTTTTCTAAGCAAGGTAATAAGGATAATTGTTGCGGTTAAGTTATCAATAATGGCAGACAAAATAAAAGCTAAGATTCCTAAAGCCCAGAGTAGTCGTTTTTTATTTTTCATGGTTATGGCATCCTTAATAATGGAAAAACCACGATGTAGATCAATAATTTCTACAATAGTCATAGCTCCAATCAAGAAAAATAAAATTTCACCAGCAGCACTAAAATGGTAGATGAGATTGCGTTTAAAACCGTAAAGCTGTTCTTCTTCATCACCTGAGTTAATATTGAACAAATCTCCATAATGGTCAACAATACTCAACCAACCTTGGTTAAACCCAAGTGCTAAAATAGCCCACATTAAGGTTCCCATTAGCAACGCAGGAACTGCTTTATCAAGTTTTAAAGGATGTTCTAGGGTAATGGCCAAATAGCCAAGTACAAACACAACAATGAGTAGAGGTATCATATTTTAATTTATAAAAGCTGTTTCAATGATATTTCAAACGCGGTAGCACTTATATTTTTGTCAGAATTATTACTATCAAATGTATTCTGTATAGCATTCTTGATGGTAATAGAGGTATCGTTAAAAATAGCCTCATCGGTCATTTGCACTTTTCTTTCCATGAAATAAGCAAAAACACGCGCCATACCACAATTTGCAATAAAGTCTGGAATTACACTGACACGTTCATCTGCATACTCCATAATTGGACCAAAGAAGATTTCTTTGTCTGCAAAAGGAACGTTAGCTCCAGAAGCAATAACTTCAAGACCATTATCAATCATTTGATCAACTTGTTGCTGAGTAATTAGTCGTGAGGCTGCACAAGGAGCAAAAACCTCAGCTCCTAACTGCCATATTTTTTCATTTGCTTCATTAAAAGGTATGAGATTTTCAGCATGGAGATTATTTCCGTTTTTATTTAAATAAAGTTCTCTAATTTCTTCGAATGAAAATCCTTCGTTTTTAATTAAACCTCCTGTAATATCAATTATCCCAATAATTTTAACACCCATTTGAGCTAGGTAAAATGCCGCTGCAGAGCCTACATTTCCCCATCCTTGAACAATGGCTTTTTTGCCTTGAACGCCCGATTTGTAGATATCATAGAAATGCTTGATAGATTCAGCTACACCAAAACCAGTAATCATGTCTGCAACAGTGTATTTTCTTAACCGATCTGGAGTATAATCTGAGTTTTCTAAAACTTTAATTACCCCGTTTCTCAACTGACCAATACGATTGATTTTATCAGCGTCTGTGGGTTGAAAATGTCCTGAAAAAACACCTTCTTGCGGATGCCAAACACCACAATCTTCAGTCATAGGAATAACTTCATGAATTTCGTCAACGTTTAAATCGCCTCCAGTTCCATAGTAACTTTTTAATAAGGGAGAAACCGCTTTATACCAACGTTCTAAAACTGCTTTTTTGCGAGGGTCTTTTGGATCAAAGTTAATCCCTGATTTTGCACCACCAATTGCAGGCCCAGAAACGGTAAATTTCACTTCCATGGTTTTGGCCAAAGAAAGTACTTCATTCTTATCCAAACCTTTTCGCATTCTGGTTCCACCGCCAGCAGCACCCCCTCTTAATGAATTGATTACTACCCAGCCTTCAGCTTCTGTTTCTGCATCATTCCAGTGAAAAACAATCTCAGGTTCTTTATTTTCAAATTTCTTTAATAAATCTTTCATAGACTATAAATTTTCAATTAAAAAATTGTCAACAAATATAGCTAATGAAAAACGTTTATTAAGAAAATCACAATAGAAAAACAAGGTATTACAAAAATTAATCAATCTAAGCTAAAGTCTAAAAAGAATGATTTAATTAACTTAATAAACAAAGTTTACAATAGTAAATATGAAAATAAATTGATTAAAGCAAAATTAAGTTTAGATAGTTAAAATTAAAATTTGATGAAAATTTGTCGTGCATAAAATAATACATCTAAAATACACTATCAAATTTAAAAATTCCTATTGAATTTTAAATGAATAATTAATTTGAGATTGAAGTTCTTCAGGTTGTAAACAAGAGTCGTTTTCTTTAAGCTGAGCCAATTCTTCTACATAAGCTTTAATTAACTCCAGCTTTTCATTGTTGTCTATAGTCTGTATGAGCGAACTCAAATACACTTTTAATTCTTGGTTTTGCATATAGGTTTTAATTATTATAATTTAGACAATGATAGTTAAAAAGGGTTTAACTAACTTTTTATTATTATTCCGGTAGAATGATTTTTATGTGCTCCGGTCACACTACTAAAAACGTTATTTTTGTTGATATATTTTAGTAAGCCCAAAAAACCAAAAATCATAGCTTCTTTATATTCAACTAGCTCTTTATTTGGGACAATTAAGTGAGAGTTAACAAGCTTTTTAATTTCTGAAAGTATATATGTGTTATAAGCTCCTCCCCCAGTAACTAATACTTTATCAAATTCCTTTATTGATTTTGCCACCTGCTGAGCAATATGCAATGAAAAAGTAGCAATTTTTATTTCGGGTGAAATTTGATAGTTTTCCAATAGCGGAAAAACTTTTTTATCTAAAAATTCAACTCCTAAAGATTTTGGTCCTTTTTGAGCATAAAAATCAAGTTGGTTTAGCTGATTTAATAATTGCCATTGCACAGAATGGCGTGAAGCTATTTTTCCTTCATCATCATAGTTTTTTCCAAGTTGCTTTGCATAAAAATTAAGCACTTTATTAAACGGACAAATATCAAAGGCTATGCGCTGTTTGTTTTGAACCATAGAAACATTAGCAAAACCTCCAAAATTTAAACAAGCATCAAACTCCTTAAAAAGATAATGATCACCAAATGGAACAAGAGGGGCGCCTTGACCTCCCATTGCAACGTCTTGACTCCTAAAATCAACAATTACAGGAACATTTAACTGCTTTGCAATGGCAGTGTCATCACCAATTTGTTTAGTGAAATTTTGATTGGGTTGATGCCAAATAGTATGTCCATGAGAAGCAATTAAGTCTATTTTTTTAATTTGGTTTTCCTCAATAAAACCATGTATTTGCTGGTTTAAATAAACAGAATACCGATAATTAAGTTGCTCTGCATAAGCACTAGATTGCAAATGCGCCTTGTTTAATTCAACAGACCAAAAAGAAGGATACGCTAAAGTTGAAGCATTGATAATTTGATAGTTCCAGTTTTTATCATAGCTAAAACGGGTGTAACAAAGGTCTAATCCATCTAAAGAAGTGCCAGACATCAAACCAATTACATAAAATTCCTTTGAATTATTCATAGATATAAGATAATAAAGCCAACATATGTTGAAAAGTTCGTAAAAATAGTCAAACTAAACTGATAATTAATCGATTTGAAGTATATTTGTGCCACTAAAAACTTATTAAAGAAATCGTTTTAGATATGGATTTTAAACTTACTGAAGAGCATGAAATGATACGCCAAGCGGCAAGAGATTTTGCAAAAACAGAATTACTTCCTGGCGTAATTGAAAGAGACACCAAACAAGAGTTTCCTAAAGAGCAAATCAAAAAACTTGGTGAATTAGGTTTTTTAGGAATGATGGCTTCTCCAGAATACGGTGGCGGTGGAATGGATACCATCTCTTACGTGTTAGCAATGGAAGAATTATCTAAAGTTGATGCGTCTGCTTCAGTAGTTGTTTCCGTTAACAACTCACTTGTTTGCTGGGGATTAGACACGTATGGAACCAAAGAACAAAAAGAAAAATATCTTACTAAATTAACCACTGGCGAGTCTATTGGTGCTTTTTGTCTAAGTGAGCCTGAAGCTGGTAGTGATGCTACTTCACAAAGAACAACCGCTATAGATAAAGGTGACCACTACTTACTTAATGGAACAAAAAACTGGATTACCAACGGTAATTCTGCTGATTACTATCTGGTTGTTGCACATACAGACAAAGAAAAGAAACACCGCGGAATTAACGCATTTATAGTTGAAAAATCTTGGGATGGTTTTGAAGTAGGTCCAAAAGAAGACAAAATGGGTATTCGCGGTTCAGATACACATACATTGAACTTCAATGACGTAAAAGTTCCAAAAGAAAACAGAATTGGAGAAGATGGTTTTGGTTTTAAATTTGCCATGAAAACACTTTCTGGCGGAAGAATAGGAATTGCCGCACAGGCGTTAGGAATTGCTTCTGGTGCATACGAATTAGCAAAGGAATACGCTAAGACCAGGAAAACTTTTGGTACTGAAATAATGAATCATCAAGCTATTGCTTTCAAATTAGCAGATATGCATACCGAAATTGAAGCCGCTAGGCATTTAATTATGAAAGCTGCATGGATGAAAGATAACGGCATGAATTACGATTTAGAAAGCGCCATGGCTAAATTACATGCCTCTAGAACCGCTATGAATGTCACTACTGAAGCAGTTCAAGTACACGGTGGAAACGGTTATGTAAAAGAATACCATGTTGAACGATTGATGCGTGATGCAAAAATTACTCAAATTTATGAAGGTACTTCTGAAATTCAAAAAATTGTTATTTCAAGAAGTGTTTTGAAAGATTAAAGCAAACTTATTTTTAAAAAGAACCGCAGCAAGCACTTTGTTGCGGTTTTTTTTATTCAATTTTTCATAGCAAAAATGACAAAATGGTTATATCTTAACATTATATTAATCAATCATGATATCAATTTTATTAAATTTGGATAAAAACACAAAATGAAAATGTTTACCTTACCTATTCGATTTGCTATAGCATTAACAACCTCGTTAATTGCCTATTTTTTGGTCTTATCTTTACTAGATTTACATACCAATCCCTTTTTTAGTTTGTTTAATGGTGTAATCACAGGTTTTGCCACCTATGAAGCAATTAGGTATAGAAGGATTGAATTAGGAAAGGATTACAATTATACAGACGGATTTACCGCTGGTCTTGTTACTGGATTTTTAGCGAGTATATTATTCACCATTTTTATGGCTATTTACGCCACAGAAATCAACCCAAATTTTATAAATGAATTAGTAGTTGATTTTGCAAATCATTACGATATTGGAGTGGCTACATTTGGTTTTGTAGTTCTTCTAATGGGTTTTGCAACAAGCGTTGTATTAACTTTAGCCTTTATGCAATTGTATAAAAATCCAATTAAAGAATAGCTCCATTATATTTCATACACTACAATTAAAATAAGATAAAAATTACTTAATGTTCAAAATGTAAATAGCGTTTACATAGTTAAGTAAAGCCTGCATTCAAAATCAAGAAAAAGAACAAGGCAAACATTGAATAGGATTACTTTTATTTTTTAGATTTGTACAAAAAAATATGCATTACATAGAATTAGAAAATATTAGGTGCTTTACCAATCATGGCTGTTTAGTAGAGGAGGAAAAAATTGGTAGCGAATATCGGGTGGATTTAAAAGTTCAAGCCGATTTAAGTAAGTCGGCAGAAACAGACCAATTAAAAGACACGGTAGATTATGTGCATTTGAATGCTATTGTAAAAGAAGAAATGACTACGCGCTCAAAGTTGTTAGAGCAGGTGGCTAATCGAATTTTGAACCGTATTGGCAAGGAATTACCTCTGGTTAACCACGCTGAGGTGAGTGTAGCAAAAATCAACCCTCCTATTGGTGGCGATGTGGCTTCAGTAAAAATTATCATGGATAGAAAATATGCTTCTTTATAACGCTTATTCAGGCATAGTGTTCTTTTTTACACCTGAATTTCAACAGGTTAATAAGGGAACAAAGCAGGCTTAAAATCAGTAAAAAGATAATTAGCAAAATTACTTGAAATTCTGATTTTATTTTTACCTTTGCAATCATTAAAAAATGGTCTCGTGGCCGAGTGGCTAGGCAGTGGTCTGCAAAACCATGTACAGCGGTTCGAATCCGCTCGAGACCTCAAATAAACAGACAAACCCCTGATAATCAAAGGGGTTTTTTTATTTTTGTTCGAAATTTGTTCTAAATCAAAAATTATCTTGGTGGCTGTCGGTCAACTTTATCTGCTCCTGATCTTACTAAAGACTGAATCAAAGAAAGCAATACGCTAAATAATAGTGCCCACCAAAACCCATTTACTCTAAAACCATCAACTAACGCATCACACATTAAAATAATAGCAGCATTAATCACTAAAAGAAAAATACCAAAAGTAAGCACAGTTACTGGTAGGGTAAATATAACCAAAATAGGTTTTACAAAAATGTTTAATAATGCTAGTAAAGCTGCCACAACTAATGAGGTCATAAAACTGTCTACAGAAACACCTGGAAGAACAGTTGCTAAGGTTACTACAAAAATAGCAGTAACAACAAGTTGAATTAAAACTTTCATATTTATTTTTTATTTATTCGTACAAAAACACGTCTTTTCAATTTTGCAAAAATAAGAATTGCAAACTGAAAAGACGTGTTTTTAAAATTAAGTAATTAACTAAATGCTAATGCATTAATTATTACTTGGTTGAATTGTTCTAAAGTCACCAGGGTTAACTCGTGGTACACTTGAACCATATTTTTCATTAATCGCATCAATAGCACGGTTTGCAATTACTGAGTATCCTCTAGGAGTTAGGTGAACACCATCTAAAGAAAAAGCTCCTCCAGCGGCAAACTCTGAAGTCAAAACTCCAGAATCGGTTGGTAAACCTTCAGCAACTTCTTGTAATAACATATCTACATCTACAAATGCCACATTATGTTGATTAGCAAGTGCTTGAATTATGCCATTATAAGCTACTCTAGCTTGATTAATTTCAGCTTGTTCGGTAGCAGTTAATACCCATTGATCTCCTAATGGAACGCTTACACCGTTTATTGCTGAAACACCTCCTCCCTCAACTTGAGAGCCAATAAAGTTTGCTGCTGGCAATACAATTAAATCTGTTTCATTAGCTTGTCTTAACTGCCCTAAAGTTTGCGCTTGTTCAGGAGATAAATTAAATGGTGCTCCTTGAAGGATTTGTGTTAAATCAGTTAAATCTTCATCAACAATAGTAACAAAATTACCTGGTCCTGCCTGAAAGTTAATTTGTCTTAAGGCTACTTCTTCTTCAGTTAACACACCTTGTTGCTGTAAGCCAGGTAAAACTTGTTCGTTATAAGCTTGAAAAGTTGCGTTTAAAATAGTAACTGTTGTTTCATCTAAAGGAAGAGGATTTGCAGGTACTGTTGTAAAGAAAGGAATATTGGTAACATCTGGAATATTATACACAACACCTCCAGAAGTATTTGATGCTAAAGTTTCAATTAAGTCAGAATAAACTGAGCCAAAAACATTAATATCGGTAATATCATTTCCTCCATAAGTTGTTGGGTCTAAATTTCCTTGTTGGTTAACTCCAACTCCACCAGAAGTTGCGTAACCTAAAATATCATTATTACCAATCCATAAACTAAAGAAGCTTGGGTTCTGTGCCATTGCGTCTCCAATAACAGTTGCCTCTTCAGCACTAGCAAAACGCACAAAATAAGGGTTTGCAGCACCAACAGGAACACCTGCAACATTTCCATATCCAGGCGCTACTAAATGGAAACTTTTTGCGCCAGGAACACCAAAGTTATTCATTTGTCCTCCGTGAATGGAGTTAGTTATATCTGTAGTAGGAGTTCCAGAAATATTTCTTGGGCCAGGGTTACCCTCTGCATTAACACCTAAAACCAAACGTGTGTCAGCTATTTGGTTTCCGTTTAACAAAAGTCCGCCTAGGTTATCATTCATTAAAGGTTGCACAAAATCACCTCCACCTACGCGCTTAAATTGTTGCGCCATGATATTTGGAAATGAATTTTTTTGCCCTTCAATATAAAGTGCATTATCTGCAAAACCAGCCGTAAGCGAGTTACCCACACTCACAAAATTAGAGAAATCGGCTTCGCCAGCAGTGTAAAAATCACCATCTTCAACAGAATCGTTAAATTCTGGATCACAACTTGTAAAAACAAGCGAGGCTAATGCTAAGTATTTAATATATTTTTTCATTTGATTTCAGATTTAAAGTTTGTAAGTAATTCCAATTCCTGGCAAAAAGGCATTCGATTTAAATGTACCTTCAAACGGCACTTGTACGCCATCTTCCATGTAAAAATCATAAGATTCGTCAACTTCGCTAAAGCGTAAATACAAGAAGGCAAAATCTAAAGCAAGTTTGTCATTTAATTCAAAAGAGAAACCACCTGTAAATCCATGTCCGTCATTTCTTGGGGTTTCTGGAGCGAAGAAACCAGACTGAACCGGTGACTCATCAAAGTAATAACCCGCTCTAATAGTCCATTGCTCAGAAGCTTTGTATTGAGCGCCAACACGATATATAGAAGAGTTTTTATAATTTCTTGGATTTACAGCATCAGGAATTCCAGTACCTGGAAAGCTGATATCTAAAGACTCATATACATCCCATAAAGTTCGATCTACTTGCACAGTTGCCATAAACTTTTCAGAAAATTCATAGGATACTCCTAAAGACCATTCTGCCGGTAAAGGCAAAGAAGCGTTAAAAGGAACTACACCATTTTGGGCAGGCACTGCAGGTGAATTTGGCACATTAGAAAAAGTAGCCTCACCTCCTCTGGCGTCCATCATGATTTCAGAGCGATAATTAAAACCAACTTTCAATTCTTCTGTGGGTGTAAACATCACACTTGCTCCCCATCCCCAATTGGTAATTCCTGAGTCACTAATGCCAACGTTAGCTCTATTGCCATCTTCATCCACCAAGCTACGCGTAATGTTTCTATTAAAATCTACACTACCAGTAACAAAAATAGGACCACCACCAACACTCAAGTAATCATTTACTTTAACAGAAACTAAAGGTTGAATAAAAATAGCAGCAAGTTCTATTTCATTCACTAAGTGAGAACCGGGCCAGTCTTTTTCCCATTCTACTCTACTTCCGTAAGGAGTGTAAACACTTAATCCGGCAGCTAACCATTCATTAATTTTATAAGAAGCGTACAAATAAAAAGGTGTACTTACATTTCTTTCAGTAGAAGAGAACTGACCTGTAGATGAATTTTGCCAGCTTGTACTATTAAAAACACCTGTAACTCCAGCTGAAACATTAAGTCGATCCTCTAATAGAATTAGTCCGGCGGGATTAAAAAATGCAGTTTCTGCACTATTTACAACAGCTACACCAGAGTGCCCCATTGCTAATGCTCGCTGACCTTGAGTAGCTACACGATAGCCTCCCGCATAAACGGAATAAAAACTCAAAAGCAAGCCCATACTGAGTAATAACTTTTTCATATAAAATTTATTTAAATTTAGAATTTCGTATATTAAGAACCAAAAATAGTATAAATTGACAATAATCCAACAAAAAAAGAAAAATATTATGCGTACATAGTATTTTTCTTTTATAATTATCTAGTTGGTTGTTTGAAATTTTAAGCTTACTCGTTATGCAAGAAATGTTTTACTGTTTTGTAAAATTCCTCTTTTTTTTCTGCATGAACCCAATGTCCTGCTCCTTTAATAGTGATGATTTGAGCTTTTGGAAAATGTTTTCTGATCAAGTCTTTATCTTCTGTTCCATTGATGTAATTTGATTTTTCTCCATCAATAAAAAGCACTGGATTTGCATATTGAGCCTTTTCAGGTAGAGCTAAACCAATTTGATCAATATTTGCTTTTAAGCCTTCAAGATTCATTCTAAAACCTAGTTTGTTCTTTTCTTTCCAATAAAGGTTTTTCAACAAAAACTGCCTAACCCCCCATTCTGAAATGTACTCTTTTAGCAGTTCGTCTGCTTTACCGCGTGAATCTAATTGGGTTTCACTAAGCTTTGTAAGTCCTTCTAAAATGGTTTGATGGTGAGGCTCATAATATTTTGGGGCTATGTCTACTACTATTAATTGGTTTACTAAATCTGGGTATTTAGTAGCAAATAGCATTACATTTTTACCTCCCATAGAATGACCAAGCAGGGATGCTTTTTGTATTTGGTGTTGTTCCATATATTCTTTGATGTCATCAGCCATTAAGTCATAGCTAAATTCTTCTGTATGTGGACTTCTACCGTGATTTCTTTGGTCTATTAAATGAACTTCAAATCCTAATTCAGCAAATTCTTTACCAAGGGTTTTCCAGTTGTCTCCCATGCCCAAAAAACCATGTAAAATAAAGAGTGGAGTTCCTTGACCATTTTTTTTTGAATGTAATTTCATTTGTACTGTTTTAAATCTAAAATCTAAGCAACTAATTAGCGTTTAGTATTTACAATAAAAATTATTTAAGCAATTCTAAGTATCTTTTTACCACTGTCTCTAATCCCAAGTATAGTGCTTCAGCAATAAGCGCATGACCTATAGAAACTTCAGCTAAATGAGGGACATTTTCCTTAAAAAATTGAATGTTATCTAAGGATAAGTCGTGACCTGCATTGATACCCAATCCAAGTTGATGAGCCAACTCTGCACAGGCTGTGTAGGGCTTTACAGCTTTTTCTTTATGGTTCTGCGCAAATCCTGTTGCATAAGCTTCGGTATATAGTTCAATTCTATCGGTTCCTGTAGCTTTGGCTCCTTCAATCATTTTTAAATCGGGATCTACAAAAATGGAAGTTCTAATGCCTTTCGACTTAAAGTTTGCAATAACGTCTTTTAGATACGACTGATGTTTTACTGTGTCCCATCCTGCGTTAGAAGTTAATACCTCGGTAGAATCGGGCACTAAAGTAACTTGTGTGGGCTGATTTCTAAAAACTAAATCCATGAAATTATCCATAGGATTGCCTTCAATATTAAATTCAGTTGTTACTACTTTAGAAAGTTGGTCCACATCTGCATACCTAATATGTCTTTCGTCTGGCCTTGGATGAACTGTTATTCCTTCAGCCCCAAAAGACTCTATTCGCTTAGCTGCTTCAATTGGGTCTGGTACATTTCCTCCACGTGCATTTCTTAAAGTAGCTATTTTATTTATGTTTACACTTAATCTTGTCATTTCTAATTTCAATTTTCAACAAAAATACAAGCTAATTTGAAATGAGTCCATCAGTTTATGACTTTTCGTAGAAATTTTAGCAAAGTAACCTTGAATCTCAATCTGATAAAGAGTCTTATTTTGATTCCTATAGATAAACATCAATTTTTAAAAATTGAAACAATAGATTTTCAATTTTTAATGATTCAATAAGAAGGCAAATTTATTCTGTTTATGGTATTGAATCTCAATTGATTCGATCAAATTTAGAATTCAATTTTTCTAATTTGATAGGATAGGATTAATCCTGTTCACGCATCAAGAAAAGAATTAAGCTAAAGCCCAAGTATAGTTCTTTATAATTGTTTTCCTATTCTGTAGAGGAAGGCAATTTAATGATAGCGATGTTGAGTTTTAAGGGCATTAATGAATGAGATTTGGGTCAAATCATTACCAATCTTTTCTAAAAAGGAGGAATCTATTCCTTTTTTTATTTGAATAATTCTAACTTTGATTTTTACAAGTTTAACTTAACTAAAAACACTTGAAACAAAACGACAAGACTTTAGCTTTTAGAATCTATTTAATTTTAGCGGCTTTATTTATTGCTTCTTTAGTGGCTTCTAACTTGATATTTCAAAAGTTTTTTTATTTTAATTTTATGGGTTGGTACACCTTTGAAGTTTCAGTTGGCATATTACCTTATCCTTTAACTTTTTTAATCACTGATACCATAAGCGAAATTTATGGTAAGAAGAAAGCAAATTTAGTAGTTACCGCTGGAATTTTTGCTTCTGCTTTTTCTTTGCTTATCATTTTAGCTTCAGATGCTGTTCCAGCAACAAGCTGGTCTCCTATTGATGATGCTACGTTTAGTTTGGTTTTTGGAGCCACTGGCATTGCTGTATTTGCATCAATGACCGCTTATTTATTAGCCCAATACGTAGATATACACATTTACCATTTTTGGAAAAGACTTACCAAGGGAAAGCATTTATGGTTGCGAAATAATTTTTCTACCTTCAGCTCTCAATTTATAGATACTCTAGCTGTTCTAGGTCTTTTATGTGCTTTTGGAAAAATTGAATGGACTAATTTTTACAGCCTTTTATTAAGTGGATTTCTTTATAAAGTTTTGGTGGCTGTGCTTGACACTCCCTTGTTATATGCTATTGTTTTTGGGCTTAAGAAAAGATTTAATTTAGATGAAAATCAAGAAATTGAACTTGATGTTTAAACGGGTGTCAAATACCTAATGAAATAATAGACATAGTAAGACGAAATCTGGTATATACCAGTAAAAAGCTACTTTATTACTGTAAACAAAGTAGCTTTTAAAATCCATTAAATAATCATAAACTGAGAATTTATTTAACTATCAGTTTATCTGTAAATGACTCACTTCCATTATCAAGTTGAATAATATAAACGCCCGTTGGCAAATTGATTTCAACTCTAGAAGTTTGGCTCATGTTAATTGTATTAGATTGTACTTTTCTTCCATTTACATCAAATACATCTATTTTAGTCTCACCATTAAATTGACCACCTCCATCTATGTTAATAAAATTCTTTGCTGGATTAGGCCATATTTTTATTTCATTTTGGTAAAATTCATCATTACTAAACGTACAATTTACAGGTAAATCAAAAGCTTCAGTTTGATCAGTTCTTGAAAAGGCTGAACCTTGGTTTGCAGAAAAACCTAAACCTCTAGCGGCAAAAACCTCCCAAATTAGACATTCATTTTCACCATCAAAATTTAATTCATCTGCGGCTAAAATAGCATCTCTACCATCTATAAAACCTGGATTACAATTTTGTAATTTTAACCCGTCATTAATCAATTGCATAGCTATATTATTGCCGCCGTTACCGGTGTATAAATTATCATCATAACCATATTCATCAATAAGCGCCCAGGTTAAATCCCAAATCATAGTTGCCCAAACAAAACCTATGCCATGGGGTATAAAAATTACATTTTGGTTGTTGGTGATTCCGTATGTTGCTGAATTAATGGAAGTATCTGTAGAATATCTAGCGGGTCTAATACCATTTCCGTCAATGGATTGGTTAACCGCAAAAGTTCCATAACCCCGTCCTTGCTCTGCAAAATCATCCTCTGTCATGGTCATTATTAAGCCAATCCAATCGGACCATCCTTCACCCATTTGCTCTTCATTAAATAAGCATCCTGCTTCACTAGCTCCACCAGTTAGTCGGTTTGACCATCCGTGGCCATACTCATGAGCAATAATTCCATTGTCATAATCGCCATCTAAAAGAAACGGACCATTGTTGACTAAAGTTGCGTTAACAGTAAAACCAGATTCTAAAGCAGTAATAATTTGATTTCCATTAAATTGAGAAATCATTACTGAGGGAATTTCTATATTGTCTGATTGACCACCCATATCAATTGGTGGTCCTCCTTGGTTATTCACAATAATCACAGCTACAGCTCCTTCATCTTGAGCTTTTTCTATTTTTGATGTAAAAGCACACCCACCTCTTCTAATTACTGCAATTTTACCCTCTAATTCATCTGCATTTTCTATATCATCACAAGCCAAGTACGCGTCTAACGGATCTTGTAATTCATCCTCTACCAGAATAAGATCAGCTGTAGTTGGTTCTGTAGTAATAATTGGCCCAAAATTTGAAGATGCCTGGGCTTCAACACTTCCTTCTAGTACACTTGGTGAATTTAAACTTAAAACGGATTCAGGTTCTCCTTGTGTATTCCATAAAAACATTTGCATTCTTGGATTAAATCCGTCGGGAGGAGTAGCAAAATTTGCATTATTCACGCCCCCACCATCTTGTGCGTCTGCAAAAACAAAATCTTCACCAAAACCTTCACCGGAGTAATTATTTTCCTGAAAATTACCAGCGGCCTCATCAAATCCGTAATGGTGCCAAACATCGTGAACAAAGTTGTTCCAAACAAATAAGTTGGTTATAGAAGCATCTTCATAAACTTCTGGTGGTGCGTCAAAAGCTAAAGGGTAGTCAAATATTAAATCTTCACCTCCATCTGGTGAGTAACCTATTCCATTGTTTGCATTTCTATCCTCTTGCGCCCAAACATTGTTACCACGAGTTATCGTAAACTCTGGCCCTGGTATTCCATCGGTATCATGCCACCCAAAAGGAGATGCGTCTTCATCTGCAGGATCAACCAACAATTCTCTAGTACCGTGATTGGGAGATTCTACACCTAAAGGGTAAGCTCGGTAAGAATTAGGAATACTGTCAGATTCTGCTTCATCTTCATCATTTGATGTATTAAAAATACTTGGATTTGAGTTTCTAATTAAACCTGAGTTCTCAACTTTGGGTTGAAGGTGTGTGGAAGATTGGGTTGTATGATTATGTCCAAATTCACATTGTAATGTCCAATTATGTTTTTCAATAATTTCTCCAGTAAGTGCATCAACTCGAACACTCCACCAATTTTGATTAGTATGAATGGATAAATCCCATGCTAAGCGTATTAAATCTTCCTCTATTTCTGGATTGTAATTGGGCTGTAAAACTAACCTTACAGGAATTGGATCATGAGAAATTCCTGCTCTATTATAAACAAATTCTGTTGTTCCCTTAGCTTGAGTAACTTTTAAGTCTTGAGGTGTACCAGCTTCAAGTTGTTGCGCCGCTGAAGTAATAGCTTGTTCTGGACTAAGTTGCGGCTGTACTGTATTAATCCTAGTTTGTATTCCTTTCTGAAAAGAATGAGAAAAATGTACAATTCGGTTATTTTTGATTGCAAATGTGCCAATAGCATTGAAAATTGGAACTTGATTTTTAGACTGAGCCGCATAAACCAAATCAACGCCCATGCTTTTATCATAATGGGTGCTTAATATTTTAATTTCATCTACGTCTTTTGTTTGAAGTCCCTCGGATGAATAATTATCGGATAGATAATTAAGTATTGTTGTTTCGTAGCGTTGTGCTTTAGATTGAAGTGTAAAAAGAAAAAATGCAAATAATGTAACTAGTTTAGTTTTGAACATAATAATATAAAAATTTTGATAAAACTAAAATAAATATTTAGTCAACAAAACTAACAAGTGTTAATATTTGATTTATTTCAAGAATTTGTTAAAATTGATCACTTGCATGCCACTCTGCAAAAGCTGTTTCAGTTTCTCTAAGACGTAAAGAATGAAGCTTCATTTCTTCAGGTAAACGCTTGGAAATTCTTTGCGCAAAATCTTCTATCATTTTTTCGCTGGTAGGCTGGTAATCTACTAAAACAACATGGTTGCCTAAATCTTTTAATTGTTCTGCAAGATGAAGGTGAGGTGTATTTTTGTTCAAAATAATAGCGTGATCCCAAACATCTACAACTTCAGATTTTACAATTTTTTTTAAATCACCAAAATCAATTACCATTCCACATTTTACGTTTTTTGAATCTTCTATTGGAGTTCCTATAACGGTTACCGCTAATTTGTAACTATGGCCATGTATATTTTTACATTTTCCATCATAACCGTGTAAAGCGTGAGCGGTTTCAAAAGTAAATTCTTTGGTGATTCTAATTTTAGACATGCTTTATTTTTAATTCCTGCAAAGATAATGAATTAAGGTGTTTTTTAAGCAAGTATAACCAAAAATTGAAGTCCTAAAAAAAGAAAGTATAAGCTACATTCTCTTTACTGATAAGTACATTAATTTCAATTCAAATACTTATTAACTTCCTAAATACTTAAACAGCACGCCTAGAACTCGTAGCCTAAAAATTATTTTTTAAAAGTAAAGCAAATTCGTTTTAATTATGTATTTTTAGGAAATGATTAGTTAAAATGAGTAAAAACACCATTGTAGAAAGAGTGGGTGATTTTTTGAAGCAGTATCCACCTTTTAACTTACTTTCTTTAGATGAATTAGAAAAAATTGCACACGAAGTTGAAGTTTTTTACCTACCAAAGCAGGAAGTTTTATTTGAAATTGACCAACCAACTGAAGCAAATTTTTATATAGTCCAACAAGGCTCAATTAATCTTTATGCAGTAGATAAAACTACTTTGGTTGATGTTTGCGAGACTGGAGATTTATTAGGTCTTAGACCACTATTTGCAGAGAATAAATATGCACTTCAGGCTGTGGCGCAGAAAGATTGCATGATTTACGCTATACCTATTGAAGTTTTTCAACCTCTATTAAAAAATAACTTTAAAGTTCTGCAATTCTTATTAGAGATTTTTGCCTCCAATGCCAAACATCCAAAAGAGATTTTACAAGCTGAAAATCAACTTCCTGAATCTAGAGTTTATGAAGAAACCGATGCTTTAAAATTAAGCTATTTTCAACTGATTTCTTATACCAAAAATGTGGTTTCAGTTGCAAAGGAAACTTCTATTCAAGAGGTAGCTCAACTGATGAAAAAACATCAAATTAGTTCGGTGATTATTACTGAAGATTTGCTTCCAAAGGGAATAGTTACGGATAAAGATATGAGGAATAAAGTAGCCACGGGACAAATTGATATTCAAGCTTCTGTGAAAGAAATTATGAGCTCTCCAGTAATTTGTAGTCAAGCCAATGTGCATATTGCAGAAATTCAATTGCAAATGCTAAAGAGTAATATTGGTCATATTTGTATTACAGAAGACGGCAACCCTAGTTCTAATTTATTAGGAATTATTTCTGAGCATGATCTTATTGCTGCTCAAGCTAACAACCCCGTTGCACTACTTAAAAGGACGTTGCGCAGTAAGGATGTAAACGAATTAAACCATATTAGATTCAGGTTGGGTTTGCTTATTGAAAGTTTTTTAAAAGCACAACTTCCTATTGAATACTTAATGAAAGTAGCAGGTGAAATAAATGCCGCGCTTACCCAAAAAAGCATTGAATTAGCCTTAAATGAAATTGGCAAACCTCCCTGCAAATTTGCATGGATGAATTTAGGAAGCCTGGGCAGAACGGAACAGCTTTTACTTACGGACCAAGACAATGCATTGGTGTTTGAAGATGTTGATATATCACACATAGAAACAACTAGAAAATACTTTCTAAAATTGGCAAAAAAAGTGACCCGATCCCTAAATCAAATTGGTTATGATTTCTGTCCGGCAGACATGATGGCAAGCAACCCAAACTGGTGCTTAAGTTTAAGCGAATGGAAAAAACAATTTTCTAATTGGATTACAAAACCAACAGAAAAAAGCATTATGATGTGTAGTATTTTCTTTGACTTTGAGAATGTATTTGGAGAACAGCATTTAACGCAATCCATTAACCACCACATTTATAAAGAGCTAGAAGGCAACCAGCGCTTTTATGCCTACCTTGGTGTTGATGCCTTAAGAAATCCACCCCCACTGGGAATTTTCAAACAATTTTTAGTTGAAGACAGCGAAAAAAATAAAGATTTATTCGATTTAAAATCACGTGCAATCATGCCTTTAGTAGATGCCGCAAGAATTTTATGCTTAGCTGAAAAAAATACACAACTCAATAACACCCAAGAACGCTTTTTAATGATGGCTAAAAAAGAACCACAAAATGCCGAATTATTTGAAAAATGTGCGCAGAGCTTTTTATTATTTTCTAAACACCGAACCATAGAAGGAATTAATGAACAAAATTCAGGCAGATTCATCAATTTAGAAAAACTAAGCAAACAACAGAAAATAGCATTAAAAAATGCGTTTCAGCCTATTTCTGAAATTCAATCGGTTTTAAAAAACAGGTTTAAACTTACTTATTTTACTTAATGGAATTTTTAAAGCAATTTTTTAAAAGTAGCAATTTTCCAAACTTCTGGAAAGATTACCAAGCACTATTTAAGTCTGAAAAAAAATCAGGAAACTATGTAGTCTTTGACTGTGAAACTACCGGCTTAAATCCTAAAAAAGATCGCATTTTAAGTATTGGAGCCGTTCCTATTAAAGACCAACGCATTAAAATAAAAGAGAGTTTAGAAATTTACGTAGAACAAACGTACTTCGACCCAAAATCGGCTAGCATTCATGGCATTACTCAAGAAAATGACCTTTTAAAACAAACCGAACAAGAAGCTGTAAAGTCTTTTTTAAACCTTATAAAAAACCATACCTTAGTAGGGCATCATGTAAACTTTGATGTGGCTATGATTAACCAGGCTTTAAAACGAATGAACTTACCCAAATTAAAAAACAAGACTCTAGATACCAATGAATTGTACTTAAAAAAAAGAGGCATTCCTTTAGAGCAACGCTACAGCTTAGATGAATTATGTGAAGCTTTTCATATCCCCAAAAAAGATAGGCATACAGCTACAGGAGATGCTTTTTTAACAGCTCAAATTATGTTGAAACTGTATCAAGAATAAAAATCTGAAGAATGAAATTATGCAGAGGTAAGGTTTGATTTATCAAGAATTGTATCCTTTAGATCTTTTAATTTATCTTCCAAATAATCAACATCCTCTTCCTTTAATAATTCCTTTGGTAAACGGATTTCAGTCTTTTTATTTCTAAAAACATAGTCTCCCACAACATAAACAGCTTCTTCTATGTCATCATAAGCCAGAAAAGTTCTTTTTGAAAATTTCCATTGGGCAGGTTCGTAAATCCCTTCTTGAGTGAATTCATAATAGTTTTGATTAGATCTTAAGAGGATATAAAAAATGAAAAACAAAATATGTCCTAACCCAAGAACTAACATGATAGAATCATCTTTTAAGAACCACATAGCCAAACCATAAACTGCAAATACCAAATAAATGAAAAGTTGCCATGTCTTTTTCTTTGGCTCTTCAGCGTTGGTCAAAGTTATTTTTGCTGTTTCCATCTTGGTGATTAATTTTTATCAAAACAAATATACTAATTGATAGAGAATAACTTGTGCATTCTGAAAACCAAATTTATACGCTCAAAAAACATTTTAAAACTAAAACTATAGTTTTTTAACTATATAAATAGTTGTATAACTAAAAAAATAGTTTACATTTGTCAAAAATAGATTTCAGATGCAAAAATTGACATCAAAAGAAGAAGAAGTGATGCGCGCTTTATGGAAGTTACAAAAAGCTTTTGTTAAGGAAATCCTTCCTGAATTGGAGGAAGAATTGCATTACAATACGGTTTCAACCATCATTAGAAATTTGGAAGAAAAGAACTATGTGAGTCATCAAGCTTTTGGAAAAACCCATCAATATTTTCCAATAGTAGATCAAAAGGAATATTCTAAAAAAGTAATGAACTCAACTACCCAAAAATTTTTTGAAGGTTCTTATAAGAATTTAGTTTCGTTTTTTGCGAAAGAAGAAAAAATTAGCACCGATGAGCTCAGAGATATTATTGATTTAATCGAAAAAAACAAAAGCTGATGGAATTCTTTACTTACCTGCTGAAAGTTTCTGTTTTGCTTACGTTGTTTGGTGTAAGTTATTGGTTATTATTACGAAAGGAAAGCTTCAAAAACTTCAATAGAAAGTTTTTGCTTTTGGGTTTGGTGTTGAGTTTTTTATTGCCTGGACTTCAACTAAAAACAAAAGTATTTGTTGAAGCAGAATCAGCTTCAAAACAAGAAGAAAGTGCGTTAGAAGAAGGCATTAATTTAGCTGATTATGAAGTTGCTTTTACTGAAAATCCGCCAATAATAGAAGAAGAAAGCTTTGAAATGCCCTGGGAAAGGCTTCTATTTGTTCTCTATTTTTCAGGATTAATTTTTATGCTTTTCAAGCTTACCAAGCAAATTTTAGCTTTATGTCAAGTGCTTCAATCAGCTAAAAAAGTAAAGGTTGATGGCGTTACACATTATCAAACACAAAACCCTATCAATGCATTTTCATTTTTTAATAAGGTGGTGTATTGTCCTGAGGCTTTAGATGAAAAAGCGCTGACCAACGTACTTCAGCATGAGCAAGTGCATATTGAAGAAAAACACAGCTGGGATTTGTTGTTGGCTAATTTAGCTCAGGTATTGCTTTGGTTTAATCCACTGGTATTTTGGTACAGAAAGTTGATGGATGAAAATTTAGAATTTATTGCCGATGCCAAAAGTGTAGAACAATTAAACAACAAAAAAGATTATCAATATACCTTATTAAACTTTGTTCAAGAAGAGCAACAACCCGCATTGGGCAATTATTTTTTTAAAAACTCATCTATAAAAACAAGAATCATGATGTTAAACAAGCAGAATTCCCCCCAACTTTACCGGTTTAAATCGGTTGTAATTATTCCTATCCTAATTAGTTTTATTGCATTGTTTCAGGTAGAAACCGTGGCTATGCAGATTGAAAAAGAAGAAAGCGGGATAAAAAGTTTCTATATTAAAAATGAACAAACTCAAAAAATAGCGCAACAAAATCCAACTAGCGTAACAAAATCTTCTATTACAATAACTTCAGAAGTCAATAAAAAATCCCTTAAGGAAGTGGAAGAGTTTATTGCAAGTCAGGGTGTCAAACTGAAATTTTCTAGAATTAAAAGAAATAGAGATGGAGAAATTAAGCGTATTAAAATCAATATGCAAAGCGAAGATGGAAGTATTAAGGTTAATCGTGTTATTTCAGGAAATCAACCTATCCCCAATATTGAATTAACCATTGTAAAAACCCCAGGTATTAAGTCTAAACCTGTTGACTTGCTGATTAAAGAAATTGAACTCAACAACCAAACTGTTAAAAAACAAAGTTTTGAGGACTGGAATAGTGTTGAAAATGAAGTAGTGAAGGTGATTTTTAATGGAAAAGAATTAGATTTTGACCAAGAATACTTAATTAAGTATTTTGAATTTGAAGACTTCAATGATGGGACCATTCATTTATCTGGAAAGTTTCAGGAGACGCCTAATGCAATTCAATTAGGGATAAATAAAGCTAAAACAATTCAGGATGAAGAAGAAAAAAAGTTGAGCTTTTTCGTGCTTAAAAAAACAGATGCTGAAGGAATTAAAATGATGAAGCTGGAAACTGAACATAGCAAAATAGACGAATATAAAGAAGAGGACGCTAGTAAACTTTCTAAAGACGAGGAACTTCAATCCATTCCAGGAATTAAAATTTTAGAGAGCATTTCAAAAGATTCTTCTGAAGAAGATATTCAAGTTTTTGCAGAACATTTTAATGATGAAGCCAATGTAAGTCTTGTTATTGAAAACTTAAAAAGGAACAAAAACGGAGAAATCACTTCTATTGAAATTAATTTAACAGATGATAACACCAACTCAAAAACTGTACATAAACAGCAAACTAACAAAGGAATAACTCCCATATTACTTGAAAAGAAAAACAAAGATGGCAAGGAGGTGTTTGTGATTAATAGCACTAAAGAGAGAAAAACTGAAAAAGAAAGAAAAACTTTTTATATAAAAGACCAGGGAGTAGAAATCAACACTAATCAAGAGGATATCAATGCTTCAGTAAATGTAATCCCATTAACTTCAGGGAAGCAAAAGGTCTTATATGTTATTGATGGGGAAGAGGTTACAGAAGAAGATTTCAGAAAACTAAACCCTTCAACAATTACTGAGATTAAAGTGGAAAAAGACTCTTCATCATTTCCAGAAAAAGACGTAGATGGTGTTATTTTCATTACAACCAAAAAAGATAAAAACAATAGTACAAATCTTTTACTTCAAAATAACAAGAAAATCCCTTGGGAGCTGTTAGATCAAAAAGAAGATTTACAAAGTTTGATGAAGTATTTTAACCTTTTAGATGATCAAATAAAAAGCGATTTTTATAATGATTTACTTCAAAACAAGCATTCTTTTTCAATCTATAATAACGATGATTTATTGGATGAGGATGCGCTTAAAAAATTAGATTATAAAAACATACTGTCTATTGAAAAATCTGAAAATGAAAACACCATCTTTATAAAAACTAAGGAGTAATCAATTCAACTATTCTATTTGAAAGCCAAGCCTGTAGTTGTAAAGAATTGCAGGCTTTATCTTTTAAACTTTTTTAAATTCAAATTTACACCGTCAAATTCGGCATAGGTATAATACTTAATCCAATCTCCTAAATTTACATATTTAGCGTTTTCATTCAGTTGGATTTCCATGGGTAAATGTCGGTGCCCAAAAACAAAGTAATCATAATGCTTCTCTTTAAGCTTATGGTGTGCGTATTGAACCAACCATTCTTTATCTTCACCAAGAAATTGAGCATCTTCATCACCAGAAATAAGTTTGTTTTTTACACTTAAATGCCTTGCTAGCTTCACTCCTAAATCTGGATGTAACCAGCGGTAAAGCCATTTAGAAAATGGGTTGGTAAAAACTTTTTTCATTCGTTTGTAGCCCAAATCGCCCGGGCCTAATCCGTCACCGTGACCAATAAAAAACAACTGATTATTAATTTCAAATACTTTAGGTTGATGATATACAGGAATTTGAAGTTCTTTTTCAAAGTAATCATTCATCCACAAATCATGATTTCCTACAAAAAAGTGAATAGGAATTCCTGAATCTGATAGTTCAGCTAATTTACCTAAAGTTCGTACAAAACCTTTAGGCACCACTTCTTTGTATTCAAACCAAAAATCAAACAAATCTCCTAATAAAAAGATAGCTCCAGCATCTTCTTTAATTTGGTCTAGCCAATCCACAAAAATACGCTCACGCACTCGGCTCTCTTTGTAGGTTGGTGCGCCCAAATGATTATCACTAGAAAAATAGACTTTTTTATTTGCAGGAAGCTTCATGCTTGAATTTTGAGTAAAAAGACAAATTTACTATTTATTTTTAAACCTTAGTTTTAATGTAGGATGAATTGAGACTTATAGCATTAAAGTCTATTTTTTCTGTATTTATCAACCTGGTTATTACCAATCATAATACATGTTATAAAACATTGAAAATCAGTTATTAATGTGATTCAATGTAATAATACTAACCCAAAAAAGTTGGGGTTGGTATGTTTTTTGTAAATTGTCCCGATAAATAAGAAAGCGTAAAGGCTTTAAATGGATCGAAAAAAATACATAGTATTATTCTTTTTTAGCTGGTTCTTGATCTCGGCTCAAGACCGTATAGAGTTAGTTGACGGCGACTTTACCAAGCTTAAAGTTTCAAGTGGAATAATAGCTGAAGTTATCTATGGTGCTTCAGAAAACAAAGTTGAAATTGGCGGTTTTGACCAAGATGAAATCAATATTAGATTACGAAGAGATGAATTGCGAATTAGTTTACCATTGAATTATCTTTTTTCAAATTCAGACACCGAAGTAAAAATTTATATTCAAAGTCTTGAAAGCATAGAGGCTACTAGTGCATCAGAGCTTACTATTACGGGGGCTATTCATCAAACAAAAATGCATTTTAGAGCAGTAGAAGGTGCTACCATACAGGCCTTAGATGTAAAAGTTGATGAATTAGAGGTTTTTAGTTTAACAGGAGGAGCTATTCAGTTAAAAGGTAAGGCTGATCATCAAAATGTTACAGTTAAAACAGGAGGTGAATATGAAGCCGCTTCCTTAAAAACCAAAACTACAACAGTTGAAGTAAGCTACAAAGGCTTTGCTACAGTATATGCTAGTGAACAATGTGATGCTAAGGTGATTGCTGGAGGTGAAATTGCTATCCACGGTAGTCCTACTCAGTTTGATAAAGAGACTAAATTGGGTGGTATTATTAAAAAGGTGATTCAGAAGTAATTTTGTTGTAATGCTTAGAAAAACCAAATTCTAAATTTTATTAAAGCTCTTCTCTTATGCTTTGATAATCATACTGAAGATCTTCATGCACTCCACTAATTTTTTTATCAACAAAAAGCAGATTTCGCTCATACAGATTTCTTAGTCGGTTATCCTTCAATACATTGGGCCTTAATTGAAGCATTTGAGCTAAAAAATGAAGGTGAAGTTCAATTTCTGTTGACTTGTTTTTAGAAAATCGAATATATTTTTTCATTTCCTTTAGGAGTTTTCTAATGGATTTTCTCATCCAGTAATAGTTTTTCGTATTTATGTCTTCAAATTCATTAGAAAGATGTTGTTTTACTTGTTGTACAAATTCATCTTCATTTGAGGCATCAAAAAGTAAATAATGTAAAAGCTCCTTATTTTCAACTTTATGCTTAGCAAGTTTTGTGGTGATTTCTATTAATTCTTCCCGTGTACAATAGTGCAATGCTTTTTTTATTTCAACCAGTTTAGGAGATTTCATTTGTTTGTTTTTTTAGCAAGATACGGTTTCAAAATCACTATCAAAAAATTGTTGAATTCCATTGGTTTTGGTAAACACATTTCTGAGTTATTCAAACTGCAATTCTTGGTCCATCAACTTAACTTCTTTTGAAGGTATGATTTCTTGAATTAACTTGAATAGAAAATAAAACTTAAAATTATCTTTTATTATTTAGTTTTCAATTTTGCACAACCCATTTACTAAGCAGAATTTCTACTTGCATTAATGTTTCCAAATAAACATCTAATTACTAACTTTTCATAAGTTTCATAATCCGAGTCATTTTTTTGCATTTGGATCAAAGCATACTGCTGAATACTTAATAATGGTAATATGATTTTTTCTCGCGCGCTAATCGACATTCGGGCGCGGGGTTCATTTTCCATGAGTTCTTCTTGATGAGTTAATTTTAAAACCCATTTTTTAGTGAGTAAATACTCCCTCCTTAATTCCTTCCAAAATTCGCCGTATGTAGAATGCTCTGCCATGTAAGCGGTAAGTGGGAAGTAGGTTTTTTTCATAGACATGATGCTGTTGTGGATCAACGACTTAAAAAAATCTGATTTTTGATACAAAGCTTCAACTTTTCCAAAATCATTCTCATATTTTTCTAAAGCAGTGCCAACGCCGTAATACCCTGGAATGTTTTGTCTAATCATGCTCCAAGAGCCAACAAATGGAATAGCTCTTAAATCTTTCAATTCTAATTTAGAACTGTTTTTTCGTTTGGTTGGGCGACTCCCAATATTGGTGGCGCCATATTGTTTTAACGGAGTCATTTCCTCTAAATAGGAGGGAAATAGTGGATGATTTTTTAAGCTGAGGTATTTTTGGTAGCTCATTTGGGCTAAATCACTCATTAAGTCTTTCATTTCAGGTTCAAATTTTTTGCTTTGAAGCGATTTTACGCCAGAAAGCAATAATTGCTCAAAATTGTAAGTGGCTTGGTCATGCGTTCCAAAAACACTTGTAATAGTTTGGCCCTGAATGGTGAGTTGTATGTTCTTGTTTTCAATTTCTGGCCCCTGTGAAGCATAAAATTGATGAGTTTTACCCCCTCCTCGTGCAGGAGGTCCACCACGACCATCAAAAAATATGACTTTTATTCCATATTTTCTAGACAAAGCCGTGAGTACTTCTTTGGTGTTGTAAATTTCCCAATTTGCTTTTAAATATCCACCATCTTTTGTTCCGTCAGAAAAACCCAACATGATATGCTGTTCGTTATTTCTTCGTTTTAAATGCGCACTGTAAGTCGGATTCTTATAAAGCTCTTCCATCACATATAAAGCATTTTTCATGCCTTCCATGGTCTCAAAAAGTGGAACAATATCAATGTTAATCTTATTATCTTCGTATCCGCAAAACTTAAACAAGCCATAAACAGTTAGAACATCAACTATGTTTTCTGTATTAGAAATTATATATCGGTGAATACTCTTCTTGCCGTTTTTTTCTTGAATTTTTCTGATTTGCTTGACATTCCTCAGCGTATCAGCAAAAAGTTCATCTTCATAATACGCTTCTTCAGCTAAAATACTTCGTTGCGTAAGCACTTCTATTTTTTCTTCCAAATTCAATTTCTGCCAATCTAATTTAAATTCTTTCTGAACTAATTGAGTAATCATATCAGAATGCACAGAAGAATCTTGCCTAATATCTAAAGAGGCAAAATGAGCTCCAAATAAGTGTATTCTTCCAATAAAGTCGTTGATTTCATCTAAGAAAAGCGAATTGTAATCTGAAATGAGCAAAGCTTTTACTTCTTCTAAAGTGTTTAATATATGAGTAGATGTTAGGGTTTTTTTCTTCTGAAAAATCTGGTTATATAATTGCTTTTTTAATGTATTAAGAGGCTCCTGAGTTTTTCTGAAGCTTACTTTTCTCATCAACCATTTAAGGTGATGATAATAACACTTCATTACGGTTGTGCGCAACTCATTAGCAACCTCTAAAGTGATTGAAGCATTAACAAAAGGATTTCCATCTCGGTCTCCTCCTGGCCAAAATCCTAACTGAAGTAAAGAAGGATTAAACTCTGGTCCTACATTTAATTGATTACAAATTTTGTGATAGAGTCTCCCTAAAGTTTGATAATATACATACCTCAAATAAAAAATAATGCTTTTGGCTTCATCAAAAGGGGTTGGTTTTTGATGGTTAATAAAAGGGGTAAATGCCAATTGCTGTAAACTTTTGTCAACTTGCTCAATCTGATTAATCTTAATGGATTCGCGCAATTGATGCATAATACTCTGAACTGAATTAGGATAAAATTGAGTAGGATGCGCTGTAAAAACCACCCGAACCCCGAAGTTTTTAAAATGGTTTAAAGTCTCTTCATCAATGATTGATTTTTCAAAAAAAGCATCAATTCCTGCCTTGTTGAAATCTGAAAACGAAGCATCTTCAACACTATCAAACAAAACTACTTGTCGCTCTATGTATTGAACCATTCGAAATAAAAAATCAAATTCTTCATCTTTATTCTCTACACGAGTGTGTTGTTTAAAAAAATCTTGAATGACTTGTTCTGGACTTTTTTTCTCTTGGTAATAACGGTGACTTAATTTCTGAAGAAGCGGAATGTATATACCCGTGTGTTTGATATTTTCATTGGGAAGATTTGTAAATAAACTATTGTAAATTAAGTATTTATTGGTGATTTGATTACGAAATAGCTCTAATTTATCTTCTCTTTGGTTCATTTTGTTAGGTTTAATTTAATTGACTAATATAGAAAAGAATTTGGAAGAATTAAAAAATAACAGCAATTAAACCCGTAAAACATGTTGTTTAGCTTAGTGTCTTTTCTATTATTCCTTGTTCATAACTTTTGTCCCACAAAACTATTAGTCAACAAATCCATCTAAATACCAGCGCATAAATAATTGATTTTAAAAGCATTAAAGCAAATCTTATAGTTTTATATAACTACTTTTGGTTTAAGGCAACTTTTAAAGCGGTAGATTAAAAAAGTTTAAACCGCTCCAAAAAAGTGTTCTATGTCTTTTTTATTGAAGGATTTTTTGTCTTGATCAATTCTAATCACATCAGACGCCACTGTTTTTTTCTTATCTTGAAGAGATATTATTTTTTCTTCAATACTATCTTTACAAATCATACGATAAGCCATTACTTTTTTATCTTGTCCTATGCGGTAACATCTATCAATAGCCTGACTTTCAACAGCGGGGTTCCACCAAGGGTCAATCAAAAAAACATAATCTGCCTCTGTTAAGTTTAGCCCTGTTCCTCCAGCTTTTAAGCTAATTAAAAAAACTCTTACCTCTGGATTGGTTTGAAAATTCTCTACCTTTTCGTTTCGCTTGCGGGTTTGCCCATCTAAATATTCAAAATTAATACCCTCTTGAAAAAGGCGTTCTTTTACCAATTCTAACATCCCCACAAATTGAGAAAAAACCAATACTTTATGGTTGGCAACTTTTTCTTTAAGCTGTCTTATAAGCTCATCCAGTTTAGCAGAATCATTACCATAATCTTTTTCTTGATCTGCTAAAGCAGTAGAATTGCATATTTGCCTTAACTTAGTTAAACCCTGAAGAATATACATTTGAGAACGATTTACCCCTTCGTTTTCTATTTGATCATTTATTTGTTGCCTAAAATAGTCTTTAAATTGATCATATACTTTACGTTGTCTTTTGTTCATTTCGCAATAAATAATAGACTCTGTTTTACTAGGTAATTCGGTGGCTACTTGGGCTTTAGTTCTACGCAACATAAATGGGTGGATAATTTTAGCTAGTAAATTGGAAGTATCTTGATTTTGCTCTTGGTCTATGGGTTCAGAAAAATTGGTTTTAAAATGTTTAATACTGCCAAACATACCCGGATTTAAAAAATTAAACTGGCTGTATAAATCAAATGTGTTGTTTTCAATAGGCGTACCTGTTAAAGTTAAGCGATTTAAACATTGTAGAAGTCGAACCGCCTTAAAACGTTGTGAATGAGGGTTTTTAATGGCTTGACTTTCGTCTAAAATCACATACGAATAGTTTTGTTTTTTATGAAATTCAATGTCTTTGATAAGGGAGCCATAAGTAGTTAAAATTAAATCGTAGTTTTCCAATTGATCTTGGTATTGAGCCCTTTTAGCGCCTGTAAAAGCAAGGGATTGTAATTGTGGAGCAAACTTTTTAAGTTCAGCTGTCCAATTAAAAATCAATGAAGTTGGGGCAACTATTAAATGAGGTTGCAATTTTAATTTAGACGTGTTTTTTAAATGTTGCAAAAACGCAATAGTCTGTAAGGTTTTTCCTAAACCCATATCATCTGCCAAACATCCTCCTAATTTGTTTTCATGCAAAAACATCATCCAGTTTAGACCTTCTTGTTGATAAGGTCTTAAGCTTGCATTTAAGTGTTTAGGATGAGCTATTGTTTTTAAATCTTTTAAGTTAGCAATTCGTTTTTTCTTTTCATGCAGTTCTTTGAGAAAATCTGGAGAATTTTCTAAATCTTCATACAGTTCGTCTATAATATTAAATTGAAAGTTAGAAATTTCAATTTTGTTTTTCTTAATTTGTCCTAACTGAAAGTACTTCTTATATTTTTCAATCCATTCTTTTGGTAAAATTCCTAAACTACCATCTGCTAATTCAACATAATTAGATTTTTTTAAAATGGATTTTTGAAGCTTTTTCAAATCTACTTTTTGGTTGCCAAAATCAATATTCATCTCCATATCAAACCAATCTGTTCCAGAACTTAATCCAACAGAAAAACTTGGTTGATTCAGGTTGTATTTTATTTTTTTAAGTTGGTTTAGACCAAGTACTGCAATCTCATTTTTTTGTAATTGGTCAATACAATTCATTACCCACAAATCCTTTAAAGCCTCTTCTGCATTGATAAAAAAATAACTTGTTTTGTCTTTAAAATCCGGATGTAAGTTTTGCATGAATTGAAGAAAATTAAATTCAAGATCTTCATCTCTTTTTAAGCTAAGCATTTTATCTTTTTTCAGCCAAACCTGTTCAGAACTTAGTGGTTCTACTAACTGTTCTCCATATTTTACAAGGGGTTGAAAAACTAAGTAGCTCCCCTCCTCTGCTTCACTCATATATACTTGAGGAATGGGTTGAAGTTTTTTACTGGCAGATTTTTTTTGTTTCAGTTGGCTGTAATGGATTTCAAAATAAGGAGAATAAGGGTCAATCACCTGTTCTTGAAGCCTTTGTAATCCTTCGTTAAGTAAAGTAAAATGAGGGGTTTCTTTAAATTTATTTAGAGCTAAAGCTTGCTGTTCGTGCTTATAGAAATACAATTTTTGTTGGTAGATAATTCCGAAGGGAACAATGAGAATTTGTTTAGAGTTGAGTTGTAATAACTTGTTTTCTATGCGAATCTTAACACTTAAACTATGAAATTTTTCAGAAGACTTTATCGTTAAAATGGGTTGTACTTTTTCATCTGAACACTCAATTATTTCAATATTTTTCCGGTTTAAGTTTTTTCTATTTAGATACGTGTACAACCTAAGTTTCTGAAATTCATTCCTGTTTTCATAAACAAGCTTCACAAAACGTAAAAAGTAGTTACCTAGATCACTATTATAAACGGTACTATCTGAAGCATTTTTCAAATCAACTAAAAACTTAAGTTGACTTACTTCTTGATCTTCAATAAGGCCTAAAACATCTCCCAGATAACTAGGGTCAATAAATTGAATTTTAGCACTAAGATCTGTTCTTTTTTTATTGAGCTTTCCAATTAAAGGATAAATATTCAGAAATTCCTCCTTGCTATGTTCAAAACAAAGCCCCAAACTGTGTGTTGCCTGACGCCTAGTAGAAGGCAATGCTTGTTCTTTTAAAAGATCTTGATTGGCTGGCTGAAAAATATGTTGAGCATCACTTATTAGAGTATTTACCTTTTCATTTGTAAAAATTCCATCTGTAGTAACTATTAATTCAAAAACATCATCAAAATCAACTTTACCTTGCAAACCCATTTCCTCCAAAATTTCTTGCTGAATACTATCTTTAAAAGTAGGAGATAAAATATCTAAGCTAAAATCTTCTTTAAGTAAGCTAAGGAATTTATATTTATGAATGCAATTTGATTGTTGAAGACATGTGCAAGTTAGTTTTAAGTTTTCCTCATCAGATTCTTTGCTGAATTGAAGCAAAAAAGTTTCGCCATAAGTTTCTTTGTATTCTCCTTCAATTTTAGTTTTACTTATATGAGTAACACTTGCCTTCCCCATGAAACCTCTGGAATTATCAAATTGAATTTTTCTTAAATAATCTCTATCCATCATTCCGTTTTTGTGCGGGAGAAACAATGCGGTTTGGTCTAGGGTTTTAGGTGGTTCATGAAAATCTAATTCAATTTGTTTGGTATTTATTAAATGAATTAATTCCTGGATTGAAGCAACAATATGTTTACAAATATCACCAAAATTATATGGACAGCTACAACTGGTACGGATAGCGTGACTGTATGTTAAATCTATACGTATTTGATAAGGTTCAATTTGGCTTCCTAAGGCATGAAAAACAAACACCTTCTCACTTCTTTCTACTAAAAGAGGGTAATATGAAGTTGCTCTGTTTATGCTAGAAATAGATGCTTCTTCAGAAATATATTGCTTTAACAAGTTAGAGTTCATGCCTAAAATAATTTTTTTGCTAAAATACTTATCCTGCCAAAATTAAGACGAGTGAAATAAAATTATTTTTAACCTGAAATTGCAGAGAGGAATACAGTTGAAATCTAAAGGAATATTGCGTTTTAAACAGCAAAACCACTATGCTTTTTTACTTTGTTAAAAACACTTAGACTTCATACAATAAAGAAACAAGAAGTAAAGCAAAAGAACCACTAAATAGAATATTTCTAAATTAACACTCAAACCTTATAGTTAAGTAAAAAAAAGTGGGA
>JAIUMH010000006.1 GCA_022565635.1 Flavobacteriaceae bacterium | reverse complement strand
TTTAATTTTAAGGCAAGTATAATACAAGTTTATAGGCATACCTAAAAAAGAGACCTATAAAATACCTTTACTTAAAATTATACATAACTCCAACGCTAAAATCTAATCTACTGCCATAGTTTAATCTTCCGTTAGCATCTACTTCTAGCTCTGGAGATCTAAATCTAAAATTAGTGGTTTCAGTTCGGTCTTCGTTTCTTCCTAAATTTTTTTCTTCATATTCTACACCAGAATGTTTTGATACATTTCCAAAGGTCAAAACATATCTAGCTTGGGCATAAATACTTATTTTTGTTTTTGGGATTTGATATTCGTATTTTAATTGCGGAGTTAATGCCCATTTTCTGTTCCTTAAAGTTGCAGTAAGATCACCTTCTCTATAAATACCTCTAGACAAATCGTTTCCTCCAATTCCCAAACCCCAATTCCAATAATGATTACCTTCTGGAACTATTGCATATCTTCCTCCCAAACCAAGGCTAACCCCTGTAACCATGTCTTGTCCTCTTTCAAAACGTTCACCTATCAAAAACCATATATCTAAGCGCATAAAAAGTTCCTCTTTCCCAATTCCTACTCCTAAGTCGAATCCATGTTGTATTGTTGAGGGCTCAAGTTCTTTCTCTATATCAGGAAAATTTTCAGGAGTAATATGTACATAGGCATCTTTAAAATTAAATGATGATGTATTGTAACCTAAATAAAATTGTACAAACAAATCGTTTTGGTCACTATCCTCTTCTACAACGTATTCTAAAGAATCTACTTCTGAATCATATTCTGTTTTATTGTTTGGAACTTGGCTTTCTGGAATAGGAGTATAAGCTTTGTAGGTAATTTGATCATAATATTTTTTCTTGAGCTTGAACTTGTTTTCAATTTGTTGTTGTAAAGTCTCGTTCTCTTTTAATTGAGCTAATTCATAAAAAGATTGCTTATTGTAAGTATAACTGTTGGCCCTTCGATTATTAAAAGATTCAAATTCTAGGATACCGGTTAATGGGTCAATCACGTTCATCTCTGGTTTTTGCAAGTTAGCTTTCCTATCATTTAGAGGGGCCATATTCACTTTAACGAAGTAGGTTTCGCCAGGTTTTAGATCTTTTGTTATTCCATTTTTATCATCTTCAAGTCTAAAAGTATGCGTACCAGGCTCCATTAGCACGGTAGCCTTAGACCTGTTTCTAAGCTCAAAAGTAGCATCTTCATTTATATAAATAGTATTTCTAATAAATTGAGTATGTAAATCAGCTAAAGATCGACGGTAAAAGTGAACTACAACCAAATCGGGTTCATTTATGACTTCGTATTTTTTATCTTGGTATTCATTAATATTCTCTAAATAAACAAGGTAAGCATCAATATCAGGACATAAATCATTGTTAGGAATGTAATTTTTTATTTTTATAGCATTTGCACCTTGACTCTTTGCCTCTCTAGAAATATCATCGATTAAAATCTGAGTAGTACAATCATAATCTAAGTTACCACTAAAGCTTAATTCACCTATAATTTTAGCATTTTCAGGAAGGTCGTCCGTTAAGGTAAAAATAGGAATTTGATCTGCATAGGCTATTCCGGGTCGTTGCTGATAAACTGTAGTTTTAATTTTTGTACTGCAAGAGCTTATTACTATATTTAAGATAATTAAGAGTATTATTTTTTTATTCATGCAACTATCTTTTAGAATTTAGACCTATAAAAAAACCTATGCTAAAATTAAATCTATTACCATAATTAAGACGAGAGTTTTGATCATAATTTAAATCAGGATTATTGAAACGTATAATTTGACGGTCAATTTCAGCACCATCGCTATCTCTAGGTTCATCTAAATCAATTTCATAAATCAATCCGCTCCTTGTAGAGGTGTTAAATACCAAATGTACATAATTTATTTCTGCAAAAAAACCAACCAAAATACCTGGGATTCTATATTCATATCTAACAGCTGGGTTTAAAAAGTACCTTCTATTTCTAAGACTAACATCTAATTTATTAATGCTTGGTAAATTTCTTTTGATTGTATGATGACCAAAGCCCAAAGAAAATGCAAAGGTGTTTGTTTCTGAAGAGTGAATTTTTTTCCCTGCATGAATTGAGTACATATTAATCTCATCATTTCCTCTGCCAGAAACGCGTGATGAATATAAAGCACCCATTTCTGCGGCCAAAAAACCAATTTTATTTCCAACTTGTAAACCTAACCTTGGCCCGCCAACTATTCTTTTGGGTTCCAACTCATAATCAACATCTATTAAATCTGGATTTGTAGGGAAGTGACTGATATGCCCTTCTTTAAATCGAAATGGACTTGTTTGAAGTCCTACGTATAAATTGAAATAATAATTACTTTCTTCACTTTCATCAATAGTTGACGTATAAGCTCCCACTTGAGGTTTCAATTTCTCTTCAAGCTCAATTTCTAAATCAGGTAATTGCTTTAATCTTTCTTTTTTTGATGAATGTATTGGATGATACTTATAGACTTTTGATTCAAAGTGGTTTTGTGACTCAAACTCTATCATACCAATAAGCTCAAGAAGTTTTCTATCACGAGTGATGTAGTCTAAATCTTCATCTAGGTCAACACGTAAAAAATAAGTCTTTCCAGCTTTGTAATGGTAGGTAAAAGAGCTAATCTTATCTATTCCTATTTCATAAATACCGGGCTCAAGGAGAAGAGTAGCTTTACTTCTAGGCTGAATTTTTACACGCGTATCTAAATTTAGATGCAAATTACTTGAACCATTTTGTTGCAAATTATAAATATGTACAACGGCATATTCATTATAGTCTACTATTTTAACCTCCTTATGATTATATTTCTGAATGTCCACAATTTTTAATAAGTAAGCTTTAATTTCTAAGCAATTATGGTTTCTGTAATCTATTATTTTGATGGCATTGGCGTTATGTTCACTAGCTTTTAGCCTCAGCTCTTGAAGTACATTATAAATATTACAGCTTTTATCATTGATAAAACTAGTTTCAAAAATTACTTGGGCATTGCTTGGTATTTTTTCTGTAAGAGTAAAAAAGACAGGAGAGCCTATAGAATTTAAGTTATCCATTTGGGTAAACGCTAAACTATCTGTTTGATAGTAAAATAAAAATACAATCAAGAAAATAGTTTGATTTAGGTTTTTCATAATCTTAAAATCACATTATAGACTTAACAACTTTTTTGCCAAACTGTTTATTAAATTGTTTTTAACATAAACTTAAACATATCGTTCCAAGAATCTTATTCCACTATATCCGTTATACAAGATAAGTAACAAAATTAGTGTGTTTGATTATAAAAAAAATCCTGTATAAGTAGATAAAACAAACTTATACAGGATAGATTAATTAATACCATTTATTTTAAAAACAGGAAAAAATCTAATAAAATTTCAAAATGTAATTATTGAAATAGGCAGAATCAATTAAATTTTTATAAACTTTTTAGTTAAGCTTTGTCCTAATTCTGTTTCCAGATGTATAAAGTAGACACTATTTTTAAGTTGCCCACAAGCTAAATCCAGCCGTATAGTTTAGCATTTTCGATTTTTGCAATCATACAAATCCAAGACTGAAAACCAAAAGAGCTAAAATTTCTCCACGCTCAAATTGAATAATCGAAATAAAATTTTTAAATTTGTCAAAAAATGACAAGTCTTATGAAAACTACTTTTGGAGAATACATCCGACTTTTACGAAACAAAAACGAATTAACCCTAACGCAACTTGCTGCTAAATTGAATTTGGACGCTGCAAACTTGAGTAAAATTGAGAATGGAAAACGTGACTTTGATGAAAAGCGATTGCCGAAACTTGCTAAAATCTTTAAACTTGACCTCACTGAATTAAGGAATGAATATGTTACCGACCAAATCGGGAAACAAATCTACGAAACAAACTGCACTAAACAACTTTTACAAGTTGCAGAAGAAAAAGCAGAATACCGTAGAACATTAAAAGAAAAAATAATATGAAAGTAGTATCTTTTTTTGCAGGAGCAGGCGGACTTGATTTAGGATTTCAAAAGGCAGGTTTTGATGTTATTTGGGCTAACGAATATGATAAAGATATTTGGGAGACTTACAAAAAGAATCATCCAAATATAGTACTTGACAAAAGAAGTATTGTGAACATTCCAGCAGATGAAGTTCCAGAATGCGAAGGAATCATTGGTGGTCCACCATGCCAAAGTTGGAGTGAAGCAGGATCAAAACGTGGTATAAATGACAAGCGGGGACAATTATTTTTTGATTTCATCAGAATATTAAAAGCAAAAAAGCCTAAGTTTTTTCTTGCGGAAAATGTCAGTGGGATGCTTTTAAATCGACATAGCGAAGCCTTGAAAAACATTAAACAACTTTTTAAAGATGCTGGTTATAATTTATCTTTTAAATTATTAAATGCATCCGATTTTGATGTTCCGCAAGATCGTAAACGAGTGTTTTTTGTTGGTATTAGAGAAGACCTTAATTTCAAGTTTAAATTTCCTAAACCACTAAAAGAAAAGGTAACTCTTAGACAAATAATTGCTGATTTACAAAATACAGTTGTTCCCGCAAAAGATGGTAATAAAACCAATAAAGAAAATTGCAAAGTATCAAATCACGAGTATATGATTGGTGGTTTTTCATCCATGTTTATGTCAAGAAATAGAGTAAGGAGTTGGGATGAACAATCTTATACAATTCAAGCAGGCGGCCGTCATGCACCAATTCATCCACAAGCACCAAAAATGAAATTTATAGAACAGAACAAACGTATTTTTGTTCCAGGAAAAGAAAATTTGTATCGAAGATTAAGCGTTAGAGAATGTGCTAGAATACAAACTTTTCCAGATGATTTTATTTTTTATTACAAACATATTGCTGCTGGGTATAAAATGATTGGTAATGCGGTTCCTGTCAATCTCGCAAAGCATATTGCCATTAATATTAAATCACAAATCGAAAATGCAGAAAAAAAACAAAAACCTGCTTCTAAAAAAACAATGGAGCTAGAAAACACATTATCGTAATTTATGGCAAGTCAAACAATAAATGGTAAGGCTTTTGAGTATGCTTTGCTTATTGAGTTTTACGAACGTTTAAACAATATTACAAACGTTTCTATTACAGAAAATGAACCTTATTTAACCGCCAAAGGTTTTTTTGAAAGTTTTAAAGAAGAAGAACAAGATACTTTTAGGATAACAGCAAGTGCTTCAATTAATTTTCTTATAGATATCGAACCAAGATTATCAAATGGAATTAATCAAGATGATATTTTGCTATTAGAATTAGTCAGCGATCAAGCTGGGCAAACTGGAGACGTTAGAGATGTTTTGATAATTCGCTCTTTGCAAAAATGGGAGATTGGTATCTCTGCAAAAAATAATCATAGAGCTGTTAAACATTCAAGGCTATCACAAAAAATAAATTTTGGAGAAAAATGGCTTGGTGTTTCTTGTTCAGATGATTATTTTAAAGAAATAAAGCCAACTTTTGATATGCTCACAGATTTAAGAGCAAATGACAAATCTACAAAATGGTCTTCAATTGAGAATATGCACGAAGTTGTATACATTCCAATTTTAAATGCCTTCAAAAAAGAATTACTTCGTTTAGATAATGAAAACCCTAACCTAGTCGCAGAAAACTTAGTTCAATATTTAATTGGAAATCAGGATTTTTACAAAGTAATTAAAGGCAATAGAAAAGTTGAAATTCAGGCTTATAATTTACATGGAACTTTAAATTTACCGTTTGAAAAGGTAAGACCAAAAGCTAAAATACCTAAATTGAAGCTGCCAACAAGACTAATCGAAATCGTCTATCAAGATAATTCAACTACAACTTTGCTAGTTTCTCTAAATCAAGGTTGGCAGATATCTTTTAGAATTCATAATGCTAGTTCAAGAGTTGAGCCATCTTTAAAACTTGATATAAATTTAGTGAGTGCACCACATACTTTATTTACAAATCATATATTTATAAATGAATAAGCCAACGCTGAAAACCAAGCACTATGCAAGAAAGTCAATTGGTAGCAGCGCATAACAAAAACATGTCTTTGCTGGCAGGCTGGCCGAATCGCGATAGCTATCAGGAGCGCATTTTAACCGTCACGTTTTTAAATTTTAGAATAAAAGCTATTTTGATGGTTAACCCCGACTTAGAAAAACTTATATCATGTGCTTAACTATAGCTCTTATTTCAACGGTTGCTATTTCAATTGGGGTATAAAAACTATATTTCTAATGTAGTTTTTCTTAGTCGCTTTTAAAGTGTACTGTTTTTGTAAATAACAATAGAGAATTAAATCGCCACTAATGTTGTGTACAGACCGTTGACTAAAACTAACATATTGATTTATAGCCCCGATAGCAATGAAAAGCCCGTAAAGTTGAAAAGCTTAGATTTTTTGCTTTTGAAAAGCGACCGGGAGGAAGCTCTTGAAAAAGTTTAAAAATCTTGCTTGGCAACTGCGGACTTGAAATGGATAGCGGGTTCCTGGCTCCAAATGAATGACAAATTGATTTTTTTTTGAATGTAAAAGTTTAACAGCTTTTTTTTGACTCTTAAACTAACAAGTGTTAGTTTTGTGATGTAGATTTAAATAAATAACACAATGGCAAGGTTTTATCCTTTAAAAGTGAAAGATATATATAAAGAAACTGAAGATTGTTCGGTAGTTTCTTTTGAGGTTCCTGAAGATTTGAAAAAAGAATTTGAATATCATCAGGGGCAACACTTAACTTTAAAGAAAATGATTAATAACGAAGACGTTAGACGTTCTTATTCGCTTTGTTCAAGCCCTGTTGAAGGAGAATGGCGCGTGGGTGTGAAACAGATTTTTGAAGGGAAATTTTCTACCTTTATTAATCAAGAACTTCAAAAAAATGATGTTTTAGAAGTAATGCCTCCATCGGGAGATTTTGGTGTGGATGTAGATGAAAAAGCCAGCAAAAATTACGTTTTCTTTGCTGCTGGAAGTGGAATTACTCCAGTTTTGTCTATGATTAAAACGCACTTAGCTAAAGAACCACAGGCCACTTGCCAATTGTTTTACTTGAATAAAAATGCGAAATCAATTATCTTTAAGGAAGAGATTGAGCAAATTAGAAACACATATTTTGGGCGATTTCAAATCAATTATTTTTTAACGCGTGAACAACGTGATATCGAATTATTTAATGGTCGATTTACGCCTGAAAAAATACAGCAATTGGCCAATACCATTTTAGACGTTGAACAAATATCTGAATGTTTTATTTGTGGCCCAGAGGAAATGATTTTTATGATTCGTGAGGAATTGTCTAAATTAGGACTTGACAAAGAGCATATTCACTATGAGTTGTTTGTGAGTGGCCTTTCTGAAGAAGACCAAAGACGAACGCGTGAAGCTTTGGCTAAACGAAAAGAAGGAACTAAAATCACCATTTTAGATGGTGGAAAAGAGTTTCATTTTGATATGAGCAAAGATTACGATAATATTCTTGATGCGGCTTTGGGAGCTGGCGCTGATCTGCCTTTTGCCTGTAAAGGTGGGGTTTGTAGTACTTGTAAATGCTTAGTTAAGGAAGGTGACGTAGAAATGAAAATCAACTACGCCTTAGAAAAAGATGAAGTAGAGAAAAACTTTGTATTGAGTTGTCAAGCAGTTCCTACTTCTGAGAATGTGGTCTTGGATTTTGATGTTTGATTTAGTACAAATTAGTACAAAGAATTAAGTACAAAGAATTAAGTACAAAGTATTAAGAAATTATAAATTTTGAATTTTGAACTTTAAACTCTGTATGAAGAAATATGCTTTGTGTTCTTAGTGTCTCCGTGGTAAACTTAAAAGAAGTGAGGAATGAGAAGTGAAAGTTGTTAAAATAAAATTCTTAGCGTCTTTGCGACTTTGCGAGAAAAAGCATTTAGTACAAAGAATTAAGAAATTATAAATTTTGACCTGCCCGACTAAGCTGGTCAGGCGGGATTTTAAATGAGAAAATATGCTCTGTGCTCTTTGCGTTTTAACTTTGTGCGCTCTGTGTGAAAAAGTATTGAGTATTAAGTACAAAGAATTAAGAATTTAAAAATTTAAATAAAACTTTCAATACATAGAAAAAATTTTGTATATTATTGATTATTAAATAAAAAGCTATGGAAAATCAAGAAAAAATGAATGAAGAGAAATTGAAGAGTTTAGAAGCGATTTTTGAAGCTAAAATTGCGAATGACGAGAAAATTGAACCTAAGGATTGGATGCCTGAGAAATATAGAAAAACACATATTCGGCAAATCTCACAACATGCCCATTCAGAAATTGTAGGTATGCTTCCAGAAGGAAACTGGATTACCAGAGCTCCTTCTTTACGAAGAAAGGTTGCCCTATTAGCCAAGGTACAAGATGAGGCTGGACATGGTCTATACTTATATTCAGCTTGCGAAACTTTAGGTATATCTCGTGAAGAACTCTATGAACAATTACACTCTGGAAAAGCAAAATATTCAAGTATTTTTAATTACCCTACTTTAACATGGGCAGATATGGGAGCCATCGGTTGGTTAGTAGATGGTGCCGCCATTATTAATCAAGTACCCCTTTGTAATACTTCTTTTGGTCCTTATGCCAGAGCGATGGTGCGTGTGTGTAAAGAAGAAAGCTTTCACCAAAGACAAGGTTATGAAATTATGATGAAGCTTTGTAATGGTACTCCCGAGCAAAAAGAAATGGCTCAAGACGCATTGAACCGTTGGTGGTGGCCATCGCTTATGATGTTTGGTCCAACAGATGATGAATCAACGCACACAGAGCAGTCCATGAAATGGAAATTAAAGCGTAAAACAAATGACGAATTGCGTCAGCAGTTTATTGATCAAACTGTGCCTCAAGCAAATATTCTTGGCTTAACTGTTCCAGACCCTGATCTAAAGTACAATAACGACACAGGGCATTACGATTTTGGGGAAATTGATTGGAATGAGTTTTGGCAAGTAGTAAAAGGTCATGGTCCTTGTAACAAAGAACGAATTTCAGCTAGACAAAATGCCTGGAATAAGGGTGAATGGGTGCGAGATGCTGCTGTAGCTTATGCTGATAAACAAGCGGCTAAAAAAGAATTGAAAGAGGCTATTTAGTTGTTAGTGTTGAGTATTAAGTACGAAGAATTAAGTATTGAGTACAAAGTATTAAGTACAAAGTATTAAGAAATGAGAAGTGAAAGTTGTTAAAATAAAATTCTTAGCGTCTTTGCGACTTTGCGTGAAAAAGCATTTAGTACAGAGAAATGAGTACAAAGTATTAAGAAATTTTGAATTATATCCTGCTCGACTAAGCTGGTCAGGCGGGATTATATACGAGTAAATATGCTCTGTGTTCTTTGCGTTTTAACTTTGTGCGCTCTGCGTGAAAAGTATTGAGAAAAGAGTACAGAGTACTAAGTACAAAGTATTGAGTACAGAGTACTAAGTACAAAGTATTGAGTACATAGTATTGAGTACAAAGAATTAAGAAATTATAAATTTTGAATTTTAAATTCTATATGAATAAATATGCTCTGCGTTCTTTGCATTTTAACTTTGTGCCCTCTGCGTGAAAAGTATTGAGCAATAAGTACTTAGTAAAAAGAATTAAGAATTGAGAAAATTTAATTAAAAACAAAAAACATGAATAAAAATTGGCCCCTTTGGGAAGTATTTGTACGAAGCAAAAATGGTTTGGAACATCGTCATTTTGGAAGCTTACGCGCAGCTGATGCAACAATGGCCATCAACAACGCCAGAGATGTTTACACAAGAAGAAGCGAAGGCGTAAGTATTTGGGTTGTTGAATCTAAAAATATTACAGCCTCTAATCCTGAAGAAAACGGAGAATTGTTTGAACCTGCTTCAGACAAAGCTTACAGACACCCAACCTTTTACGATTTACCAGACGATATTGAACACATGTAAGACCAAATTTGAAATCAGATGACAAATAAAAATTTAATACAATATATTTACGGAATTGCAGATAATTCTTTAATCTTAGGTCAGCGTTTGGGCGAGCTTTGTGGTCATGGACCGTCTTTAGAAACCGATATTGCTTTGACTAATATTTCTTTGGACTTATTTGGTCAAGTACGCAGTTATTTTCAATATTTAGCTGAAATTTCTAAAGACGAGGTGACTGAAGACGACCTGGCTTTCTTGCGTAAGGAGCGTGAATATAAAAATGTCTTGTTGGTAGAACAACCCAACACAGACTTTGCCTACATCATCACCAGACAGTACTTTTTTGATGTATTTCACTTCATGTTATTAAAAAAATTAGAGGAAACCAAAAACGTAAATCTTCAAGCCATTGCCACTAAAAGTTTAAAGGAAGTTGCTTACCATAAGCGTTTCTCTGGCGATTGGCTTAAACGATTAGGAGACGGAACGGACATTAGTAAGGAAAAAGCCCAACAAGCTGTGAATGATTTATGGGTGTTTACTGATGAGTTATTTCATTTAACAGAAGATGACAAAGCCGTTGTAGAAGCAGGTCATGGTGTAGATGTTAGTTTGCTTAAAGAGGCATACTATAAAGAAGTAACAAGCTTACTTGATGAAGCAACCTTACAAACTCCAGAAACAAAGTACTTTCAAAAAGGAGGTAAAAATGGTATTCACTCAGAACATATGGGTTATTTATTAGCCGAAATGCAATATATGCAAAGAGCTTATCCAGATATGAAGTGGTAGTAGGTTATAAATGTAAGAATTAAGTATTGATATTTTAGAAATAAGTTTAAAAGGATTTAAGTTAATTGAATTTTCGTGCATTTGTGGTTAAAATAGTTAAGCACCACAGAGACACAAAGAGCACGAAGAAAAATAAAAGCAATGTTTTAAAAATATAAATTATATTGAGCTCATTTAAATCTTTGTGTCCTTCGTGACTTTGTGGTTGTCCAAAACTTAGATTTCTTTGATTAAAATATTTTAAATTATATGCAGAAAGATTTATTTATGTTGACAGAAAATCAAATTTCATCTAAAGTAATTGGAGCCGCAATAGAAGTTCATAAACAGCTTGGTCCAGGGCTATTAGAGAGTGCTTATGAATACTGTTTGGCTCATGAGTTGGAAAGTTTGGGTTTTACTGTTGAAAGACAAGTAGCTTTACCCATAATTTATAAAGGTATTAAATTAGACGCAGGATACAGAATTGACTTATTGATTAACCAAAAATTAATTATTGAAATAAAAAGTATTGAAGCTTTAGCCCCTATTCATACTGCTCAATTATTAACTTATTTAAAATTGAAAGACCTCAAGCTAGGTTTGTTAATTAATTTTAACTCTGTTGTTGTTAAAGGTGGAATAAAACGAATAATAAATGGATATTTATAATATTTACTAAGTTTTTAAATTATTCTTTGTGTCCTTCGTGACTTTGTGGTTTTAGAAAGTTTCACCACAGAGGCACAGAGAACAAAGAAGGAAATAAAACTATTGCTTTTCACATGAAAAATTATATTGAGTTTGCTTAATATCTATATGCCACCTTTGATTTTGTGAATATAAGAGTTTAGCAACGCATAAATACAAATGAGAGTAAAAAATAAATTTTACACTTAAAACAGTCAAATAGCTCTAACAATGAACCCAACCCAAAACATAGACCCAAAAATATATTCCATTTTAAAGGAGGTTTCAGATCCTGAGATTCCTGTGCTTTCCATTGTAGATATGGGCGTGGTTAGGTCGGCTAAACTTTTAGAAAATAACCGTGTAAAAGTAGAAATCACACCAACTTACAGTGGTTGTCCAGCTATGGATGTGATTGGAGATGATGTTAAGAAAGCGTTTAAAGAAAAGGGCTTTGAGGCAGAGGTTAAGTTGATTTTATCACCAGCTTGGACCACCGATTGGATGACCAATGAAGCCAAACAAGCACTCAAAGATTACGGCATTGCTCCGCCTATGGATGCATCAGCCGATAAAGACGCGCTTCTAGGAAACAAGAAAATTGTTGAATGTCCTCAGTGTGGTTCAAAAAATACTCAGTTAATTAGTCAATTTGCATCAACAGCTTGTAAGGCTATGTTTAAATGTGAAGACTGCAAAGAGCCCTTTGATTATTTTAAATGTTTGATTTAGGTTACTGATTATCAGTAATTAGTTTCTCTGCATCAATACAAAAATCCAAATCAATATCATCTTCTTTTAATACATCTATTCTGTTTTGCGCTTCCTCAAAATCACCCTCAAAAACGTAAAACAATATACCATATTTAAAATATTGTATCATTTCCTCATCGTTTTCTATGACCTCATATAATTTATCATTGTACAGGCTAAATAGTGGTTGCATTTCTGTGAGGAAGTAAATTTGTGTTAGAAAAGTTAATGCTTGTTTGTTTTTATTGAAAATGCTTAATTATATTGTAAAGTAATTTCTTACGAGCTTACTATATTTTACGGTAGTTTTCAAAAGCAACCCCAAAGCCCTAGCCCTGATTGAAGTGAAAAACCCGGAGGCAGGCAAGCTTTTTTTTCTTGTTTTGGCAAAGCAACCGGTAGGGAGCTCTTGTCCAAGACTTAGAAAAATTGCTTGTATGCTGAGGATTTGAAACGGAAAGCAGGTTCTTGGCTCCTTATTTTATTTAAAAATAGATATTTGTAACAAAATTGAATTGATTGTAGTCACTTCGATTAAAAACATTGATGGGATCATGGTTATTTAGGTTTTGCTTAATGATGTAAAGGAGGTCAAAATTAACGCCTTTTAAGAAGTTTAAATCGTACCTGATTCTGGCGTTTACTTGCCAATATTCATCAATATTGTATTTATTTAGCGCATAGTTATTGATTTCTGGTCCAAGCATTTGTATGTATTCTAAGCCAAAATAAAGATTGTTTTTGGGCAAGTAATATTCGCCTTTAATTAAAAAGTTATGCGCATCTCCTAAGCCTTCCATACGTGAACGCGCTGTTGAGGTGTAGTACCAATCTCTTCCTAGTTCTTTTGGAAAAAGCATTCTTCCTGTAGAAAGCGAATATGAATACGCTCCGGTTAAACGGTAATTGGAATGAGAATAACGCACTCTACTGCTAATTACTTGAGGGCGTTCATTAGGTTGGATATAGCGATTAACGTAATCTAGATTTCGATTGCTTTTGAGGGGATATTGGTAAGAATATTGTACTCCAAAGTTAAATTCATCAATTTGTTTTCTGAGTTCTAAAAAACTCATAGTCATAATGTCATCTAAATGAAATTGATAGAATTCTAAATTTACATCATTGCCTTGAAAGTTATAATTGAAAATTCCTGAACCCCTACTATGATATTGGTTTTGGTATTGGGCCACTTGACCATTAGGTTGAAAACCATTGGTTAATAGACCTATGGCATCATTATTATTAAACCACTCTGTAGTTGACCTGACAAGGGTATGGGTAAGCCACCAAAAGTTAACGCTGTGCTTTTCTTCTAGTAGTTGATTAAATTGTAGTCCTCTATACATAAAAGGATGCATTCTTCCATCACTACCACTAAACATTGGGGTTTCTACTAACATATTACCCAATTGAACTTGGGTGTTTTTAGATTGGTAGTTCAGGTTCAGCTCTTCTATAATAAATAAATTGAAATTGGTGCGATTTAGGATATCGTATAATTCAAACTCCCATTTTGTAAACTGTTCAGTTTGGGTATCGGTTTCTGAAATATCAGAAGAAAAGGTTTTAGTAATATATCTCCCACCAACACGTACATCAAAATTTTTCCATTTACCTGAGTTAAGAAGAAGATGTGCCCCCGAAGCATTGGTGTAATAATCTGTTAGTTGACCAGAATTATTGGTTTGCATAAAGAAATTCCTTACTTCTCCTTGTAGCGTAGCGTCTTGAATGAAATGATCTTTTTTAGCTAAGGAAATAGAGTCTTCTAACTGCGCATAGGCAGTGCTTAGAAAAAGCAAAGTAACCAACTTAAATATTTTCAACTGTGCAAAATTTATACAAATTTGAAAATTTTATCAGGAATTTAAAGTAACCTATGTTACCCAGCTATAATATCTTGAAAAATGGGTTTAAATCCAGATAAGAAAAACTCAATAGCAATCACCATTACAATGAGTCCCATTAATCGCATCATTACATTATTACCAGTTTCGCCAAGAATTTTAATAATTTTGGAGGCGCTTAGTAAGATAGTTAAAGTGATGGCAAATACTAACAAAATAGCTCCTAATAAAACTAATTTAAGTTGAATATCTTGAGCATCTTCCATCATTACAATAGCATTAGTAATAGCTCCAGGGCCAGTAATCATTGGTATTGCTAATGGAGTAATAGAAATATCTGAAACATACGTTTTTATTTCTTCTTGTTTTACCTTAACTGTTCCTAACCTAGCTTGCAACATGTCCATGCCCATTAAAAAAAATATAATACCCCCAACTACACGAAATGAATTGACAGAAATACCAAAAAAATTAAACAGAATTTGACCAGAAAAAGCGAAAATTACCAATGTAATGAATGAGGCTAGAATGGCCTTTTTGGCAGTTTGATTTCGGTCTGCTTTGTCTAAATCTTTTGTCATAGTCATAAAGATTGGCATCACTCCCAAAGGATTAATAATGGTAAAAAAAGTTGTAAAACACAGCACGCCAAAAGTTATTAAATCGCTCATTTTCAGTATTTTAAATATTTTTAAAGAATTTGCAAAGGTAATTAGTTTTGTAGGATAGAAAAACTTTTTAAAAAAATATTTTCCAGACAGAACTTATTATTTCATTGTTTCAGGAAGTTTGGATTATAAGACATATCTAATAGAATTTTAATAAATAAAAGAAAAAAATATTATGTTGTATGAATAAAATTTTTAGATTTGCCTAAAAAATAAAATAGATTAAAGTAAATTAAAACTATTGCCCTAAAAGTCAATGAATTTAAAAGTATATACACAAATCATATTAAGTTTAATTACCATAAATTTTGCATACGGACAAGATTATTATAAAGGTTTAGTGGTGGATGAGATTACCCAATTACCCTTACCAGATGCATTTGTAGAATCAATTGACCAAAAAGATGTTTATGGCATAACAGATAAAAATGGAAAGTTTCAAATTTTAGCCACCAGTAGTAAAGCACAGTTTAGTGTCCAATATTTTGGCTATGAAACAAAAATAATTGAACTAAACAAAAATGAGGAAGCGCAAATTATTTTGACTCCTACAGAAAATCAATTAGAAGAAATTTTATTGACCTCTACCAAAAATCCATTAGAAAGAGGCATAAAATCATTAAGTCAGATTACCATTAACCAAGAAGTTTTACAAAAAAATAGTTCAGCAAGACTAGGAGATGTTTTATCTCGTATAGATGGGGTTACTTTTATTTCCACTGGTCAAAATGTGCAATTACCAGTGATACACGGCTTGTATGGTAACAGAATTTTGATTTTAAACAATGGCTTTAAACATGGTTTCCAGAATTGGGGGAGTGATCATGCACCAGAAATTGATGTAAGTGGTGCAGAAATGGTACGGGTTGTTAAAGGTGCTTCTTCTGTAAAATATGGCCCAGATGCTCTTGGAGGAGCTGTGGTTATTGAAAATAATTCGCTTGCTTTAAATAGGGGTTTTTATGGAAGAACCACTACTTCTTATCAAACCAATGGTAGAGGGTACGGGCTAAACACCTCTTTTGGTGAAGGAAAAGAAAACTTTAGTTACCATATTGGAGGGAATTTTAATCAAATAGGAGACCGAAGAGCTCCAGGCTATAATTTAACGAATACTGGAGCTAGAGACTATGCTTTACAAGGGGGATTAAGGTATGATTACAAAGACTGGACTTTTAAGGCAAATTATAGTTTGGTTAACCAAACTCTTGGAATTTTGAGAGCCTCTGTTGGAAGCAGTGGTCCAGCGCTTATTAGAAATATGGAAGCGCCAAGACCCACGTTTATAAAGCCGTTTTCATATAAAATTAATGAACCTAATCAAGAAATTCAACATCAATTAGCATCCTTAAAGGCTACTCGGTTATTTGACAATGGAAACAGATTAAAAATTAATTACGCAAGGCAATGGAATGCAAGAAAAGAGTTTGACGTGAGAAGAAACGCCAATTTACCTGTGCTTGACTTAGAGCTAACTACAGATGATTTGCAAATTGAATTTGAGCATGAATTAACAGACAAAATTAGCGGATCTGTTGGTGTTCAGTATTTTTCTCAATCCAATAGCAATAATCCAGGAACAGGCGTTACTCCTTTTATACCTAATTATGAAACTGAACGTTATAGTATTTATCTTCTGGAAACCCTAGCTCTAGATGCTTCAAGTTGGGAACTAGGTTTACGTTATGATTTTGAGGACAATGGTGTTGGCGGAAGAGATAATAGAAACAATATCTTTCAAGACAGTTTTACCTTTAGTAATGTCACCGCCTCTTTAGGAAACATTTGGAAGTTCAATAAGCAAACCACTTGGAGGAATAATATAGGAACTGGGTGGCGCCCTCCTAATATGGCTGAACTTTTTAGTTTTGGACAGCATGAATCACAAACCACTTTTGGTCTTTTACGCTACCAACCCAGCGAGGAAAATGTAATTACGGCCAATGAGGTTACGCGCTTTAAAGATAGTAATGTAGCACCAGAAAACAGCATCAAATACACTACTGAAATAGAGTGGACTTCAGAAAAAAACAGGTTGAGTGCCACCGCTTACACCAACTACATCAGAAACTTTATTTTTAGTCGCCCAATTGGTGTTCTAGGAACAGCAAGAGGCCCTATGCCAACCTTTATAATTGATCAAGCAGATGCGCTTTTTATTGGTTCTGACCTTACTTTTACTCACTCTTATAGCCAACAAGGAAAAGCTAGCATTGGAGGGAGTTATATTTGGTCCAGAAATGTGGAACGCGGAGAAGACTTAATTCACCAACCCCCTATTCACTTACATGCTAGTATAGACCATTCGTTTACTGATTTAAAATGGGTAGATGAATTAGATTTTTCTATCAGCCCAACCTATACGTTTAGGCAGTTTCAAGCACCCAGAACTTTAAGTGTTCGTTCTTTGGTTGAAGGAACAGCCGACTTAAATTTTAATGATCCTATTTTTGATTTTATGGATCCGCCGAGTAGTTATTTTCTGCTAAATGCTTCAGTAGGTGTTCAAAAAGACAAATTTTATTTAAGTGTAGAAGCAAGGAACTTGTTGAATACTAACTATAGAGATTACTTGAACAATATGCGCTATTTTGCAGACGAAATGGGCGTTAACTTTATATTTTCACTAACCTATACATTATAAAACGAACATCTATAATTTTTTTATAATCCTTCAAATTTTAATCAAAATGAAAACCAACAACTTTTTAAACACGATGAACAGCATACTTGCTGTATTGATGATGACCCTTATATTTACTGCATGTAGCAGTGATGATGATGGAGTAGCTCCCCCAGATGCAGAGAACCCTGTAGAAGAATTTACAGATATTGAATTTATTTTTACAAATATAGAAGACCCTGAAGATGAAACGCGAGGCATTTGGGAAGACGAAGATGGCTTTGGTCCAGGAGAACCAGTTATTATTCAACATCCTGAATTTAAAGCCAACACAACCTACAGGCTAACGTTCATTATGGAAAATAGGTTGGTTACCCCTGTAGAAGATGTAACTGAAGACATTTTAGACGAAGATGATGAACACCAAATGTTTTTTGAATTTAGCGAATCTCTTTTCTCTGATCCTGAAGGAATTGGAAATATCCAGGATAGAGACGGTCCTATTAATTACCAGGACTTTGACGATAATGGTTTACCTTTAGGTTTAGAAACTCTATGGACTACAGGAGAAGTTCAAGAAAATGCATCTTTCCGTGCCGTTTTAGGACATCAACCTGGCGTAAAATCTGAAACTTCAACTTGGGACAGTGGAGATATAGATTGGGATATTACCTTTACTATTAATGTAACGGAATAAACTACAAGAAAGTCATTTCAAATACAAAAAGCTGTTTAGTGTTTGCTAAACAGCTTTTTTATTTGAAAAGCCACCCTAAACCAATTCTTAATTTCAAAACAAATTGAAACCAGATTGATACAATTTTATTGAATTAACTGTAAATTTGTTTAAAGTGAATATACGGGAAAATTGAAAGTACAACGCGAGTTATTTTATATACAAGCAATTTAGAAGATTAATCTAACATAAAAGACCTCGTCTTTATTGAATATCAAAATATGATAAGTAGTCAATTATTTTTTTTTAGAAAATTTGTTATTTCAATTGCCACTAAAAACTTGCATTAATAAAAATTTGATTATTTAAAAACAAACATAAACAAATGAAAAATAATATTGATTTAAGAAGTGACACTGTTACACAACCCTCTCCGGGAATGATGGAAGCTATAATGAATGCCAAAGTAGGCGACGATGTTTACAAGGAAGACCCCTCTGTAAATGAGTTAGAAAAATACGTAGCTGACTTTTTTGGTATGGATGAAGCTTTGTACTTCCCTACCGGAAGCATGGCCAATCAAGCCGCCATAAAACTACACACCCAACCTGCAGAACAACTGATCTGTGACCATTATGGGCATGTGTACAACTATGAAGGCGGAGGTGTATCTTTTAACTCTGGTGTTTCCTGCAAATTAATTGAAGGCTTTCGCGGTAAAATTAACGCAACCCAAGTAGAAGCTGCTATCAATCCTCCAGACTTCTACCATAGTCCAAAAACCAGTTTAGTTTGTTTAGAAAATACTACCAATAAAGGTGGAGGTGCTTGTTATGAATTAAGTGAAATAAAAGCCATAAGAGAGGTGTGCAATCGCCATAACTTAGGTCTGCATTTAGATGGTGCAAGAATAGCCAATGCTTTGGTTTACAAGAAGCAAGACCCAAAGGATTTTGGTCAACTTTTTGACACGATTACCATCTGCTTATCTAAAGGACTTGGCGCCCCCATGGGAACAGTTTTGGCAGGCAACAAAAAACACATGCAAAATGCTATGCGAGTAAGAAAAGTATTGGGAGGTGGCATGAGGCAAGTAGGTTTTATGGCCGCTGCAGGACTCTATGGTTTAAAACATCAAATGAAAAACCTAGAAACAGATCACCTAAAAGCAAAAGAAATTGAAAAAACCCTCAACCAACTTGATTTTATTAGCAAAGTTGATAAGGTGGAAACCAACATTGTTATTTTCTACCTAAAAGATAACAAACAAGAAAACAAATTTATGAAGTACTTGCAAGATCATGCTATACAAATAAGCCAAATGGGAGAAGGAAAATTACGTGTTGTAACACACTTAGACTACACCCATGAAATGCATAATCGATTTTTAGATTGCCTATCAAAATTCAATTAAGAAATAGCGCGCTCAAAATCAACAATTTAAAAACCAAACAAAACAAGTAATTGTCATTTATTAAGCTTACCTTTGCACCTATTTTATTTTATATATGACAAATTTTGAAAATTTAGGCTTAAGCCAAGACTTGTTGAAAGCAATTCAACAAATGGGCTTTGAGTCACCAAGTGAAGTTCAGGAGCAAGCCATTCCAGTATTGCTACAAGAAGAAACAGATTTAGTTGCACTTGCACAAACAGGAACTGGAAAAACGGCCGCTTTTGGTTTTCCACTTATTCAACAAATTGACCTCGGGAAAAAGAAAACACAGGGTTTAATTTTATCTCCTACAAGAGAGTTGTGTTTGCAGATTACCAACGAGATGGAGAAATACAGCCAATTTATTGGAGGTATGAAAACGGTAGCCATTTATGGCGGGGCAAGTATAAGCGACCAAGAAAGGCAGATTAACCGTGGTGCCCACATTATAGTGGCTACTCCAGGGCGAATGAAAGACATGATTAGTCGAGGTATGATTGATATTACCGAGATAGATGTTTGTGTTTTAGATGAAGCAGACGAAATGCTTAACATGGGCTTTTATGAGGACATACAAGACATCTTAAAAAACACGCCTAAAGACCGTAAAACTTGGCTTTTTAGTGCAACTATGCCCAAAGAGGTAGCACAGATTGCCAAAGACTTTATGAAAAGTCCTAAAGAAATCACAGTAGGTAGAAAAAACGTGAGTACTAAAAATGTTTCACATGAATACTTTTTAGTAGGTGGTAGAGATCGCTATCCTGCTTTAAAAAGATTAGTTGATGTGAATCCTGATATTTATGCAGCTGTATTTTGTAGAACAAAACGTGACACGCAAAAAGTAGCAGAAAAACTTATTGAAGACGGGTATAGCGCAGCCGCTTTACACGGAGATTTAAGTCAACAGCAACGTGACTTGGTAATGAAATCTTTCAGAAACAAGCAAGTACAAATGCTTGTTGCAACAGATGTTGCTGCAAGAGGAATTGACGTAGATGACATTACACACGTAATTAACTACCAGTTACCAGATGAGATTGAAACTTACACGCACCGAAGCGGTAGAACAGGAAGAGCAGGTAAAACAGGAAAATCACTTGTAATTATTACAAAAAGTGAGTTGAGAAAAATCAAGCAAATTGAAAAAATTATTGGTCAGAAGTTTGTAGAAGACGAAATTCCAACTGGTGATGAAATTTGTAAGAAACAATTATTTTACCTTGCAGAAAAGATAGCTTCTAACGAAGCAAGCAAAGACATTGAAGCCTTCTTACCTCAGCTAGAAGAACAATTAAGTCACTTAACCAAAGAAGACTTAATCAAAAAGTTTTTTAGCGTAGAATTTGATCGTTTTAATACATATTACAAAAAGCAAAATCAGTTAAGCACTCCATCTGTATCTGAAAAAGATTACCAAGGAGGAGGTAGAGCAGATTTTGGTAACGAAAATAGGTTCTTCATCAACTTAGGAAGAAAAGATGGTTTAGACTGGATGCAATTAAAAGACTTCTTAAAAGAGTCTTTAGATTTTGGCAGAGATGACGTTGGTAAAGTTGATGTTATGGACACATTTTCATTTTTTAATGTAGATAAATCCAAAACTGATACGGTTTTAGAAATTCTAAATAATTTAGAGTTAAATGGAAGAAAAGTAAGTGTAGAAATCACTGAAAAGAAATCCAAAGGAGGTGGACGCGGACGTGGACGTGGAGACAGAAGCAAAGGCCGAAGCAGCGGTGGTGGCGGTCACAGAAAAGGAAAACCTTCCAATTTTAAATCAGGCCAAAAAAACAACAGCAAGTCAAAATCTTTTGCTAGAAGAAAGGCTAGAAATTCTTAATCTAAATTAGGAACACTTATTGATATAGTAGAAAAAAATAGTAAAAATCATAAGCAGATTACGTATTTTAGCAAAATCTATGATAAAGCAAATTTTCTATATATTCATCTTATTTCCAATTTTTGTTGGGGCTCAGGATTCTACTGAAGTTACTTCAGACTCTCCTAAGCCCCAATTGGAAATTGTAAGCGGTAAAGTTGAAAATGCCGCTAACGATCTACCTTTAAGCAGTGTAAATATTGTTAATATTTCACGTGTGCAAGGAACCATCTCTGATCAAAATGGCGAATTCACCTTAATGGCATCTATTAATGACACCCTTTATTTTTCCTATTTAGGCTTCAAATCTATTCAAGTAAAAGTTACTGAAGACTGGACTAAATTTGGTGACGTAAAAGTCAAAATGACTGAAGCTTCTATTGCTTTAGAAGAAGTTACTGTTAGAGAATTAAGACTCACAGGATTTTTAGAGATTGATGCTAAAAATATCCCTATTTATGAAAACTATAGATATAGCATTTCTGGATTAGATTACGCTTATGAAGGAGGAAGATACCAAAGGTCCTCATTTTCAAAAACATTAGATGCGGTATTTAATCCTGCCGACCTACTCTACAATGCCTTTGGTAAAAAAGGCAATGAAATGCGAAAACTTAGGCAAATGAAAGCCGACGATGAAATTAGAAATATTCTTCAAGATAAGTTTGATCGCGAAACCCTTGGTGCCGTTCTTGGAATGAGAAAAGAAGACATTGAAAATATTTTGAAACGCTGCGATTTCTCCAAAGATTTTATCAAAACTGCAAATGATCTACAGGTGCTAGACGCAATGAGTGGTTGTTATGAAGAATACAGAGCTATAAATCGATAAAATGAAAAAGATAGTCGTTCTTACTGGAGCTGGTGTTAGCGCAGAAAGTGGCGTGAAAACATTTAGAGATGACAATGGACTTTGGGAAGGCCATGATGTGATGGAAGTAGCAACACCAGAAGGCTTTGAAAAAAACCCAAAATTGGTATTCGAATTTTACAATCAACGTAGAAGACAACTCAAAACAGTTCAACCCAATCTTGCTCACCAAATTTTAGCCGATTTAGAAAATCACTTTGAGGTAGAAATAATTACTCAAAATGTAGATGATCTTCATGAGCGAGCAGGAAGTACAAAAGTAACTCACCTTCACGGAGAATTAACAAAAGCAAGAAGTATAAAAAATGAAGAGCTAGTTTTGGATTGGAACAAAGACCTCAACTTAGGCAACTTAGGTCCTGACGGAAATCAACTTAGACCATTTATTGTATGGTTTGGAGAAGCGGTTCCAAAAATGGATGAAGCTATGAAAATTGTATCTCAGGCAGATTTACTCATTATTATAGGAACCTCTATGCAAGTTTATCCAGCCGCAGGTTTAATCAATTTTGCAAAACCAAACACTCCTATTTATTTTATTGATCCAAACCCAGCAATTAAAGAACAAAAAAACTTGACTATTTTTGCAGACAAAGCTTCAACTGGAATGAAAAAATTAAAACAAATTTTAATCAACACACATCTTTAAATTAAAATAATGAACACTCTTTTAAGCATTTCACCAATAGATGGAAGATACCATCAAAAAACAGAAAAATTAATTCCTTACTTTAGTGAATTTGGACTTATTAAATACCGTGTATTGGTAGAGGTTGAATATTTCATTGAACTTTGTGAAATCCCATTACCTCAACTAAAAGACATTCAAGCTTCTATTTTTCCGAAGTTGAGAAAAATTTATACTGATTTTTCTGTTGAAGATGCCGCTAAGATTAAAACAATAGAAAAAACAACCAATCATGATGTTAAAGCGGTTGAATATTTTATCAAATCTAAATTTGATGAATTAGGCTTAGAGGCTTATAAAGAGTTTATTCACTTCGGCCTAACCTCACAAGACATTATTAATACCGCTGTACCTCTTTCTTTAAAGATTGCTTTTGAAGAAGTCTATATGCCGGTTTTAGAAGAATTAAAAGAAAAATTAAGCCAACTTCAAAACGACTGGAAAGAAGTGCCAATGTTAGCTAGAACACATGGCCAGCCTGCCTCTCCCACGCGTTTAGGCAAAGAAATTGAAGTTTTTGTGCAGCGTCTTGATGAGCAAATTAAATTGATTTTACAAATACCATTTGCCGCTAAATTTGGTGGTGCCACAGGTAATTTTAACGCACATCATGTTGCCTATCCAAAAATAAATTGGAAAGCATTTGGGAAGCATTTTGTTGAAGAAAAACTTGGGCTATACCACTCCTTCCCTACTACACAAATTGAGCATTATGACCACATGGCGGCTTTATTTGATGGATTAAAAAGAATAAATACCATTGTTAATGATTTAAATAAAGACATTTGGTCTTATGTATCAATGGATTATTTCAAACAAAAAATTAAAAAAGGAGAAATTGGCTCATCTGCTATGCCACATAAGGTAAATCCTATTGATTTTGAAAATTCTGAAGGAAATATTGGTATTGCTAATGCAAATTTTGAACATTTATCTAGCAAGCTACCAGTGAGTAGGTTACAACGAGATTTAACAGATTCTACGGTATTAAGAAACGTTGGCGTGCCTTTTGGTCATAGCCTAATAGCATTTCAATCTACTTTAAAAGGACTTAACAAGTTGCTCTTAAATGAAGAAAAACTCAATGAAGATCTAGAAAACCAATGGGCTGTGGTTGCTGAAGCTATTCAAACAATTTTAAGAAGAGAGGCCTACCCAAACCCATACGAAGCTTTAAAAGAATTAACTAGAACAAACACAAAGATCACTAAGGAAAGTATGCATGAGTTTATTACCTCACTTCAAGTTTCACAAGAGGTAAAAGAAGAATTAATGCAAATTACACCACAAAATTACACTGGTATTTAATGAAGAAAGTAAAGGCTTGGGTAAGCGCTGCTAGAATAAGAACATTACCATTATCTGTGGCTGGAATTTTAATGGGAAGTGCTTTTGTATACTCCACACCTTATTGGAATTCATCCCTATTTTGGTTGGCTATTTTAACTACCTTAGCGCTTCAAATTTTATCTAATTTTGCCAACGATTACGGAGATGGAGTTAAAGGAACAGATAATACAGAAAGAACGGGACCACAAAGAGCACTTCAATCAGGAGCCTTAACAGACCAAGAGCTAAAAAAAGGAATTGTTGTAAATTCAATTATTGCATTTATTTTGTCGTGTGTTTTAATTTACCAAGCTTTTGGAAGCGAATTCTTTATGTATTCAGTGGCTTTTTTAAGCTTAGGAATTTTAGCCATTATAGCGGCCATTAAATATACGGTAGGAGATACAGCTTATGGCTACAAAGGACTGGGTGACGTTTTTGTTTTTCTGTTTTTTGGATTAGTAAGTGTTTTAGGTTCTTATTTTCTCTACACCCAAAGCATAGAGTTAAAAATAGTGTTTCCTGCATTGGGAATAGGCTTATTAAGCACCGCTGTTCTCAACTTAAATAACATGAGAGATATTGTAGGAGATAAAAAATCGAATAAAATTACACTTGTTGTAAAATTGGGTTTTAAAAAAGCCAAAATCTATCACAGCCTACTCATTATATTAGGACTCTTTTTTAGTTTAATAGCAATTGGTATTGATGCAAAGAATTTATTAGACCTGCTACCATTTATTTTTATTATTCCTTTGTTTATTCATTTAATACAAGTTCATAGAACAGAAGTTCCTAAGAACCTAGACCCTGAACTAAAAAAAGTAGCTTTAAGCACCTTTGGAATAAGTTTAGTGTGGATGTTACTCAATTTAATTAATTGACTTGAGTCAAGTTCATTTGTTGTATTTCTTGGTTACAATAAGCTATAAGTTCAGCAAAAAAAACCTGAAATTGCTGAGCTATAAAGCTATCGTGTGTTTTCAAAGTAGAAATACTTACATGAAGTGAAGTAGTGTTTTTGGTTCGATTATTCATTTGTTTTAAAATCATTTCCAAACCCTGAAGGTGAGCATAATTACTTAACCAATCGCCATCAATTAGATAGGGTATAATTCGTTGTACTTGGTTGGGCAATTGATCTTTTTGATTTTCTAAAAGCGAATAAAATAACTGTGCATACTTAGGCAATTCAACTGAATGATAGAAATTCCAATTCCTAGCCAAATAATGATCAAAAATTACATCTACTAAAACGGCGCTATAATGTCTAAATTCATCAAAAAACAATTCTCTCACCTTTCTAACTTCAAGATGTGTATCTGTAAAACGATCTATTTTCTGATGTAATTCAACTCCTTTCTGTTGATTAAAAGGCAACTGATGAACATCTTTAGGCTTGATAAAATCAGCAATAAAATTACCAATTTTTAAATCGTCATGATTACCCGATAAGTATATATGCGCTAAATAATTCATGTGCCTAATTTAATTAAATAAAGGAAAAACAAATTAAAATTTTATATAAATCAATGAAAACTTATCTTTACACTTTTAAAAAATAATTCAAATGACATTAATTAAATCAATCTCAGGAATACGCGGTACAATTGGAGGAAAAACCAAAGAAAACTTAACACCAGTAGATGCTGTAAAATTTGCCTCTGCTTATGGTACTTGGTTAAAAAACAAATATCCAAACAATGCTAGAGTTGTAGTTGGTAGAGATGCAAGGATTTCAGGCGAAATGATTCAAAGCTTAGTCATGCAAAGTTTGGTAGGCTTAGGCATAGAAGTAGTTGACCTAGGTCTTTCTACTACACCAACCGTTGAAGTGGCTGTAACTCATGAAGAAGCACAAGGGGGAATTATTCTCACCGCAAGCCATAATCCCAAAGAATGGAATGCCCTGAAATTATTAAATGAGAAAGGTGAATTTTTAAATGCTGAAGAAGGTCAAAAAATACTAAGCCTAGCTGAAAATGAAGATTTTGATTTTGCTCAAGTTGATGATTTAGGAAAAATAACAAGAAACACAGCCTATATTGATTATCATATAGAGTTGGTTTTAAAGCACCCATTAGTCAATAAAAGAGCTATTGAAAAAGCCAACCTAAAAGTGGTTTTTGATGGGGTTAATTCCACCGGTGGTATTAGTATTCCTCCACTTCTAAAAGCACTAGGTGTTGAGGTTGTAAAATTATATTGTGAACCTACAGGACACTTTCCACATAACCCTGAACCCTTAGAAAAACACTTGGGAGAATTAGCTAAAAAGGTAGTAGATGAAAAGGCACACCTAGGTGTGACTGTAGATCCAGATGTAGACCGACTAGCATTTATGGATGAAAACGGTAAAATGTTTGGTGAAGAATACACTTTAGTTAGTGTTGCAGATTACGTATTGAGTAAAGAAAAAGGAAACACCGTTAGTAATTTATCTTCCTCTAGAGCCCTTAAAGACGTTACTGAAAAACACGGAGGCAAGTATTATGCCAGCGCCGTTGGTGAAGTTAATGTAGTAGAGAAAATGAAAGAGGTAAATGCCGTAATAGGTGGAGAAGGAAATGGAGGAATTATTGACCCCAAGCTTCACTATGGGAGAGATAGCTTAATTGGAGTAGCTCTATTTCTATCCTTATTAGCAGAAAAACAAATAACTGTTTCTGAACTAAGAGCCTCATATCCTAGTTATTTTATGGCGAAAGAAAAAATTCAACTCACTCCACATATTGATGTAGATCAAATCCTTTTCCAAATGAAGGAACAGTACAAAAACGAAGAAGTGAATGATATTGATGGGGTTAAAATTGACTTTGAAAACGAATGGGTTCATTTAAGAAAATCAAATACAGAGCCTATTATTAGAATTTATACCGAAGCAAAAACACAAGAAAAAGCAAATCAGCTTGCATCAAGAATTATTACAGAAATAGAAGCCTTAATTTAGGCGCTGAAATAAATAAATTACGCCATCAAAACCTTATCTGATAACTGATAAGGTTTTTTTGTTTACATAAACTGTTAAAAAAAACTATAAATATCAACTTTGCTTTAAAAATTTAACCTTTTTTACTCGATTGGTAGTTTTTTAAGAAGAAAAGACACCCTATTTTTGCCCCGTTATAACATAGTAGGGTACCCGAATTTAATTAGAGCCTAAGAAAATCTTAGGTAAAACAAATTTTTTAAAAAACAAGAAAATGAAAAATTCTAAATTAAACTTCGGATTATTGATTATTGTACTTACCTTTGGACTAATTGGTTGTTCCAATGATGACTTTGACACAGAAATGCAATTTGAATCGGATGAATTTGAATACCAAACAAATAATTTTTACATCGGTGATTCAGTGCCTGCGTTTACAGACCCGTCTAAATCCAAAGGAAACGATTAAATTAATTTTAGGTCTTTGCTTTTGTATATCCTTAAATGCACAAAAGCTTGGTACTAATTTTTATACAGATTTTGAAATTTTACTAGAGGAAGTTTATCAAGAAAACTTAACCACCTCTAGTAAAATTTTCAAATTAGAAGAAAGTTTTGATCAGTTGCATTTGGAGAACAATGACTCCTTGCGTTTAAGAAATCAATTTAAAATTGTTAATCGTTTACGCTACTTAGAAGTAGACTCGCTCTATGACGATTATGTTGAGCAAATTTACAAGGATGCAAAGAAAACAAAAGACACTTTTAATATCATCCGCTCCTACAATTACAAAGCCAACCAGTTTGAACGCTACCAGAAAATTGATTCAGCTTTTTATTACTACAATAAATCAACATCATTATTACAATTTTATAATCATTATTTTATAGAGATAGATGCTTTAATTGGAAAAGCTAAATTATATTTTTTAATTAGTGATTATAACAAAAGTCTAGAATATGTATTTAAATCTTTAAAAAATGCTGAAATTAATTATTTAGAAAGTAGTTTTTTTGATTGTATTAGTATAATTATAGAAATTTATGGTGAAGTTAATCAAATTAATTTAGCCGAAAAGTATTATAATAGAGGTGTAAATCATTTTAATAAATTTGACAAAAAAAATAAATCTAGTCATCAAACCCAAATTGCTCAAATTCACAATTTCATGGGTTCTGCTTATTTAAAGAATAGTGAATATCAAAAGGCACTAGATACTTACAGAAAAGCTAAAGAAATAAAAAAACTAGAGAAAAAATTTCCAGCATTAGCAACAGCGGTAGAGGATAATATAATTTATACCAGATACCTATTAGGTGACAAAGTAAATACAGTTGAAGAGTTAAAAATAGTACTTAGAGAGAAAGAAAAACTCAATTTCCCAACCATAGCCATCCAAACTAAAATAAGATTAGCTGAAATTTTAAATGATTTAAATCGGAATAAAGAAGCCTATAAATTTGCAAAAGAAGCTTTAGAACAAGCAAAGGAATTAAGGGTGGTAAAAGAACAATTGATCACCCTAAAACTACTTGCAGAAATAGATTCTAGCCAAGCCTTTAAATATTTAGATGAATATATTCAACTAAATGATAGTATTATTGCACAAGAGCGTGTGCAACGTGATGAATTTGCAAGAATTGAATTTGAAACAGAACAGCTAAGAAGAAAGAAAGTAACTGCTGAATTGGCCTCTGAGCGCGCCAATCAAAAGTTACTCAATTTAATGATTTTGGGTGCTGTTTTACTCGCTATTGTAAGTGTTGTATTTGGCATTTACAGGCGTAAATTACTCAAAACCCAAATAGAAAAAAAAGAAAAGGAAAACGAACTTTTACTTCAAAAAATAAACACCAATAAATTATTAAGAAACAACAAACTTAATATTCAAAACAGAATAGCAAATGATTTGCATGACAAAGTTAGCACCTCAATCAATGCCAATATTTTGCAACTAAAAAACTTTAAGCATATTTACAAAAATGAGTTTTCAAAAAACAGTTTAAATGATTTTGAAAGACGCCTAGAAGGTTTATCGGATGCACAAAAACAAGCCAGAGCAATTTCTCATCAATTAAAAAACGCCGCTATAACAGAGCAAAAATTAGTACAGTTTATTACGGAAGAATTGCCTCTTATTTTAGATAAACATTTAGTAGAACTTAATATTGATGAAAAAATAAAATGGGAAAAATTAAATGAAAATCAACTTTCTACAATTTATATCATACTTAAAGAACTGGCTGTCAACATCAAAGTTCACGCGTTAGCCAAACATGTTATTTTAAACATAAGTCTTGACAAAAACCAACTAGTTTTTAGTATTTTTGACAATGGTAAAGGCTTTGATTCTAAACTTTCAAAAGAAGGTATAGGTCTTAAAAGTATAAAAGAAAGAATCAAATCAATTAACGGAACTATAGTGATAAATTCATCTGAAGGAAAAGGAACAAGTGTTGAATTTAAATTTCCAATTCAGTAATGCAAACAAATGAGATAAACGAATATAAAGAGTCGGTAAATATTGTATTTATTGAAGATCACCCTATTATTATCAATTCATACATAGAAATACTAGAGCTTGTTCTTCAAAAAAAAATAAACAAATTTGTTTGTACAGAAGCAAAAGATATAGTTCGATTTGTGCATGAAAACAAGTCAAATATTCAATTGGATTTTGCTATTATTGATTATAATCTTCCTCCGCACATGAAGTACAACATTAAAAATGGAAGAGATGCTGCTTTATTTATTAAAAAAGACTTTCCGGAAGCTAAAATAATTATGATCACTTCACACGATGAAAGTTTTTTGATGTATGAATTAATTAAAGACCCTCAAATTCATTTTGATGCAATTTTTCATAAATCTGAAGTTGAATATGACCATTTAAAAACACTTTTATCTTTAACAGATCAAGCCGATTATTACTTGAGTCCAACCATAAAAGAAGCCTACCAAAGAATTTTAGATAATAGGATTTACTTATCCAAAAAAAATAGAGATATAGTAAGATGGATTGCAGATGGATTTGACAACAATGAAATTAGTAAGCGTTTAGACATTTGTAAAAGTACTCTTTTTAAACGAAAATCTGTAATTAAAGTTGACCTATACGGAAAAGATATAAGCGATGGTGAATTGATAAGACTTTCTAGATCAGAAGGATATATTTAATTTCAATCATGCACATAATTGATGAAAAAATCAAGAACTATCTTGAAGTTAACAGAGACAAAGACACTCATCAGCTTATCTTAAAAGGGAGTCCATTTAAAGATATACCTATTGATTTTTTGATTGATCAGATCAACGCAAGAAAACGCCTTGCTAAAAAATTACCCAGCTGGGTCAATATTGATGAAATTATATTTCCTCCGCAAATCAATTTAGAGCAAACATCTTCAGAAGCAACTGCCAAATACAAATCAAAACTACTAACAGGCAAAAAACTTATTGATTTAACCGGCGGTTTCGGCATAGATAGCTTTCATTTTGCCCAGTATTTTCAGCAAGTATTCCACGTTGAAATCAATACAGATTTAATTCAATTAGCAGCGCATAATGCCCAACTAATGAATATTTCAAACATAAGATTCATCAATGAAAACAGCATTGATTATCTAAAAAACATCACTTACAAAACAGATTGTATTTATATTGACCCTTCTAGAAGAGATGTAAATAAAACCAAAGTGTTTCAGCTTTCAGATTGCACTCCAGATAGTATTGAGAATTGGGATTTATTGGCTTCCAAAACCCATCAACTACTCCTAAAAACCAGTCCGTTTTTAGACTTGAAATTAGGTCTAAAGGAATTGAAACAAGTAAATGAAATACACATAGTTTCTGTAAAAAACGAAGTAAAAGAACTACTTTGGTTAGTTGATTTTAGAAAACCTTCTAAAACAACTATTCCAAAATTAAAGTGTGTTGATTTAAACGGAAGTAAAACAAGCACTTTTGAAGGAGATTTTACGCTTGAAAAACAAGCAACTACAACCTACTCAAATCCTCAAAAATACCTCTATGAGCCTATGAGTACTATTATGAAATCGGGCATGTTTAATTGGGTTGGTGAATTTTATAAATTAGATAAGTTAGCCCCTCACACACACTTGTTTACTAGTCAAAACTACTTAGAAAATTTTTCTGGCAAGGTATTTGAAATTACAGAGGTGATGGATTATAAAACAAAACTTATCAAGAAGCGTTTAAAATCTATGAAACTGAATGTTGTAAAAAAGAATTTTCCTATTTTGGTGAAGGATTTAATTCAAAAATTTAAAATACAAGAGGGAGGAGAAGACTTTGTTTTTTTTACAACTTGTGGAGGAAAAAAAATTGTTATACTTTGTAAACGAATAATATGATGAAACATTTACACCTTATCTTATTTATTTTAGCAACAGCATTTGCATTTGCACAACAAGACGACTGCAGATACGCTGAGGTTAAATTGGGGAGCAAAAAACACATTGCAGAATTACGCACAGAGTCAGTCATGGTAGAAAACTCCCAAAACCAAGATAAAGGTAGGATTGTTGATTTTAGTCTTTTTAATACACGCGGATTAGTAATTTTAAATGTTGAAATTTATAAGGACTCAAAAAGCCAACTACTACCCTCCTGCGTAGGTAAAGGCTCAGAATTAATTTTAAGCATGAGTAACGGTGAAAAAATAAGCTTGCCTCAAATAGGAGCTAAATTATGTGGATACGATATCCCTTCAGCTGAAGCAGGATATAACAATATAAAAAACATGGCTTCGTTTTTAATTACAGAAGATAAATTTGATGATTTAAAAAACAATGAGGTTTTATTTACTCGGCTATCATCAGAAGAATTAAACTTTGAATTTATTATGAAATCTCAATTGTATGACGATGTAGAAAACCAAATGCTTCAACCTTCAAGGTATTTTATACATCAATTAGATTGTGTAGTTAACCCAAAAATCATTGTTCAGGATTAATACTTAGTAAGCTTATGAAAAAAAATCCGTTTTTAATTTTGATTTTTATCTGTTTCATATCTTCCTCTTTGGCACAAGACAAGAACTATAGTGAAGATGATGTTTTTGTGGACGAACAAAAAGAATGCTTATACTTAGCATTTAATCAAAATAAAAAAGGAGAAATTGAATTCTTGCAGACAGAGCCTGTAATGGTTGAAGAATGGACTACTCCGCTACGAGGTAGGGTAATAGATTTTAGTTTACTCTACAGCAATGAACAAATAATTTTGTACATAGAAATTACAGAAGATGCTGAAGAAAATTTAAGCCCAATTTGTATTGGGAATAACTCAAGAATTACCTTTCGATTAAAAAACGGAAATTATGTTAGTTTGCCTCAAGTAGGTGAAAAACTTTGTGGTTTTGTGAACGAAAAAGAATCTAACTATTCCAATATAACCAACCGTGGTTTTTTCTTATTAGATGCTAAAAGCATAAAAGAATTACAGGCTTCTGAAGTTTATATTGCCTCACTTCAATCTAAAAAATACCAATTGGACTTCATTTTTAGAAGTGAACTTTTTGATGAAGTAAATGATTATTATGTATATCCAGAATTATACTTTATGAGTGAACTTACTTGTATTTTAGACTATGACAAAAATAAAACCACCAAAAACAAATAAATTATGTTTGGTGGTTATTGAATGATTAATCAGAATTTATTACATATTTTTTTTCTCTTCTTCGGTAAATAATCTAGAATGAACAATAAATCGATATCCTTCAGGAATTTCTAGAGAAAAACTTGCTCCCCTACCTTGGGTTACATCAATAGTCAAATGAGTGTGTTTCCAGTATTCGTATTGAGCTTCGTTCATATAAAAATCAACCCCCGCAATGTTCCCTAAATGGATATCGGATTCATCAGTATAAAAATCTTCTTTAGGAAGTAACATAGGAGAAGAACCATCACAACAGCCTCCACTCTGATGAAAGATGACTTCCCCATGTTTTTCTCTTAGTTGAAGAACTAATCTTTTAGCTTCCTCTGTAATTTCAACTCTTTTTACTTCCATTTTATATAATTTTAAAAGAACCCTAATTTATTCTTGTCATAAGAAATTAGCATGTTCTTGGTTTGTCTATAATGCCCAAGCATCATTAAATGGTTTTCTCTACCAAATCCAGATTTTTTATATCCACCAAATGGAGCATGAGCAGGATAATCATGGTAACAATTCACCCAAACTCTACCGGCTTTTATTTCTCTAGGAACCTGGTAAAGTTGATGCGCATCCCTCGTCCAAACACCAGCACCTAATCCATAAAGTGTATCGTTGGCAATTTCTAAAGCTTCTTTTTCATCTTTAAAGGTACAAACAGAAACAACAGGACCAAAAATTTCTTCTTGAAAAACACGCATTTTATTATGGCCTTTCATAATTGTTGGTTGGACATAAAATCCATCGGCATATTCACCTGAAGCCTTAAATGCTTCGCCGCCTGTTAAAATTTCAGCTCCTTCTTCTTTTCCTATTTTAAAATAAGAAAGAATTTTTTCATATTGGTCATTAGAAGCTTGTGCCCCTACTTGGGTATTCATATCAAACGGATCACCTTGTACAATGGCGTTTGTTCGTTCAACAACACGTTTCATGAAATCTTCATAGATGTCTTCTTGAACTAAAATTCGAGAAGGACAAGTACACACTTCGCCTTGATTAAAAGCAAATAATACAGCCCCTTCAATACATTTGTCTAAAAATTCGTCATCATGATCCATGACAGAGTTAAAGAAAATATTAGGTGATTTACCCCCAAGCTCCATGGTTACAGGATTTAGGTTTTTAGAAGCGTACTGCATTATTAACTGACCTGTTGTAGTTTCACCTGTAAATGCAACCTTGTTTACTTTAGGGCTAGATGCTAAGGGTTTTCCAGCTTCAGGGCCAAATCCATGAACAATATTCAATACACCGGGAGGAATTATATCACTCATAACCTCGGCAAAATAAGTTACAGAACTTGGAGTTTGTTCAGCTGGTTTTAAAACAATACAATTTCCTGCAGCCAAAGCAGGAGCCACCTTCCATGCAAACATTAAAAGTGGAAAATTCCACGGAATTATTTGCGCTACAACCCCTAATGGTTCTTTGATTATGAGAGATAATGTATTTTGATTTAACTCGGTTGCAGAACCTTCTTCAGCTCTAATTACCCCAGCAAAATAACGAAAATGATCAATGGCTAAAGGAACATCTGCATTTACAGTTTCGCGGATGGGTTTACCATTGTCATAAGTATCTATAGCCGCAAATTCATTTAAGTGCTCCTCTAATTTATCTGCTATTTTATTTAAAACAGCTGCGCGTTCTGCTGCCGCTGTTTTTCCCCAAGAGGCAAAAGCTTCTCTAGCTACATCTATTGCATGATCTACGTCTTCTTTTTGTGAACGCGGATACTTAGCTATGAGTTGGTTGTTGGTTGGCGAAGTGTTTTCAAAATATTGTCCTCCCCTTGGAGCAACAAACTTTCCGCCAATAAAATTACCATACTTTTCTTTAAAATTTGGTTTTGTGTAATTCATCGTTTTTATTTTTAAAATTAGAATGTGTTAAAACTATACATTTATTTCATTAAAAAATTTAATTATTCTATTTTTAGAGTGTACAATTCTATCAAATTACAAATTAGCATTATGGATAATTTAATCAAAACGCATCAATCTCTTCGTAAAATAGAAACCCTTGTTGAAAACAGAACCGTGTACGGTGCTGAATTTGCTGAATTGAATATATATGAAACTTACCAAAAGGCTGAAGCGGTATATCTTGAATTTAATTTCCCCATTTTGGCAAGTATGATTTCAGGAAAGAAAATAATGCATCTAGAAAACCATAAAAGTTTTGATTTTGTACCAGGAGAATCAGTTGTACTACCTTCTAGTAAAAAAATGATTATTGACTTTCCTGAAGCAAGTTTACGTCAACCTACTCAGTGTTTAGCCTTAGGTATTGATGCCCAAAAAATTGAAGAGACCATACACCTCTACCAAAATCTCTCTGAAATTAAAGGAGATGAAAAGCTTCTAATTAATTTACAAAAAGAAACGTGTCATCTTAACAACAACCCAAATATTGATTATTTAATTCAACGCTTAATGAGCACTTTTATTAATAACATTAAAGCAAAAGATGCACTATTAGATATCATGATTAAAGAATTAATAGTTAGGCTTTTGCAAACCAAAGCTAAAATGACACTCTTAAACGAAACTTCTTCGCTTTTTGACAACAACAGAATGGCTTTTATAATCAAGTATATTCGCCAGAATTTCAAAGAAAATCTTTCTGTTGACGACTTGGCTAAAAAAGCTTGTATGAGCAGTTCTAATTTTTATAAAAAATTCAAAAACACCTTTGGTGAAACTCCAACCGATTACCTAAATAATGAACGCATTAAATTTGCAAAAAAACTGATACGTACCACCAATAAAAAGATGGTTGACGTTGCCTTACAATCAGGTTTTAATAGCGCTAGTTATTTTACTAGAATGTTTAAAAAAAATGAAGGCATTACACCTCAAAAATACAGACTTAGTTTAACTACTTAGTTGAGCTTTGAGGGATACTTAAAGACAGAATTATATATGCAATAATGGTGAGAAATACGCCTAAATAAGTAAATAAGCTTATTAAGCCAATCCCCAAAATTAATATTACATACCTATACCAATTTTCTTGTATTGAAAAGTTTTTGAACTTTAAACCAAACAAAGCAACCTCCATGTTTAATAACCACATACTAACTACAGAAAAAAACATTAAAAAGTAAGAATTAGCAATAAAAGAATGACCAACAAGATGGTTTTGATATTCAATAATCAATAAAAGAGATAGAACTAAAAGCGCATTAGATGGTGTAGGCAAGCCAATAAATGAAGAAGTTTGCCTATCATCTACATTAAATTTAGCAAGTCTGTACGCAGAACCTATTAAAATTAAAAAAGAAACATAAGGAAAATAAAACTGAATTTGATGAGACTGATAACCTGTTGTAAACTCTGAAATCAAATAAAAAACACCAAGGCTAGGAACCAAACCACTGGTTACTAAATCTGCTAATGAATCTAATTGAAGTCCTATTTCTGAAGAAACATTAAGTAATCGAGCCGCTAAACCATCAAAAAAGTCGAAAAAAATACCCAAAACAACTAAGAAGGAGGCTAGTAGAATGTGGCCTTCAAGCATAAAAATACAGGCAATTCCGCCACATAAAAGATTTAAACTTGTAATTAAATTAGGAATATGTTTTACCATTTGTTTATTATATTAGGTGTTGTTAGAAATACTTCATGAATTTATTAGACTACAGAACACAAACAAAACCATTTGTTTTCACATTTATTTGACATTCACGCAATATTCAGATGCAAAATAAGTTTTTAATATTGTAAATAAATAGCATATTTGTCAAAATCTTTCATATTGAAAAAAGTATATCTTTTAATAGCCGTTCTTTTTGTGTTTTCTGGATACACTCAGACGGCACGAAAATATTCAAATGAATTTTTGAATATAGGTGTTGATGCTGCTGCTTTTGGAATGGCCAATGCAGTTACAGCATCAACGGAAGATGTAAATTCTGTATACTGGAATCCTGCAGGATTAGTAAATATTGAAGATAATCAATTTGCTGCTATGCACGCTAATTATTTTGCCAACATAGCTACTTACAATTACGTAGCCGGAGCTATGCCTATAGATGAAAATTCTGCTGTTGGATTAAGCATTATCCGTTTTGGTGTAGATGATATTATGAATACTACCCAACTTATAGATAGCCAAGGAAATATTGATTATGACCGAATAAGTTTATTTTCTGCAGCTGATTATGCATTTGCACTTACCTATGCAAGAAAAACAGGAATAGAAGGTTTAAATCTTGGTGCCAATGCAAAAGTTATTAGAAGAGTTATTGGGGAGTTTGCAGATGCATGGGGATTTGGCTTTGATGTAGGATTACAATACCATAAAGGCAATTGGAAGCTAGGATTAATGGCCAGAGACATAACCACCACTTATAATACTTGGACCATTAATGAAGCAGAATTTGAAACCATAAGCGGTGCTATTGAAGGACAAAATCAAGAACGACCTGAAACAACCGAAATTACGTTGCCAAAACTTCAGATGGGTATAGCAAGAGATTTTGATTTATCTAAAGATTTTGGACTTACAACCGCTGTAAATCTTGATTTTAGATTTGCTAGAACTAATGATATTATTTCTTCCGATAACATGAGTGCAACTCCTGCTGCTGGATTTGAAATCAATTATACAAAAATGGTTTTTTTACGTGGTGGTGTAGGAAACTTTCAAGATGTAGAACAACTTGGTGGCGGAACTTCAATAGGATTTCAACCTAATTTTGGAGTAGGTTTTCGATACAATGGCATTCAAATTGACTACGCTTTCACGGATATTGGTGACCAAAGCGTAGGGCTATATTCTAACATTTTCTCTTTAAAATTAGATTGGTCTGTATTTAGATAAATTGGTATTAATCCTCAAATTCTTTCACCTCTTTTAGCTCTACCATCATAGCAGATTTTTTCGGTTTTACATTATTTCCGTAATACGTTGCTATATAATAAGTGATTTGACCACCAAATAAGAAAATTAAAACGGAATAATATACCCAAATAAGCAGAATAACCAATGAACCAGCAGCACCGTACGTGTTACCTAAATCAGAATTTCCCAAATACAAACCTATACCATACTTACCTAAAGCAAATAAAATGGTAGTAACTATAGCGCCAATCCAAGTATCTTTCCATTTTACGCGTGCATCCGGTAAAACTCGATACATTAAAGTAAAAATCACAATAGTGGCTAATTGAGCAACAACCAACTGCACAGCGTTTGAAATATTGATATTAATGTGGTCTAAAATAAAATTGAAATGAGATAATACAATGGTGATTAAGGTTTCTAGTAAAAGTGAAATTACCAATATAAATCCTAATGAAAAAACCACTGAAAAACTCCATAAACGATCAAAAATCTGCTTAATGATGCCTGTTTCTGGTTTGGTTTTTAAGTGCCAAATGTGATTAATTCCTCTTTGAAGGCTAACAAAAACAGTGGTTGCACTAAATAAGATTACACCAACCGCTAAAATATAAGACAAAAAACTAGTGTCATCAACCGTAAAATTATCTAAAATATCTTCTATACTTACTACCGCTTCTTTTCCCGCCAAATCCTCAATCTGAATAAACAATTCATCTTTAATTTCAGATTCATTGTAAAAATAAGAACCAATATTAAGGATTATAATAAAAAAAGCAGGCAGGCTAAAAATTGTATAAAAAGCTGTGGCCGCTGCAAAGCTGGAAGAATCGTTATTGATAAAATCCTGAACAGAATCAACAATAACTTTAATCAATTTGATTTTATATAGCTGATTATATACTTTTTTAAATTGTTCTTTCATAGGTTGAAAAATACAAAAAGTCCAAGACAAAATAGGATTGCCTTGGACTTTTTATAAAACTGAAGTGTATTATTTTTTGGGTTTGAAAACTGGTAAAACTTGAGTAGAAACTTCTCCAAAGCCAATTCTTGATTGATGATTTTGACAAAACCCTCTCATGGTTACTGTATCATAATCTTCAACAAACTTTCTTTCTTCACCATTTTTAAGTTTAATAGGTTTTGAACCTCTCCAAGACAATTCTAACATAGACCCGTAAGAATCTGGTGTGGGGCCAGAAATTGTACCACTTGCCATCATGTCTCCGCTATTAACAGGACAACCGTTCACTGTATGATGAGCTAACTGCTGACTCATATTCCAATACATATATTTAAAATTAGATTTAGAGACAACGGTTTCTTCCCCTTTTTCAGGAGTAATTCCTACTTCTAAGTTAATATCAAAGCTCTTTTTTCCTGAGGTTTGAAGGTATGGCAAAAGTTCTTTTTCTGGCTTAGGTCCTTCTACTCTAAAAGGCTCTAAGGCATCTAAGGTTACTATCCAAGGTGAAATTGACGAAGCAAAATTCTTTGCTAAAAACGGACCAAGTGGCACGTATTCCCACTTTTGAATATCTCTAGCACTCCAGTCGTTAAATAAAACCATTCCAAAAATGTAACTTTCAGCTTCATCAATAGGAATAGGCTCACCCAATTGATTAGAGTCGGTAGTAATAAAAGCCATTTCTAATTCAAAATCTAAAAGGCGTGAGGGGCCAAAAATAGGTTTATCTGCACCCTGTGGTAGTTTCTGTCCTTGCGGTCTATGAATAGGTATTCCACTCGGAATAATAGAAGAGCTTCTTCCGTGATAACCTACAGGAATATGAAGCCAATTAGGAAGCAAAGCATTGTCAGGATCTCTAAACATAGTTCCAACATTAGTTGCATGTTCCTTGCTTGAATAAAAATCAGTATAATCTCCTACCTGAACAGGCATTTGCATTTCAATTTCATCTAATGTAAAAAGCACACGTGTTCTGTGCTCTTCATTATTTTTTAGGGTTTCATTATTTTTATCAAAAATTTCAGCAATACGATCTCTTACAGCGCGCCAAGTTTTTCTTCCATCGGCTATAAAATCATTTAATGTATCTTGTAAAAAGATATCATCTGTAAGTGGGATACCTTCAAAATAACCTAATTGATGCAAAGCACCTAAATCGATTGCGGTATCACCAATTCTTGTTCCAATGGTAATAATATCATCACGCGTTAAAAAAACGCCGAAGGGTATATTTTGAATAGGAAAATCACTGTTGTCTGTAATCTCTATCCAGGTTTTTCTATTGGGGTCGTTAGCTTTTAATGGCATATTTGTTGATTTATTGATTAAATTGTTATAATGAATTCTCAAATATATAATTTTACGTGAATTTAAAGAATACATTTCATACTTTTGAAACATATTTAACGAAATCAAAACATGGTCAAAGATATTCAAGTATTCAATCTAATAAAAAAAGAAGAAGAACGTCAACGAAATGGTCTAGAACTTATAGCTAGTGAAAACTTTGCTAGCCATGATGTAATGGCCGCAGCTGGTTCTGTTTTAACCAACAAATATGCTGAAGGATACCCTGGAAAAAGGTATTACGGAGGCTGTGAAGTAGTTGATGAAGTAGAAAATTTAGCCAAAGAACGCTTAAAAGAACTTTTTGGCGCAGCCTATGCCAATGTTCAACCACATTCTGGATCTCAGGCAAACACGGCTGTTTTCTCTATGATTTTAAAGCCTGGCGACAAAATTTTAGGCTTTGATTTAGCCCATGGCGGACATTTAACCCATGGTTCTCCTGTAAACTTTTCTGGAAAATTATACCAACCCGTTTTTTACGGCGTAAATAAAGAAACTGGTAAAATTGATTTAAATCAGGTTAGAGATCAAGCTTTAAAAGAAAAACCAAAATTAATTATAGCCGGAGCTTCTGCCTACTCTAGAGAAATTGACTATAAAAAATTTAGAGAAATTGCTGATGAAGTTGGAGCTATTTTACTAGCAGATATGGCTCATCCAGCTGGATTAATTGCCAAAGGATTACTACAAAGCCCACTACCCCACTGTCATATTGTTACTTCTACAACCCATAAAACAATTCGTGGACCTAGAGGAGGAATCATTTTAATGGGAGAAGATTTTGAAAACCCATTTGGATTGAAATTAAAAAACGGCAATCTCAAAAAAATGTCTAGCTTAATGGATAGTGGCGTATTTCCAGGTAACCAAGGCGGTCCTTTAGAGCATATTATTGCCGCAAAAGCAGTAGCCTTTGGTGAAGCATTATCAGATGATTTTTTAGTTTATCAGAAGCAAGTTATTAAAAATGCAAATGCAATGGCTGATGAATTTATGAAGTTAGATTATGGAATTATTTCTGGCGGTACAGACAACCATATGATGCTTATTGATTTAACCAATAAAAATATTACAGGTAAAGAAGCTGAAGAAGCACTTGGTAAAGCAGGAATTACAGTAAATAAAAATATGGTCCCTTTTGATGAACGTTCTCCGTTTGTTACTTCTGGAATTAGAATAGGAACTCCAGCAATAACAACTCGCGGTATGATGGACAACGAAATGAAAGCTATTGTTGAACTGATTGATCAAGCCATAGTAAATCACACCAATGATCATTTACTTGGAGATATCAAATCTCAAGTGCACAAAATGATGGTGAATAGACCCTTATTTAAAGCATAAAAAAGATTACATCTAACAAAAAAACCGAAGTTAGACTTCGGTTTTTTTTTTGTTTTTAAGTTATTGATAAAGGAAAGTTTATTTTTCTCTAACTTCAGCTTCTAATATAACCTGTGTTCCAGGTTCTTTATTGTCTGATTTATCTTCAGCGGTAATGATAAACCTTGAAGGTTTGTGAGGAGTTGTAGTTGTCATTGAAGCATTTCTAGCTGATGAAAACATGCTTTTACTACTTTTTAATTGACCAAGATTAGTGGTTCCTTTACTTGTTTCTATCCAAACCACATACATTTCTCTAGGCGGACTTAAGCGATCTGGACTTGTGAGATTTTTCACTTCTAAATCAATTTGGTAGTTATCATTTTTATCTTTTTTTATTTTAGCTACAGCATCTGCTGAAGGTAAAACTTGAGATACTGGAAAACTCACTTTTTGTGCACAACTGCTTAACAAGAATGCGAATAGACTAGTTAATAAAATCAATTTAAGATTTTTCATAAAAACATGTATTTGAGTGTTAACAACTTACAAAGATACAAAAAACTATGTTCGAGTGACTTTTTTAAATTTTAAAAATATCATATTCAAAAGGATAGTTTTCAATAAAATGAAGTGCTTTGTGCATCTCATTTGCCATTAACTTATCCTCTTTAACAATTTCTACTTGTTCTCTAAATGCTTCAACAAAGTTTTGAATTTTAGGCGAAGTCTTTAAAGGCTCTCTAAAATAAAGCGCTTGTGAAGCATTAAACAATTCAATAGCTAAAATTTGTTTTGTGTTATTGACTACTTTCACCAACTTAGTAGCTGCATTGGCTCCCATACTTACATGGTCTTCTTGCCCATTAGAAGAAACAATAGAATCTACTGAAGCGGGACTGCAAAGTTGTTTATTCTGACTAACAATACTGGCTGCCGTATATTGCGGAATCATAAAACCAGAATTTAAACCTGGGTTATCAACCAAAAAATCAGGTAAGCCTCGTAGACCAGAAACGAGTTGATAAGTTCTTCGTTCTGAAATATTACCCAATTCAGAAAGCGCTATGGCTAAGTAATCCATAGGTAATGCAATGGGTTGGCCATGAAAATTTCCTCCCGAAATAATTTTATTGTCTTTTACAAAAATATTAGGATTGTCTGTTACTGAATTGATTTCAGTTTTCACACATTGGTACACAAAGTGAAAAGTATCTTTACTAGCTCCATGCACCTGAGGTATGCACCTAAACGAATATGGATCTTGCACATTTTTCTTCTCTACTTTTGCAATTTCACTACCTTCAAGTAAATCTAAAATTCGCTGGGCTGTTTTAATTTGACCTCTGTGAGGCCTTACCTCATGAACTAAAGGATCAAAAGGCGACATATTACAATCAAAAGCGTCTAAAGAAACACAAGCAATATGGTCTGAAATATGAGAAATACGAAAGGTTTCAATTAAGGCATAAACTGCATGAGCACTCATAAATTGAGTACCATTTAATAAAGCTAAACCTTCTTTAGACTGCAACTTTAATGGCTCAAGATTCAGTTCTTTTAAAACAATTGATGAAGCTTGTTCTTTTCCTTTATAATTCACTATCCCTTCGCCCAGCAAGGGCAAAGAAAGGTGTGCTAACGGAGCTAAATCTCCCGAAGCTCCCAAAGATCCCTGTTCATAAATAACGGGTAAAACATTTTGATTAAAAAATTCTATTAATCGTTCTACTACAGCCAAAGAAATACCCGAATTACCATAGCTTAAGGATTGAATTTTTAACAACAACATCAGCTTTACAATCTTATTGCATACTTTGTCTCCTGTACCACAAGCATGAGATAAGACTAAGTTTTCTTGCAACTGAGAAAGCTTACTGTCTGAAATTTTAATATTGCATAACGAGCCAAATCCGGTGTTAATTCCGTAAACAGGTGTAGATTCTAAATCCTGTTTTTCATCTAAATAGGTTCGTGCTTTTTGAATATTTAGTTTTGCTTCTTCGCTTAAGGCTAGTTTTTTATTGTGTTCAAGGATGTAATAAATATCTTGAATATCAAGTACCGAAGTGTCAATATAATGGGTTTCTCTTTGCATAGTTCCTGTTCAATTTTTTATATAAAAATCTTAATAAAACGTTTGCGAAAATAAGAAATTTTAATCGATTTTTGATTCCAGTAGCTGAAAAGCTTTTCCTAAATACCTAATTACATCAGTAGCTAAGAGCGTATGCTTGCTTTGCAATTGAAGCGCTAAATCGGCCGCCAATCCATGTACATAAACCCCTAATTGACAAGCCTCTAAAACCTTGTAGTCTTGAGCCAAAAGTGCCGTGATAATCCCAGACAAAACATCACCACTACCCGCTTTTGCTAACCCAGAATTACCACTAGAATTAAAGTAATAATCTACTCCATCACAAATCATGCTATGAGCGCCTTTTACAATTAAAACGACTTTAAATTTATTGCAAAAATCTTTGACTTTCTGCAATAAATCGTAATCGTTTTCCCACTCGCCTATAAGTCGTTTTAATTCTCCTAGATGTGGTGTTAAAACGGAATTTTCAGGTAAATCTTCCAGCCAACTAGGGTGCTCACCAAGTAAATTAAGGGCATCTGCATCTAAAAGTAATCGATTAGGTTTCTTTGCTAGAACTCCTTTTAAAAGTTGACTTGCTTCAGTTGATTTACCCAAGCCCATGCCAATTCCTATAGCATTTAATTTTGTTTCTGAAGATAAAAATGCTAAACCATCATTCACAAAAATAGCTTCTAAGGCTTGTTGTGTTAACACCGCTTGACCAGCATCATCTAAATGAGTGTACACTTTACCAATGCCACTTCGTAAGCAAGCTTTTGTGGACATAATCACACTCCCCCACATCCCCTCTTGACCTCCTATTAGTAATGCATTTCCAAAAACACCTTTATGTGAAAATTTGGGTCGCTTTTGTAATATTGAAGCTATATCATATTTTGAAATGTAATGATACGGAGTTGATGCCTGTTTAATTTTTTCTTCTGAAAGCTGGATATCTATAAGCTTAAAATTTTCTACAAAGACACCCGTTTCAGGTAATAAAAAGGGCAGTTTAGGCAATTGAAAAGTCAGACATAAATCGGAATTCACAATTTGCTCATCTGCAGAAACGGCTTGTTCTAAATACATACCGGAAGGCACATCAATAGCACAAACAAAAGCCTTAGATGCATTGATCTTCTTCACCAACTCCTGAATAAAATCTGGCATTCTTCGATTTAGACCTACCCCAAAAATGGCATCAATTATACACGAAGCATTTGCAAAATTTGGAAATTCATCCACAGAAGCTATTGAAAATACTTGAATGTCTAAGTCATTTAATAAATCTAAATTTTTCTGATGCGCTTGAGATGTTTTTGGTGCATAAATCACATTAAAAACCTGAACCTTGGCTGTCATCTGATGTAAAATTCTAGCCATAGCTAAACCATCGCCTCCATTGTTGCTTGTCCCGCAGAAAATATAAATTTTATCATTGATTAAATCGATGTGTTTAATCAATTCAAAACAAGCTTCTTGAGAGGCGCGTTCCATCAATTCCCAATCAGATAATCCTTGAGAATTCATGGTAAAAGCATCAACTTTAGCTAATTGTTTGGCGTTTAGGATTTTCATGTCTTCTAGATTTTAATCGAATATAGAAAATATAGAGAGAAAAACCAATTAACCGTCATGATCGATTAAAAATAGGATTGATTATGGTGGTTAAACTCAGTCTAGAAAACCAAAAACGAACTATGGAAATAGTACAACCACCCAATCTTCATCGTATCAACTATTTTACTATACAATTCAAAAACAACTAAAAGTGGTCTAGCAAATTGGGGGTGCTATACTACTTAATGCCACAAACATCAATACTATGAATATATTAAAAATCATATTTTTCATTTTTGTATTTATCAAAAACAGATTAACTAAAGAAACCCCACCTTGTAAACATAAACAAAGTGGGGTTTTTAATTAATTTATTCTACTTTTTCTAGAATTAAATCCATAGGGATTACTATTCTATTTGGTTTATTTGGATCATCATGGGCAATAATTAGACCTTGTTTATGTTTTAACCGCCAATGTATTTTGGGTGTAGGAGAACTTTGAATGAGCTCTATTCTTAAAGATCCCCATCTTGAAGACCCCCCCGTATGAAACTCTTGAAAACTTCCTCTTAGGAGTGTGCCGTCTTCGTTGGTAAACCCACCGAAAACATGATGTCTATCAATAATTTGATTGAGGGTCTCTTCAGGCAGTTGGTAGGGGATTGAAGAATAGACAACTTCTTCTTCACCATTTACCATTTTAATTAGTTCATAATTCCCACTAAGAGTATGCTTTTGATGCATGTCTGAAAAACGCTGTTTGTCAAGCATAACTCTAAAGATAAAGTTCTCCCCATCTTCTTCATAAGCATGTTCCCAAATACCAAATAATAATTGGTTTTCTGAATAAACTTCTTGTCCATTTATATTGCTAGAAATCAGCCATGTAAATACTGCTATTGTTATTTTAATTGTTTTCATTTAAGTTTTTTACCTGAACAGATTAATTCAACAAACCCCACCTTATAAAAATAAACAAAGTGGGGTTTTTAATTAATTTACTCTACTTTTTCTAGAATAACATCATTAGGTATGCTATACAAATCTTGACCTGCATAAGTTTCTTTATCATAGTTGATTACATCAATAAGATACAGTTTAAAACTAATTTTGGCTGTTTCATTAGGTTGGGTATCGACTAACTCTATATGGCATCTTGGATAGATGGGTTCGCCTCCTTGTGCTCTTACCTGATTGGTAACAGGATAATAAACCGTTTTAGTAATACGACCATAATCACTTACCGCTCCTTTTAAAAGCACTCCGTCTGTTGTGCTAAAATTTGGTGTCTCATAGCTGGGTGACTCAAAAACCAAACTATCATCTTCGTATTTCCTATATTGAATTGTAATGCCATCATGATAAAAATTTAAATTTAAAACATTGTCTATTTCATGATAAAACTCTACTTTAGTTAAAATAATTTGGAATTTTTTGTTACCAACTTCATATTCCCATGTGCCTTCAAAATTATCTAAATAATTATGTACATCTTTATAATAGTATTGTCCTGTGCTTTTAAAATCATTTGGTAAATTACCATTATCTTCACCCCAAACAATTATTGTTTGAGCATTTGATACTAGTGAAATAAGTAAAATTGTTAGTATTGTTATATTAAAAATTATATTTTTCATTTTTATGTTTTTTAGTTTATATATTTAGTCGCATGGAAACTCATCATAACTGTAATTGCCGTTGCCATTATTGTTTAAGCTTAGTTTTTTCCAATTTCCAAAGCTGTTTTCATTTAAAATTCTAAAGAGTTTGGTTTTACGTTAGCAGATTATGTAAAATATTCCCCACTCTTCTTTAAAGCGGGGAATATGTTTTAATCTGTCACTCCTTCATTTCTCCAAATTACTGGATATTTTACGATACAATCTTCATTTATTTGTTCAATGACATAAGTTACAAAAACAGCATTTTTGTTTTTTATCCATGGATTTCCTCCAAATCTATCTTTATAATAATTACTTTCTAATTCTTTAATTTTCTTTAAATCTAAGAACTTAATACTTTTTATGTAATCAATATTTAGAGTATCAAATTTTGATTTATGAGAGGCAAATAATGCCAAATCACCACTTTTATTAGTAACTATATTAAAATATATCCCTTTCTCACCTTTGTACTTTCTATCAAACTTGTTATTCCAAGTGTTTCCAGTTTTAAATTCATACTTTATATGAATGGTATCTTTTGGATATGGTGGTTTTTCTTGAGAAAAAACAGCTATACCAATAAATAATAAAATAAATAAGTAGTTTTTATTCGCAATCATTTGGAAAAGTATTTTGGATTTGAGTAATGGTTTGGTTTATAGCATCTCGTTCTGGTTGTGTTAAATTTTGCCAAGCAACAACATCAGCTTCATTCAAACCAATCCATGAAAGAGCATTTTTTTGAGTTTCTGTTAATGTTGAATCATAGTCAGTTAATGCATCTTTTATAATATCGCGATAGTGTTGCGCCATTTGTTGGTGTTGGCCATCATCTGGTGTAGAATTATTATAGTCATATCTTACAAAATAATCCCAAATACCAAAATATTTGTTTTGTAAAGTATTCAAGTATTGGTTAAACTGAATACCATTCATATTCGTCCAGTCTAATGTTGCTCCTTGACCTTCTGCTTCTATCATTGCATCAAGCATTTTTCTATACATCTCTGCATGAATAATCTCATGTATCATAGCAACAGCTCTAAAGACTTCAGGCTTATCCAATATATTTCCACTTGTTGAAGGGTCTGTGTTAAAGTCAATTAGTATTACATTAGAAGACAAAGGGGGATTTGTTATAGCCATAGCATTAGAATAACCTTGATAGTTTGGGTTTTGTCCAAAATTATCATCAGTACTAAACCTCAAGTTAGCCACAGACATATCACCATCAAAGTTTTGCAGGTAATTATCAAAAGCGGAGGCCTTGCCCATATCTTCATAAACACTCAAGAGGCATTCATTTTCTTTAAACTCTTCGTCAATAAATATATGGTCGTCAAAGTCCTCTTCTTCATCTTCCTCCTCCTCCACATCAAATATAGGAAAAGTTAGTGTATTCCCATCAGCATCGGCTAAACCAGGCACTTTTGGCTGATCCCAACTCTCTGGTTCGTTAGGATCGGGTGGTGTTGGACTTC